>CAJQPW010000339.1 GCA_905480295.1 uncultured Rhizobiaceae group bacterium | reverse complement strand
CGGGCTTGACCACCGCCATTTAATTTGTGGCGAGGAATGCCGCCAAACGAGTCCGCACTTCCTGGCCGACCTGCCTGGCTGCCTGCTCTTCGGCATTTACGCGAGCCTGAACATTCGCGAACGATGCTTCCAGCCTGTCGTAAGGCACCCGGCTGAACGCCTTCCCGGAAAACAGGACATTTTGCGTTGCAGCGTCCACCAGCTGGAATCTGGTCGTCAGATTGTAAGCCAATCTGCGATGCACCGTGTCTGATGTGTTGATCAAGGTTTGCGCGTCGCTCTTTGCGTCGAGTTTGAGATAGTACCGATCCTGGGCCTGGGTACCGACCGGTCTGGTCGAGAGCACGATTTCATTGCGGATCAGTTGACCGACGCGGGTTGATTGCTGGACAACGCTGACCTCGGCAAGCTTCTGAGAAACCGAAGATCCATCATCGCGGGTCGCATAAAGCGGCTGGTATCCACACGCAGACAAACCCAGCAAGCCAGCCAAAACAACCGATCTAATTATATGTTTCGAGAACATCATCATCCCGCGACTATATTCACCAATCTGTCCGGTACAACAATAACCTTGCGCACCGAGAAACCGTCCAGACTTCGTATCACATTCTCGTGCTGAAGACATGCCTGTTCTACCGCCTGGCGGTCAGCTCCCTTGGCAAACTCCATTTCAGCACGTTTCTTACCGTTAATCTGGACTACAAGCGTGACTTTGTCACTGATAAGAAGACTTTCATCGTGATTCGGCCATTCGGCATCACAGGCCAATCCGTCGCACCCCAGTACGAGCCAGCATTCTTCGGCCAGATGCGGCATCATCGGGGCAAACAACTGAACCAGCGACACAGCGGCTTCGCGCTGCGCCATTTTCAATTCATCCGACCTGCCTTCAGTCGATAGCGATGTCGCCACCGCATTGACCAGTTCGTAGACCCGTGCAATGGCCCGATTGAACCGCAAATTGGTGATGTCATCACCGACAGACGCGATCGCCATATGGGTGCTTTTGCGAAGCTCAATCACATTAGCTGCTGCACTTTGGTGCAACACGTCCGGCAAGATCGCAACATCATCGGCCGCAACCTGTCCGACCAGACGCCAGATACGTTGCACAAACCGCCAGGCACCAACGACACCGGCTTCCGTCCACTCAATATCACGCTCGGGTGGCGTATCGGACAACATGAACCACCGGGCGGTATCTGCCCCGTATTGTTCGATAATGTCATCGGGATCAATGACATTTCTCTTGGACTTGGACATTTTCTCCGCAGGCCCGAGCGTAACTGCTTCACCTGTTACCGTGTCGATCAGCCTGTCTTCCTGCCTTGCGACCTGCGTAGGCATGATCCACTCACCGGATTTCGAGCGATAGGTTTCGTGTATCACCATGCCCTGGGTGAACAGGGACCTGAACGGTTCTTCAAAATCCAGGTGGCCGACTTTTTTCATGGCGCGTACGAAAAAGCGCGAATACAGCAAATGCAGAATGGCATGCTCTATGCCGCCGATATACTGATCGACCGGCATCCAGTAGCTCGCTGCGTCCTTATCCACCGGCTGGTCCGAATGCGGCGAGCAGAACCGGGCAAAATACCAGGACGAGTCGACAAAAGTGTCAAAAGTATCGGTTTCGCGACGAGCAGGGCGATTGCATTTCGGGCACGCAACAGATTTCCATTGTTCATGCCGTTCAAGCGGATTGCCGGGCTTGTCAAAGTTGATATCCTCCGGCAACACGACGGGAAGATCTGCAAGCGGAACATCAACTACACCGCAGTCATCGCAGTGAATAAACGGGATCGGGCAGCCCCAGTAGCGCTGGCGCGACACACCCCAGTCACGCAACCGGTAATTCGTCTTGCGTTCGCCAATGCCAGCATCAGCCATTCGCCTGGCAATTTCGGCCTTGGCATCTTCGACCGACATGCCATCAAGAAACTGCGAATTGACCATGTGAACGGTTGACGTGTCCTTTTCCAGCAAGGCCTCATTGCCGACTTGCAGAGACGCCGCATCGGTGTCTTTCGGCGCAACTACCGGGATGACGGGTAAATCATACTTGCGCGCAAAATCCAGGTCGCGCTGATCATGGGCGGGGCAGCCGAATACGGCGCCTTCACCATAGCCGATCAGTACGAAGTTTGCCGCATACACGGGCAAGCGCTTGCTGGCATCAAACGGATGCCGCGCATAAATGCCAAGCGGCACGCCCTTCTTTTCAGCACGTTCAATCGCTTCTTCACTGGTACCCAGCGCGGCACATTCCTTCTGGAAGGCCTTGATGGTATCGGAGTGCTCGGCAGCCTTCTGGGTCAGGGCATGGTCCGCCGAGATGGCGCAGAAACTGGCACCGAAAATGGTATCGTGGCGGGTTGTGTATACCGTGAGCGTGTCGTCAAGCTGGTTGCCGGCCTCGTCTTCAAGCACAAACGAAAAGCGCAGGCCTTCTGACTTGCCGATCCAGTTGCGCTGCATCAGCCGGACCTTTTCCGGCCAGTCGGTCAATGTGTCCAGCGCCGACAGCAACTCTTCCGACATATCGGAAATTTTCAGAAACCACTGTGCAAGCTCGCGCTTCTCGACCGGCGCTCCCGAGCGCCAGCCGCACCCGTCAATGACCTGTTCATTGGCCAGTACTGTCTGGTCAACCGGATCCCAGTTGACCATCGAGACTTTGCGCTCAACCAGTCCGGCCTTGTAGAACTCGATGAACATGCGCTGTTCCTGGCCGTAATATTCCGGATCACAGGTTGCGAACTCACGGGTCCAGTCAATGGCCAGTCCCATGGATTTCAATTGCCCGCGCATGGTGGCGATATTTTCATAGGTCCAGGACTTGGGGTGGACCTTGCGTTCAATGGCGGCATTTTCTGCCGGCATGCCAAACGCGTCCCAGCCCATCGGATGCAGTACGTTATAGCCGCACGCCTTGCGGAAACGTGCGATTACATCACCCATCGTGTAATTGCGGACATGACCCATATGGATGCGTCCGGACGGATAGGGAAACATCTCGAGCACATAGTATTTCGGCTTGTCCGAGGTATTGCTGGCCACAAAGCTGCCGGCATCGACCCAGGTTTTCTGCCACTTGGCTTCTACGCCGCGGGGATTGTATCGCTCAGTCGACATTTGTTGTGATATGCCTGTTGGTTAATGCTGATCTGTATTGGCAAGTGCAGTATCAGGAAGCAACCTGACGGGCAAGCAAGACGGCCATATTAAGATGAATACAATTATAGAACGCTACCATGATGTGACGGCCCGCATTGAGGCTGCCGCCAGAAAATCCAACCGGGCGGCAAGCGATATTACGCTTGTCGCAGTGTCGAAAACCTATTCCGCGGACGATATCGCGCCTGTACTGCAGCTTGGCCACCGTGTATTCGGTGAAAACAGGGTGCAGGAATCACAGGGCAAATGGCCATCGCTGAAGCACGACCATGCCGATATCTGCCTGCATCTCATCGGACCGCTGCAGACAAACAAGGTGCGCGAGGCAGTGGCGTTGTTCGACGCCATCGAAACACTCGACCGGGAAAAGCTGGCGCGGACACTGGCAAAAGAGACCCAGTCCGCCGGCAAGTGCCCGGAATTGTTTGTGCAGGTGAACACCGGCAATGAACCGCAAAAGGCAGGCATTGTGCCGGAACAGGCTGATGCATTCGTGAAACTGTGCACCGGGACCTATGGCCTGACCGTAACCGGCATGATGTGCATCCCGCCGTTTGATGAAGATCCGACCCCGCACTTCATCCAATTGGCTGCAATTGCCGAACGCAATGGAGTGAGCAAGCTCAGCATGGGCATGAGCGGGGACTTTGAAATCGCTATTGAGCTGGGGGCTACTCATGTGCGTGTCGGCAGTGCGATTTTCGGTGCCAGAACCTAGAGTAGTACCAATGCGACGGAAGAATTGATTTCCTCTAACACCATGAAATACAATATTTTTATCAGGAACAATGACTCCGTCTTATCGAATGCAAATGCTCCAGGTCAGCACCTGGATCGGCCTGGATTGTCAGCCGATGTGCAAAACCGTGTCAGGTCCGGAACGTGCAAGTACATGACGCAGATGATCCTGCCGGAGAGCGATACAGCCTTGCGTTGCTGATCCGTCCGGGTGACGGACGTGCATGAAAACGGCACTACCCTTTCCACGCACTACCGGACTGTCATTGTGGCCGAGCACGACGATCAGATCGTACAAATGATCATCGCGCCACAGCTTCTCGTGGCCATACCCGTAAGGAAGCCCCACCGGCTTGTTGTAGTCAGGCGATGCCGGATCATCGCACCAGCCTGAATCCGGCAGGATCCGTTCAACCGGCAGCCCGGTTATCGGCCGGGCGACGCGGTCGGCCCTGTACATGACATATCGCATTGGCCAGTGTCCGGCTGGCGTCGCGCCATCGCCTTCCGATTTGCTGTATGTGATACCGGCGGGCCCTATACTGCAGGCAAATGCCATTGTACCCAAGGACACGGTCGCCTGGTGGCCATTGGCAGCTATATGCCGTATTGCGATATCCTGATCAAAACTTACCATGCGTGATCTCTGTTGCCCTTTGCAAAGCAGGCGGCATCAAACTAAAGTCATTTGCAATTGATAAGGCCATCGGGACTACATGACAAATGAGCACAAAAAAGAAAATTCTAATCGTCGATGACGACGACGCCTTGCGTGAAACCATTGCCGAACAGTTTTCCCTGCACGACGAATTTTCAGTGATAGCGGTGAATGGTGGACTGCCTGCGGTCAATCATCTGAAGTCAGAACTGGTTGACCTGGTTATTCTGGAT
>CAJQPW010000338.1 GCA_905480295.1 uncultured Rhizobiaceae group bacterium | reverse complement strand
GAACTGACCCGGTTGGAAGCGCGTCATACCATGCTGTCGGCTCTGAAAACCCGGCTGGAAGCGGAGACCTCCGGTGCAGCCTTTGGTCAGACAGTGTCCGTATCCGGGCTTCGTCTGCGCGGTGCGCAAGCCATTGCACCGGAAAATGGAAACGCGGCAGACAGTCAGGTGTTGCGCGAACAGGAGCGGGAATTCGATGCCGGTCGCAAACGCCTTAACGCCGAGCTTGACGCCGCAAGGCACCAGATGGAGTCTCTAAAAGACCGTCGTGCAGGTCTGCAGACCCGGCTTAACAGCGCCCGCCAACTGCTGGACTTCACCAAAATGGAGCTGAAGCGCACACGGCCGCTGGTTGAAGACGGCTATCTGGCAAAAAGCCGGATGTGGGACCTCGACAAGAAGCGGCTTGAGCAGATTTCCCAGGTCGGCAATTTGAAATCTGAAATCAACGGCATGAAGCAACAGGTGCTTGAGGCCGAAGCGAAACTGTCCCAACTCGCCGCTGCCGATACCGAAAAACGGTCGGTAGAACTGACAACCGTGATCACTGAACTGGCACAGATCAAGGACCAGTTGCAGGCCGCACGCAGCAGCCTGAACCTGACCGAGCTGAAGGCCCCACAATCGGGAACGGTTGTGAAACTGGCAGCGCACACGCTTGGTGGCGTGGTTGCCCCCGGCGAGGTGATCGCAGAAATCGTGCCGCAAAAGGCCGGGCTTGAGACGGAATTTCGCGTCGGTGTTTCCGATGTCGACAATGTCAGCGTCGGGCAAAGCGCCAGAATAGTCGTCACCGCTTTTAACCGCCGCACCTATGACCCCATTGACGGGGTGGTGACGTATGTTTCGGCTGATTCAGCGCTGGATGAAGCCACAGGCCAAACCTATTTCACGGCAAGAGCACGGATGAAACAGGACCCGGAAAAACGTCAGGGTTTGCAAGAGATCCATGCCGGCATGGCAACCGAAGTCTTCGCCCTTGCTGAACCGCGGGTGTTCATGAACTACGCGCTGCAACCCCTTTACGATTCCATGCACCGCTCGTTTCGCGAAGCCAACTGATCTGATCTTCTAATTGGGCCTGGGCCGTGGACTGCACAGTGCCAGCTGTCTATATGCGTGCAGCATCTTTTCTACGCATTGTTGACCATGGCCCCGCCCCTTCTGACCCTTACTGATATTCACCTCACATTTGGCTCTACCCCCCTGTTCACGGGAGCTGACATGGTGGTGCACAGCCGCGAACGGCTATGCGTTGTCGGACGCAATGGGTCGGGGAAGTCCACACTGTTGAAAATCGCCGCCGGACTGGTGGAACAGGATCACGGCCAGCGGTTCTTTCAGCCGGGGACCACCGTGCGTTACCTGTCTCAGGAACCGGACCTGGCCGCTTATGACACCGTGTCCGATTATGTTCTGGATGGGCTTGAAGAGGCTGATGATCCTTACCGGGCGCAGCGATGTCTTGATGCGCTGGGGCTGACGGGTGAAGAATCAACCCGGAACCTGTCGGGAGGTGAAGCCCGTCGTGCTGCCCTGGCCAAGGTGCTGGCGCCGGAACCCGATATTCTGCTGCTTGATGAGCCCACCAACCACCTGGATTTGCCGGCGATCGAATGGTTGGAAAAGGAAATCGCCGCGATGCGCTCAGCCGTGGTGTTGATCAGCCATGACCGCCGTTTCCTGGAAAATCTGTCCCGCAGCACGCTGTGGGTTGATCGGGGGAAGACCCGACTGCTGGAGAAGTCTTTTGCCCATTTTGAATCCTGGCGTGACACGGCGCTGGAGCAGGAAGAGCTGGATGCCCACAAGCTGGATCGCAAGATCGTGCGTGAAGAACATTGGGTCGTGCATGGGGTTTCGGGCCGCCGCAAACGCAATATGAAGCGGTTGGGTGACCTGGGAAAACTGAGGCAGCAGCGGGCTGACCGGATGAAACCAACCGGCGATGTTGCCATCACCGTGGCGGAAGCTGAATCGTCCGGCAAACTTGTTGCCAAGGTGGAGAAGATATCCAAGGCCTATGGTGACCGGGTTCTGGTCAGGGATTTCTCAACCCGCATCGCCCGGGGCGACCGTCTTGGCATTGTGGGTCCCAACGGCGTCGGAAAGACCACACTGGTGCAGATGCTGACCGGCGAATTGGCCCCCGATTCAGGTACGGTAAAACTGGGCGCCAATATTGAAATGCTGGTGATAGATCAGAAGCGTTCCGCGTTGGATCCCGATGCCACCGTGAAGGATGTTCTGACCGGTGGCGGCACCGATGTGGTGGCTGTCGGCGAGAGCCGAAAACACGTCATAGCCTATATGAAGGACTTTCTGTTTCTGCCCGAACAGGCACGCACAGCCGTATCCCGCCTGTCCGGTGGGGAGCGGGGAAGATTGATGCTGGCGATGCGGCAGCGGCATCCGTCCAATCTGTTGATCCTGGATGAGCCGACCAATGATCTTGATCTGGAAACCCTCGATCTGCTTCAGGAAATGATTGCCGATTATCCGGGAACAGTGATCGTGGTCAGCCATGACAGGGATTTTCTCGACCGGGTCTGTACTTCTGTCATCGTGCCGGAGAGCGGCAGCACGGCTAAAGTGGGTTCTTCACCGCAGGATGGCGAACCCGTCCGGCAGGGACGGTGGATCGAGTATGCCGGAGGCTATTCCGACATGTTGAACCAGCACAAAGTGCCCCCATCGGCCGCACTGGAATCAACCGCTTCGAAAAAGGGATCATCCTCCAGGCCGGTGCCGCCGCCCGCTCCGGATAAGATGGCATCCCCAAAGATGAGCTTCAAAGACAAGCATGCTCTGGAAACCCTTCCGGGCGAGATCGAAAAGCTGGAATCCGACATTGCCAAAATTAACAAGGCGCTTGCCGAACCGGGGCTTTTCGAGCGTGATGCCAGGCGCTTCAACCAGTTGGTGAAATTGCTGGAAAAAACCCAGTCAGAGCTTGAAAGCAAGGAATCCCGGTGGCTGGAACTTGAGATGATGCGCGAAGAATTGGCTGGATGAGGGGCGATCAGGCCCCTCATCCTTGCGTGTTTACAAATCGAGCACCATCAGCGGTGCACCATTTGACGTTTTCTGGGGCGATTGGCCCTTCCGGTCAATTTGACTGGATACCCGTTTGCGATGGGAAGACCAGCCTTCAAACTTGATCACATCAACCGGTTTGTCGAAATTGATGGTGACGCGAAACCGGTCGCTGTGGGACAGCGCCTGAATGGCGACGACCTCGCCGACAAATGGACGTTCAAGATAGTGACCGGACACCCGTGCACCAAGCGTCACCGGCGGGCCGGGAAGCTGGTTGCCGCAGGCTGCGTGCAGCGTATTCCAGTCACGATACCCGAACTGGTGGGCAAGCAGTTCCAATGCCTGGCTGTGGGATATGTCGTTGCCGTGGGGGCCGCCATTGAGTTCCACACGCAGGCGTTTGGCCTGTTGTTTCAGGTTTTCCAGCGATGGGAGGGGAAGATATTCGTTCATTACAAAGCCTCAATCAGAGTTCGTCTGTGGAATATCAATGGAGCTCGCGTTGCCATCGGGTCCGTTCGACGCTGATGTTGGCATAATCAAATGATGGACTTCACCGTGACTTTCGTCTGCGAGCGGCAGGTGCCATAACCTGACGCGGAGATAGGGTGCCCGGAGCGGAATGTCAATTCATCCAGATCGGAGCTTGCCCACAAGCAGATTGACGGACAGCGGGTGTGCGGACAAACTCCCATTTTCAGATTTGATAATTGTTCGACCTACGACACTTATTTCTAAGGAAGTTGCGTCGCGTAGGGAAACTTTGTGGGCTCAGCTAAACCTGGATGGCAAGGTTGAGAAAGCGCAGATTGTGTTATTCATTGCAATTTTGGGTGTGCCGAACTCGATGGTGTTCACATGAGCAATCATTGACTCGAGAATTGCTGTCATTTCCATCAGTGCCAAATGCATGCCGACACACATGTGAATACCCGCGCCAAAGCCCAGATGTCTGCGGTTGTTGCGGGTGATGTCGAACTGATCGGGGTTCTCGAAGACAAGTTCATCTCTGTTTGCCGATGCAAACATCATCATCACGCGCGCGCCTTGAGGAATATCAACGTCTGCAATGGTGATTGGTTGAGTTGTTTGCCTTGAAAACATTCGTATTGGTGTGCCCAATCTAACGGCTTCATGGACAGCATTGAGCGCCGAATCCGGTTGGGCTTTCAGTTTTTCCCATTGGTCTGGGTTTTGACCCAGTTGCCAGATGAGCTGGCCAATTGCTGAAATGGTCGTATCGAGACTGGGATTGATAAAATCCCGCATTGCAAAGGGAGCCAGTTCCGGGTCCAGTTTTCCTTCGTCAACAAGATCAATAATCTGCCTGATCCAACTGCCTTCTTTCACCGTATCGCGATTGATTCCATCCCTGAGGAATTGTCTCATAATGTTGATATCTGCAACTGCTTGCGCACCTCGATCATTTTGAATACCCAAAACGTTAAATGCCGCCGCTGCCCATTTGAGCATATTTTCTTTGCCAAAATCAGGGAGGCCAATCAGTTCACGCACCACCACGAATGGCAAATGTTGGGCAAGGTCTGTCACAGCATCAAACTGATCACGTACGAACAGGGATTTAACAAGCGCATCTGCGGTTTGTTTAATTTGCGGGCGTATTGCCTCCAACTGGGCAGGCATAAGCGGCGGTGCCATGATTTTGCGCAGATCGGTGTGTCTTGGTTGATCTGAGGCAACAGTGTTGCCCTGAAGGTAATCACAACCGAACTGATCGGCCGCGACACCGTTACCGCTGCAAAACTGCGCATGACCTTTTAGGGCAATTCGTACTTCCTGATTGCGCGTGAGAGCAAAATTTTTGTGCGCCGGGAGCCAGATGACGGGGCCCAGTGCCCGCATTTCTGCATAACGCGGCCAGGGATTTTTGATAAATTCATCGCAGTACAAATCCGCTTCGTATGTTGGTGCCAAACTCAATTTGACTTCCCTTTTTCCGAATTGGTAGCTTTCATACTTTGCATTGTTATATCTATTTATCAATGCTAAATATTGAATGCAGAGATGTGTATTCCTGCTAAAGCAAACTTGGTAGGGACGAAAAAACCTTGGAGGAACCGATGAAACTATTGAACAAACTGCTCGGCGCTACTTTGGGCATGCTGCTCACCACGGGCGTGTCTTATGGAGCTGACCACAAACTGACCATATCCAGCTGGGCGCCTCCCGGTCACGGGTTGAATGCGCAAATGTGGCCGAACCTCATCAAAATGATGGAAGAGGCCACAGGTGGCAAAGTCACCGCTGAAGTTAAATACGGCCTTGCCCCTCCACCAGCTCAAATGGACCTGGTCCTTGATGGTGCAGTGGACATGACGGTGATTTTTCATGGTTATCAGACGGGTCGATTCACAGCGACAAAATTGATCAAATTACCTGGTTACAGCGGAAATGCAGAGGCGGCGTCGGTTGCCTATTGGCGTGTTCACGAAAAGCTGCTTGCCGCGGCGAACGAACATAGGGGCGTTAAACTGATCGGGCTCCATACCCATGGGCCAGCGCAATTGCACTCCAACGCTAAAGTCACCAGTTTAGGTGGAATATCTGGAATGAAAATACGCGTTCCTGGTGGCGTTGGTTCCCAGGTAGTCACAGCACTTGGGGGAACTGGAATTAAAGTTCCAGCTCCTAAAGTGTATGAGACACTGGCCTCCAAGGCTGCTGATGGTGTGGTAATGCCGTTCGAAAGCCGCAGCGGGTTCAAACTGACTGAAGTTGCCAAGAACGTATATGAAGTACCCGGTGGTCTGTATCGTGGTTCGTTTGCGTTTTTGATGAGCCAGGAGAAGTTCGACAGCCTTCCTGCCGACGTGCAAAAAGCCCTCAATGAAAAGGTGTTTGGCGAACCTGCAAGCCGCATGGCCGGTAAAGTTTGGGATGGTATCGACGCAAAGGGTCGTGCGGTGACAGAGGCCGCCGGCGACAATTCAGTCAATGCCGCCTCAGGTGCCGATATCGCGGCCTACAAGCCGATAGCTGAGGACATTGTTAAGTCTGTGCTTGAGGAGGTGAGTGCTAAAGGTATTGATGCCAATGCAGCACGCGCTATGATCCAAGACGAGATGGCGAAATAGCCGATTATGAAAGATCGGGGTGCACACTGTGCATCCCGATACTCAAGGATGAAATCAGTGCTTCTGCTGTCGTCGCGACTGGCAATCATTCCCTTGGCGGTGGCATCTGCCGCTCTTTTTTTGATGATGTGCATGACCTTTGCAGATGTGGTTTTGCGCAGTTCCTTTGATGCGCCAATAGAGGCGGCGACGGAGCTTACCCGCATTTTGATGGCTATCGTTGTATTTTCCAGCCTGCCGGTCTGTTCTGGCCGGGGCGAGCATATATCCGTAGACCTGTTTGATGGTTATTTTAACAATGCAATGGCCAGGATGCGCGATGGCATTATCGCGCTGCTGTGCGGGATAATGTTGCTATGGCCAGCCCAGAGGGTAACAGTCTTGGCGCAACGAGCGGCAGACTATGGTGATCTGACCGAGTATCTTCAAATTCCCCAATCTTACATAGCTTGGGGAATTGCGGTCGCAACATTTGCAACAGCCATCATTCTCATAATTCGGGGCGTCGCAATTTTAATTTGGGGTAATCTACAACGTGATTGAAGCTTCAATCGGTTTTGCCGCAGTGTTGGCCTTGGTCCTGCTGCGAATGCCCATTGCATTTGCGATGGGGTTGGTTGGGATGCTGGGATATGCCCATCTCAACAGTTTTCGCGGTGCCATTTCGATGGTTGGTCGCCTGGTCATTGATACTGCACAAAATTACGGTCTTTCCGTCGTGCCCCTTTTCATCTTGATGGGATTGTTCGTTAACAAAGGCGGATTGAGCCGCGAATTGTATCAGGTATCTTTTGCCTTTCTTGGTCACTTACGTGGTGGGCTGGCGATGGCAACGATTGTTGCCTGTGCTGGCTTTTCTGCAATCTGCGGATCATCGCTCGCCACCGCTGCCACAATGTCAAAAGTGGCCATGCCGGAAATGCGCAAGTTCAATTATCATGACAGTCTGTCAACGGCATCAATAGCGGCGGGTGGAACACTTGGCATCCTCATTCCTCCGTCTGTTATTTTGGTCATTTATGGGCTGCTAACGGAAACCTCGATCGGTAAACTGTTCATTGCCGGTATTATTCCAGGACTGGTCGGCGTCTTGTTTTATCTGGGCGCTGTAAAATGGACCGTCACCCGGCGTCCGGATTCCGGACCAGCCGGAATTAAAACAGATTGGCAAGGCCGGGCCACAGCCTTGCGTGGGGTATGGGCGGTCTTGCTATTGTTCTTTCTGGTGATTGGCGGCCTATACGGCGTCTTGGACATCTGGCCATTGGAGCTGACATTTTCCCCGACTGAAGCTGCGGGTATGGGGGCAATGGGGGCTTTTCTGATTGCCGTGTTTCGGGGAATGAAGTTCCGCGACACGCTGGACGCACTTAAGGAAACATCAATTACAACGGCCAATCTGTTCAGTGTTTTGATTGGAGCTTGGATATTCTCCAACTTTGTCAATCTGGCGGGGATGCCAGAAGCAATCATCGAATTGGTCACAGCTTATGCTATTTCGCCCGGCCTCGTCATGGTCCTTATTATTCTGACCTACATCATACTTGGTTGTGTCTTTGAGAGCTTGTCGATGTTGCTGCTGACAGTTCCGATATTTTTTCCCCTCGTGATGGCGATGAACTTTGATCCGGTTTGGTTCGGTGTGATCGTCGTTGTTGTGACAGAGATAAGTTTGATAACGCCCCCAATCGGACTCAATGTCTTCGTGCTCAAAGGAGTGCTAAAAGATGTGAGTACTGCAACCATATTCCGAGGCGTTACGCCTTTTTGGATTACTGATATTTTCAGATTGGCTTTGCTGGCTTTTCTTCCGGGGCTCACCCTTTGGCTACCCAACTTCATGAACTGACCAATGATACCCCAACTGTCGTGATAGGTTTTGAGATTGCAAAAGCAGTTGTTTCGCGAGAGGCCCGCTAAGAGAGATGTCCAATTCGCCTGACCAGCCCAATGCGGTCAAAGCAAGTGACAATCGTCCCTCTTGATCAAACACCGGCGCACTGAGGGAAGCGACCCTGGGAAGAAGATCCCCGTCAACAGATCCCAGTCCAGCTTCTTTTGTTCTTTGCATGATTTGGTCAAGGCTTCTTGCAGTGCCCTCGTTTTCCAGCACCGGCTCCACCAGTGTTTTCACACCCCATGTCGCAAATACATGCCCAGTCGCTGAGGTGAGAACTGGAAGAACCAACCCAGCCCGCGCTTCTACAGTAACCGGTTGGAAGCCTTCATAATATCTCAATATCGTTGGGCCGTAGCTCCCCCATACTGACATAAAAACCGCTTCACCGGTTTGATCCCGCAGGTTTCTTGCTGCAACTGCTCCAAGTTCGATGGGCTCCAATTTTCGCATGGCAGACAAGCCAAGCTGAAGTGCAAAGGCTCCCAGATCGTACGTCCCGCTTGAGTTTTGGCGAAGAGCACCAGACCGAACCAGAGAAACCAGATAGTGATGAACCTTAGAGGGGGTCAATCCAAGGTGGTCAGCTACATCCTTGACAGCAAGCGCCCCTTGAGCTTGCTCGAATACACCAAGTATCGCGAACGCATGATCAACCGACTGAACACCTTTACGCGTGTCCTGGGAAGCACCAGCATCCTTGTTTTCCAGCAAATTATGGGGACGCAGTCGTGCTGATAAGATTCTTGATTGTTTTGGATTCCTGACCATAAACCCAATTTAGCCGCTACAGCTTCCTATTCGCAACTCGAAAACACGCGCAACTTCGAACAGGGGCACATTGAACAATACGTGCCCAAGTTGTCGTTCCTCTATGTTCAACCCGCGACTTGCTCAATTTTGTAACTATGGGCTCGAAGCCGACCTTGGGCTGGCGTCGGCTAGATCATCGCGAAGATCTGCCTGCGGGCAATGCGGTCATTCGTTAAAGTCGCGGGCGCTTGCAGATTGTAGAGTCTAGGATCAGGACTCGTTAAATCCACCATATTACGATTGCTGCGATCGTGATTGCTGCCATGAAGATGTCCGCTCTTCGGTCATATCGGGTTG
>CAJQPW010000337.1 GCA_905480295.1 uncultured Rhizobiaceae group bacterium | reverse complement strand
CCCGATAAAACTGGGCTTGTGATAGACAATCACCGAAGGTTCAAAGGTCAGACCGAACACGCTGTTTCGCCAGCGCGCCCAAGCCGGCCATTCATCATTGAGAACGCCCAGATTTTCCGCGTAGCCGTCATTGGCAAGTTTTACCTGAAGATCCATCGCCGATGACAGCAACAAATCTGCCGTGCGCCGCCCACCATCCGTCTCATTGATGACACGCTCGTAAATATCGAGCGATTGCAGGTCGTGATAGTGCACCTCAACACTGGGGTTTTCTCGTTGAAATGCAGAAATCAACGGCTTTGAGACGTTCTCATCCAACGACGAATAGACCGTGAGCACGCGGGGCGCAGTGGTGTTGACGGCGGGAAAGATCGTCTGGGCCGCTGCATGAACCACCGAAAACAGAAACAGGAATAAGGCGGTCAAAATACGCATGGCTTACCTTGAACAGCATCAGCGGTGTTCACAAGATCGAAAATGTCCCATAGCCTGCAATTCGGGAGGCGTCGTGCGAATATTACTGATTGAAGATAATCTGCATCTGGGCGCCGGGCTAAAAAAGCTCCTCGACTCAACCTATGCCGTTGACCACCTCACCACCGGCGAGGATGGTCTGGCGGCCACCCGGTCGCAACCCTACGATCTGGTGATCCTGGACCTCAGCCTGCCCGATACCGACGGGCTGCAGGTGCTGCGTGAAATCCGTGGACGGCGGCAGACCATGCCGGTGTTGATTCTCACAGCCCGTGATGAGCTGGACGACCGGATTGCCGGCCTTGATCTCGGCGCCGACGATTACATGACCAAGCCTTTTGAATTTTCTGAACTGGAAGCACGGGTGCGGGCGCTGTTGCGGCGGGTATCGATGGAAAAGACATCGCTGCTGCAGATGGGACAGGTTGTGTTTGACCTGCGCAGCAGTACCGTCACCGCCCGGGATGAACCGCTCGATCTGTCGGCGCGGGAAACAATGGTGCTGCGCGCCCTGATGATGGCCAATGGCCGGCTGCTGTCAAAATCTCAATTGCTGGATTCCATCACCCGATTCGACGACGACGTCAGCGAAAACGCGATTGAACAATATGTCAGCCGCCTGCGCCGCAAACTGACGTCGCACGGGCTTACCATCAATGCAGCCCGTGGGTTGGGCTATCACCTGAGTGAAACATCGTGACCGGCGAAGAACGATTTCTTTCCTCCTATTCCCTGCGCGGTCGGTTGCTGCTGTGGCTGCTGATTCCATTGATGCTGATCGGACTGATTGCCCTGTATGACGGTTACCGCGCTGCGCGCACCACCGCAGATGAAGTCTCGGACCGCGTGTTGGCCGGTTCGGCGCTGGCCATCGCCGAACGGGTATTCGTCAATGATGAAGGACTTCTGGAAGTCGACATCCCCTATGTCGCGCTGCAGATGCTTACCTCTTCAGAAGACGACCGGGTCTTCTACCGCATCGAGGATGGCCAGGGCGGGTTCATCACCGGATACCGCAATCTGAAACTGCCCGACGCGGTCAACAGCGCCCCCGACACGCTGCAATTCACAAACAGCGCGTTTCGGGGTGACGCCATCCGCATTGCAACCCATTCCAGCGCGGCTTCATCCAGCACCAAATCACTCGAATTTCGCGTCGGCATTGCCGAGACGACAAATGCCCGAAACGCGATAGCCCGTGATATCTTGATCCGATCGGCACTGCGTCAGGCGGTGCTGATTTTCACGGCTGCCCTGGTGGTGTGGTTTGCGGTCACCCGCGCCCTGCGCCCGCTGCACAGGCTGGAAAGCGCCGTCGCCCGCCGCAGCCCGGACGACGTACGCCCGATAGAACATCGCGTTCCACGCGAAGTCAGCGGTCTGGTCAGCACCATCAATCAGCTGATGAACCGCTTTGCATCGTCAATAAGCGCCTTGCGCAGGTTCACCTCCAATACCAGTCACCAGTTTCGAACGCCGCTTGCCCTGATCAAGACTCACCTGGAAATCGCCGACCGTGAAACCGACCCAAAGTTGAAAAAAGAAGCCATCGACAACGCCAATCACGCGGTGGGCGATGCCGAACGCTTGATGGCGCAACTGCTATTGCTGGCCCGGGTCGATGCGACATCACGGGCCGAAATCAACGCCGAGACATGCGAACTCTCAGCCATTGCCCGCGGCGTGTGTGAAGACTTCGTATTGCAGCTTTCAAACACCGGGCGGCAGGACATTGATCTGGGGTTTCATGCTCCCAGCGAAGTCTGGATCAAGGGGGAAAAAACTCTGGTTCAGGAGGTCATTCGCAACCTCATCGACAATTCGATCAAACACGGCAGCCGCAGCGGCAACAACGGCAACACAGGACTGCATATCGATGTATCGGTGGACGCAACCAGCAGCAGCGGAAAACTGATCGTTGAGGATGACGGTCCGGGGTTTGCAATGAATGTTGCCGCTGACCAGTCGAAAACCTCTCAGACAGAACGGGTTCGCGATGCAACGCAAGGCCGGAGCAATGGATCGGGGATCGGCCTGACGATCGTGCGCGAAATTCTGAACCTGATGGCGGCCAAAATTCACTTTGAAAGTGCCGCGAATAACCAGATAGCGGGAACCCGGGCGATCGTTTCCTTCGGACTGGGCCGCTAGATGCTACCTGCAGCTTTCAGACGGGGCGCTTAGTCGTCCAGACCCGGATTGGCCGGTTCCATATCCGGCAGCATGCCCAGAGCACTGAGATACAGATCAAGCATGGCTTCCTGTTCCTGGCGTTCTGCGGCTTCGATCTTGCGCATGCGCACCACGGTGCGCAGGGTTTTCACATCAAAACCATTGGACTTGGCTTCCGCAAACACATCGCGAATGTCATCGGCGATCGCCTTTTTTTCTTCCTCCAACCGTTCAACTCTTTCAATGATGGAACGCAGTTGGTCGCGGGCGACAGATGAATCAGCCATGATTTTCTCCAAAATAGTAGAGCCGCGTAATCAACACGAAGCGACAGCCGGGGCAAGCGAAAATTAAATCCGGTGACAGGAAATTTTCCCCGGCCCTTTATCGCGATGCTGCGCAGAAAATCCTGCGGCCCGCATCGCATCGCGATCCGGGCCGCAGCGACAGGTCTTAGCCGTGGCTTTTGCTGAAAGCGGCCTTTTGCGCGTCCGTTGCCTCGGTCTGATACTGGTCGCGCCATTGTGAAAACGGCATGCCATAGATGATCTCGCGCGATGAATCCTTGTCCAGATCGATCCCCTTCTCATTGGCGGCTTCCATGTACCAGCGCGACAGGCAATTACGGCAAAATCCGCTGAGATTCATCAGATCAATATTCTGAACATCCGTGCGTTCACGCAAATGGGCGACAAGGGTGCGAAACGCTGCGGCTTCAAGTTCTGTCTGGGTAGCTTTATCAATGTCGGTCATCTCAATTTCCCGTCCTTGCTGTTCCATCGGTACGTGAACCGAAGTTCACTATAGTATGCATATCGTCACGCCGGTTGGCTTCTTCAAGCAGCGGTGCAAGACGATCAATCCATTCATTGACGCCTGCGTCATCTGAAATGAGGTCCTGACGCACCTCCAGAAGCCCCTGGGCCAGCCCGCGCTGTGTGGCATGCCGGTACAGGGTATCATTGCGCAGGGCCCCATCATAAGGCTCATTGTCGCCGATGATCAGATCACTGTCTCGCCCAAGCCCATCCACCATGAATTCAGACAGGCGACGATCAACATCCCATAACATGGCTGCATGCCATTTTCTGTGCACGCCACGCCAGCTGGGGGTGAAGGAATGGATCGAAAAAATCATCGGATTGGTGCCCGTCGACTGGCACCGGTCAATCAGATCGGCAACGGCATCATGATAGGGCGCGTAATAGCTGTCGATTCGGTTTTGAATTTCTTCGCCGCTGATCGGATGATTGCCGGGCACAACCGTGCCGTCGGACAGACCCATCACAATCGTCGGGTCGTCCATGCCGCGATTTGGATCAATCAGCAGCCGTGAAAAGCAGGAATGCACAGCCGGTGCGCCCAATTTCTGAGCCAGGCCAAGGGTCAGCGCCTCTGCACCGATATCATAGGCGATATGGCGTTTAAATTCACCCTCCGGCAGGCCAAGGGTGCCGTATTGCTCCGGCAGGCTGTTACGCGCGTGATCACACAGAAAAACGATCCCGCAGGACGGATCGCCGTCAATGATCTCAAATGATGAAAAGACGTTGGACATCGCGCGTTATTGTCATAGGAATCGACTTGCATCAATGCCTAGTCGGGCACCCTCGCGCAAAAGATTCGCAACCCCATGCCCAACGACCAAAGCCCTGCCCTGTCCTTTGCCCCGGCCTTCAGCGCTCTTGTAGTCGGCGCGATTGCCATGGGGGTGTCACCAATCTTCGTGCGCTTTGCAGAAGTTGGCCCTTTCGCCAGCGCTTTCTGGCGCGCCGGACTGGCCGTGCCGATTCTGTTGATATGGGCGTTGCTGGAGGCACAGCGCAGCAAGAAGTCCGGGCGTCAGGACAGAGGCATCGCCTCGGTCTTTCGCGTTGACGGGCCGATTTTGCTTGCCGGCTTGTTCTTTGCCGGGGACCTGTTCTTCTGGCACCTGTCAATTTTGAACACCACGATCGCCAACGCCACGTTGCTGGCCTGTCTGGCACCGGTTTGGGTTCTGCTGCTGTCCGGGACGCTGATCGGTGAAACGGTAAGCCGCAAAGCCTATATCGGCCTGGTCCTGTGTCTGATCGGCACTGCAACATTGATCGGGTCCAGCTTTGCCTTTGCCCCGGAGCGGTTGCTGGGGGATCTCTACGGATTTGCAACCTCAATATTTTTTGGCCTGTACTTTCTCGCCGTACGCGTTGCCCGCCGCAAACACCAGGCCGGTGCCGTCACCTTTATGAGCACATCCGTTACCGCGCTGGTGCTGTTGGCCATAACGCTGTTGAGCGGTCAGGGGTTTCTGCCCCAAACCATTTATGGCCTTTCAGCACTGCTTGCTCTCGGCTGGGTCAGCCACACATTCGGCCAGGGACTGCTGGCGGTGGCGCTTGGTGCACTTTCTGCGGCGTTTTCTTCTCTCGTCATCTTCATCGAAGCACTGGCAGCGGCACTGCTTGCCTGGTTGATATTTTCAGAAAACCTGACCGCTCTTCAGGGAGCGGGTGGGTTGCTGATACTCTATGGAGTTTGGGTTGCACGGCCGCAAAAGGAAAAAAAGTGATGAAACACCCGTATATGCGGCCTCAAGATCGGCTCATTCGTTGACTTCATGGGTTGAAAAAGGCAATTACCGACCAGCATGTTACCGACACGTTTTACAACATATAAACGATTTAGATTGAGCCGTACGGCCCTGACCCTGTTTGCACTTGCAACCGGCTATGGGTTTGCGTCCGGTTCCGCTCACGCTGAACTCAAGGTCTGCAACAAGACCGAATCACTGGTCGGCGTGGCTGTTGGATACCAGGTTAAGAAGGAATGGATCACCGAAGGCTGGTGGCGCATTCCAGCCAATGTTTGCACCACCATCATCGATGGCGATCTGAATTCGCGATATTTTTATCTGCACGCTGAAAATTCCGACACCGGTGGACGCTGGCGCGGCCCCATATTCATGTGCACGTCAAATAAAGAGTTCAAAATCCAGGGGCTGAAAGATTGTTTCCCCCGCGGCTTTGAGCGAACAGGGTTCTTTGAAATCGATACCGGGGAACAAAACAGTTGGCAGGTCCGCCTGACGGAAGCCAATCAAACCAAGAAAGACGATCCCGCCAAATGAACCGTACTCGTAGAGTAAAAATTGTCGCCACTTTGGGCCCGGCCTCCAACACCAAGAACAAAATACTCGAACTGACCAAGGCCGGAGCCGACGTGTTCCGCATCAACATGAGCCATGCCAGCCATGACCTGATGCGCAAAACGGTAAAGTCGATTCGTGAGGTTGAAGAAAGCCTCAATTTTCCGATCGGCATTATGGTTGACCTGCAGGGACCCAAGCACCGGCTTGGCGTGTTTGAAAACGGTGAGATCGATGTGGAACCGGGTGACCAGATTGTCCTCGACAGCGATCCGACCCCCGGCAATGCCGAACGTGTACATCTGCCGCATCCTGAAATTCTTGAAGCCATGGAAGTGGGACACCGGCTGTTGGTCAACGATGGCAAAGTCGCGTTGAAAGTCGTGGATACCGGCGACGGCTGGGCCAGAACCGAAGTGGTTTCCGGCACATGGCTAGCCGATAAGAAGGGCGTCAATCTGCCCGATTCAGAGCTGACTTCCGGTGTGCTGACCGACAAGGACCGCAGCGATCTGGATGCCGCGCTGAAGGAAGATATTGACTGGATTGCACTGTCCTTCATTCAACGCCAGGATGATCTTGCCGAACCCCGCAAATTGTGTCGCGGAAAAGTGGGTATTCTGGCCAAAATCGAAAAGCCACAGGCCGTCGAACGTCTCGATGAGATCATTGATCTGGCCGATGCCATTATGGTGGCGCGCGGCGATCTCGGCGTTGAAATGCCGCTGCAAATGGTACCAAGCATCCAAAAGAAGATGATCCGCAAATGCCGCAAGGCCGGTACGCCGGTCGTTGTTGCAACGCAAATGCTGGAATCGATGATATCGTCACCGGTTCCAACCCGCGCTGAAGTCTCAGATGTTGCCAATGCGGTTTATGAAGGGGCCGATGCGGTGATGTTGTCGGCGGAATCGGCTGTCGGTGATTATCCCTACGAAGCCGTCAGCACCATGAACTCAATTGCGGTCTCAATCGAAAAGGACAAAGGGTATCTGCACACGATTGCCGGACAACGCCCTGATCCTGAATCAACCGGCGCTGATGCAATATCCTTCGCGGCTGCGGAAATTGCCGATACGCTGGACCTTGCGGCGATTGTCTGTTTCACCGCATCGGGATCAACCGGGTCAAGAGCGGCACGGGTGCGACCGACAAAGTCCATTCTGGCGCTTTCGCCGGTACCCCAGACGGCCCGCCGCCTGGCGATGACCTGGGGCACTCATTGTGTCATAACACCGGATGCCAAAGACCTTGATGATATGGTCGACAAGGCCTGCCGCATTGCCTGCCGTGAAGGCATAGCAAAGCCTGGCGACCGCATCATCATTACTGCAGGGGTTCCCCTGCGCACGCCGGGATCCACCAATATGTTGCGGATTGCCTACATCGGCAGTGATGGTCAGGGCAGCGTCTATCAGTCTGGCGGCTGAAGCGGCGGCAGTGGCTGCAGTGGCTGATCCAGCACGGCAACCTTGGACCCCGAGACTGAATCAATCGCATCAATAACGGCCTGGGTCGCCGCATATTCTGGCTTGTGGCCAATGCCGGGCAGAACGATCAGTTTCGCGCCTTTGACATCGCGCTCCAGACCGACTGAATGGATCGCAGGCAGGACCACATAATCCTTGTCACCGGTCAGAACGATTGAAGGAGCCGTGATCTCGCCGTAGCGGCTGGAAAATTCTTTCACGAATTCATTCAGATTGGCGACGTCGCGGGCGCTGTGGCGAAAATATCCCGGGCGCAGAACCAGACTGATTGCCGCATCGTTGACAAAGTTTTCCGGCGGCAATTGTGGGGCGAACACGCTTTTGCTGCCCGATTCCAGCGATTGCTGTCCAAGCGGAACCAACAGCGTTTCTGTAAACAGAGATCCCAGCAGAGGTGTTGCGGCGAGGTCATAATACCAGCTGACACCTGTCGGCCAGGAATGGGTGGCGGGTGCGACAAAAACCAATCCTGCCGTCCGTTCGGGATACAATACACCAAAAGCGGCAATCGAAGCGGCACCAAGGGAATGCCCGACAAGAACAGCCTTCTCGATTTCCAGATCATCAAGCAACAACTTGTAGCGCTCTGCCTGCTGGGCAGGGTTTTCCGCGCTGCCTCTTTCGGAATAGCCATGACCGGGGCGATCGACAAAGATCAGACGGGCCCGGTCACCCATAACCGGTGCGAATGGTGTGAGCTGATCGTTGAGATTGCCACTGGCTCCATGAATGAAGACAATTGGTGGGCGCTCTACCGGCTGATCCGGGGACAGATCGACAAAATGGGTTCTTTCACCGTCGATGCCGGAAAACTGACCGGCGGGGGGAAAACGATCCTCAATTTTCAGAACCTGAACGCTGGTCCAGATAAACAGCAGCACCCCTATTCCCATCAGTATCGCAATCAGAACCAACAGAATTTTCAAAACACACCAGCCGGAAAAGGAACTCTTATACTGATCTTACGTATAGCGGGCACATTTGGTTCTGCAAGGGGTGTGAGATCTACCGTTCGCAGACGTTTGGAGAAAAGCCGGCGTGGCTTCTCAGATCCCGCTGCCCGCAAGTTCTTCTTCCAGCCGGATGACCGCATCCTGCGCGCTCTTCATTGCCGGATAGATGGTCAGGGCACGGTACCAGGTATCCAGCGCCTGATCCTTGCGCTCCAACCGCTCCAGAATCGCCGCCAAACCGGCGAGCGCTCCATAATGGCGTGGCTCCAGTGCCAAAGTCCGCTCAATATCTGCAATGGACTTGCCGTAGTTTTCCATCATGAAATGCAGCGTTGCCCGCTGGTTGAAACCCTCGGCATATTCCGGACGCAGCGCCACGACCTGATCGAGAAGGTCAAGCGCCACATCAAAGCGGCGGCGACCGCTGGCGGAGCGGGCCCATAGTGTCAGCAGGTCGACCGAGCGGCTGTCGGAGGTTTGCCAGATTTCCCAAATCCGCGTTGAAATCCGATCTGCATGCTTGCGGTTGCGGGTTCGGCGCAACTGCTCGAACAATCCATCCAGATTGCGCGCCAGCTTAAATGCCGGTTTTGGTTCCGCAGGAGCTTTGGCAGCCGGGTTTTCCGGCGCATCAATTTCGGGCTTGCGCTTGGTCTCAACCTGGGCGGCAACCGGAGTGAAAAAGGTGCCGGTGAGAAAAAGCGCGAGAATCAGAAAGCGGACACGGTAAAGCATGCCAACAGGGTAGCCATTGGCATGCGTTCGTCAAATGCAATTTGATGTGATCGTTGCGACCAAAGGCCGCTGCAACGACTTAGCCCTGGCGAGCCTTGAAGCGTGGGTTCACCTTGTTGATGATGTACACGCGGCCTTTGCGGCGAACCAGACGGTTGGCGCGATGGCGGCCTTTCAGTGACTTAAGGGAGTTCTTGACTTTCATCGGACTATTCCATCGGTACAGAGCCGGTAATAAGACACGGCCCATAAAAAACAGCGCGCCGCAAGCGGCACGCACAAAATCTGTGGCTGGTTTAATCCCAATGGCGAATATGTCAAGCCGGTAGATCACAGAACCCGCCTTTGCTGACAATTTACCCCTTGTATTGTTGATTGAAGCAGGGGATGTCCTAACTACGTCTTGCAGTGTCGCCCAGTGTCGCAAGCAAGCAATTGCATAGCATTAATTGAATTTGTACGAGAAAGTGACACCAGCAGGCGCATCAGCGTCGTCAGCCTTGGGAATCGTTTTATGAAAAACTTCAACGCGATAAATCTTGCCCGCGAAGCCCTGCGTCGCCACAAGGGCTGGGGTCAGCAATGGCGCAACCCGGAGCCGAAAAAAGACTATGATGTCATCATCGTCGGTGCGGGCGGGCATGGGTTGGGCACCGCCTATTATCTGGCCAAGGAACACGGCATCACCAACATTGCGGTGCTGGAAAAAGGCTGGCTCGGAGGCGGCAATACGGGCCGAAACACCACCATTATCCGCTCCAACTATCTCTATGATGAGTCAGCCGGGCTTTATAATCACGCCCTCAACCTGTGGGAAACACTGTCGCAGGAACTGAATTACAACGTAATGTTTTCCCAGCGCGGGGTGATGATGCTCGCGCATAATGTTCACGACGTGCAATCGGCACAGCGGCACATCCATGCCAACCGACTCAACGGGGTCGACAACCAATGGCTGACCCCGCAACAGGCCAAGGATTATTGCCCACCGCTGAACATATCGAGCAATTCACGCTATCCGGTCATGGGGGCCGCCCTGCAGCGCCGTGGGGGTGTTGCACGCCATGATGCGGTTGCATGGGGCTATGCCCGGCAGGCCAGCGCCATGGGTGTCGACATCATCCAGAATTGCGAGGTCACAGGAATCAACCGCGGGGCCGGCGGTGAAGTCACCGGGGTTGAAACCGCCAGGGGTACAATCAATGCCAAGCGCGTTGGTGTAGTCGCTGCAGGCCATACATCCGTGTTGATGGAAATGGCCGGTGTTCAGATGCCGCTGGAAAGCTACCCGCTGCAGGCGCTGGTATCCGAACCGGTTAAGCCGGTATTCCCCTGTGTGGTGATGTCGAATGCGGTGCACGCCTATATTTCACAATCCGACAAGGGTGAATTGGTGATCGGCGCCGGCACCGATTCTTATCTGTCTTATTCACAGACCGGTTCAATGCACATTTTGCAGCACACGCTGGACGCGATCATCGAACTCTTCCCGATGTTCAACCGGATGAAGATGCTGCGCACCTGGGGCGGGATCGTTGATGTGACCCCCGACCGTTCGCCTATCCTGAGCAAGACCCCTGTTCCCGGCCTGTATGTCAATTGCGGCTGGGGAACCGGTGGGTTCAAGGCAACACCCGGTTCAGCCAATGTATTCGCCCACACCATTGCCCGAGATGAACCCCACACCATCAACGCTGGCTTCAACCTTGACCGTTTCCGAAATGGTCGCCTCATCGATGAAGCAGCCGCTGCTGCCGTCGCACACTAAGGGGAAATGAAATGCTGTTAATCCATTGCCCCTATTGCGGTGCTGACCGTCCCGAACTGGAATTTGCCAATGCAGGTGAAGCCCATGTTGTGCGTCCCAAAGACATGGATGGCATGACGGATGCGGAATTCGAAAAGATGTTCTTCATTCGCGACAACCCCAAGGGCGTCAATCTTGAACGCTGGCGCCACGTCATGGGCTGCGGCCGCTTCTTCAACGCCATTCGCCACACGGTCTCGGATCGTTTCCTCAAGGTATACAAAGCCGGAGAGCCAAGACCAAAGGCCGAAGAAATTGCGGAGTTGCTGAAATGACCCCCGTCAACACCCAGCCCTTCCGCATCGCAAAACGCGGATCGCGCATCGGAACCAAGCCGATTCGGTTCAGTTTTGATGGAAAGTCCTATGAGGGCCTTGAAGGCGACACCCTGGCTTCTGCTCTGCTGGCCAACGGGGTGCACCTGTTGGGACGTTCCTTCAAATATCACCGGCCACGCGGCGTGCTGGCCGCCGGGGTGGAAGAACCCAATGCGCTGATGCAGATCAGCCGCGATAACGCACGCACCACACCAAATGTCAGGGCGACAGTGCAGGAAATCCATGACGGCCTGATTGCATCCAGCCAGAACCGCTTTCCATCGCTGACATTCGACATTGGTGCGATCAATAATGTGCTGTCGCCGTTTTTTGCAGCCGGCTTTTACTACAAGACCTTCAAATGGCCGGCAGCGGCCTGGGACAAGCTCTACGAACCCTTCATCCGCCGGGCTGCCGGACTGGGCAACGCCCCTGCTGAAGCCGACCCGGACCGCTATTCCAACCGGTTTGCCCATTGCGACGTGCTGATCATTGGGGGTGGCGCGGCCGGTCTGATGGCGGCAAAGGTCGCCGCTGATCAGAAAAAATCCGTCATCCTGTGTGATGAGAACCCGTCCATGGGCGGATGGATGCTGTCAGACACCGATATTCGCATCGACGGCAAGACCGGGGCCGACTGGGCCGCAGCGATGGTTGAAGAATTGCGGGCAATGGACAATGTCCGATTGCTGACCCGCACCACCGGCATCGGCTATTTCCAGCAAAACATGGTTGTATTGAACCAGCGGGTCACGGAACATCTGGCGCAGCCACAGCAGGATCTGCCCCGCGAACGCATGTGGCAGGTTCGTGCAGACAACGTCATCCTGGCGCAGGGTGCGATCGAACGGCACATGGTGTTTCCTGACAATGACCGCCCCGGCATTCTGCTGGCCGGTGCTGCCCAGACATTCCTGAACAAATACGGCGTCGTCGTGGGGCAAAATGTTGCTGTGTTTACCTCTTGCGATACCGGTTATGCGGCCGCTTTTGATCTCGCCGAAGAAGGCATCGACATTCCCGTTATCATCGAACACCGCACCGACATTGACGATGATTTGCGCCAGCAGGCTGATGAACTCGGCATTCGCATCGTTACCGGCGCGGCGATTACGGCAACCAAAGGTCGGTTGCGGGTCAACCAGATATCCTGGGCCAAACATGATGGCAGCGAGGCAGAAAGCCTTGAGGTGGATGCACTGATCACATCGGCGGGATGGACCCCTTCCCTGCACATGTATTCCCAGTCCCGCGGAAAGCCGCAATGGGATGATGATCGTCAGCGTTTCATTCCTGGTGTTAGCCCGCAGGATTGCGTTTCCATCGGTGGCTGCAACGGCACCGACCTGCTGGCTGACATTTTTGTCGAAGCGGCGCTGGCCGCCGATGGCAAAGCACCGGCTGTGACGATCGAAGACGATGTGTCCGATGCCGGAGGACTGATCGGTGCGACCGGCACGTCTGCGGATAAGGGCAAAGCCTTTGTCGACTTCCAAAACGACGTGACAGCCAAGGACATCGCTCTGGCGGTGCGTGAAGGCATGCACTCGATTGAGCATGTCAAACGCTACACGACCAATGGCATGGCAACCGATCAGGGCAAGCTGTCCAACATGCATGGCCTGGCCATTGCAGCCAATTTGCTGAAAAAGCCAATCCCTGAGGTTGGCCTGACGACATTCCGCGCGCCTTACACACCAACGACTTTCGGTTCGTTTGTCGGGCATAGTCGCGGTGATTTGTTTGATCCCACGCGCAAAACCCCAATCCATGACTGGGCCGTCGATAATGATGCTGCTTTTGAGCCTGTCAGTCTCTGGCAACGGGCATGGTATTTTCCAAAAACTGGAGAATCAATGCATGATGCGGTGGACCGGGAATGCAGGACCGTGCGCACGGTAGCGGGCGTTTTTGATGCGTCGACGCTGGGCAAGATCGAAGTTGTCGGCCCCGACGCCGCCGCCTTCATGAACATCATTTATACCAACGGCTGGGACAAGTTGAAACCGGGCCGCGCCAAATATGGCATCATGTGCCGCGAAGACGGTTTCATCTATGATGATGGTGTGGTTGGTAAATTGTCACAGACCCGGTTCCATGTGACCACCACCACCGGTGGTGCGCCGCGTGTGCTGAACCATATGGAAGATTATCTGCAGACCGAATTTCCCGAGTGGAAGGTCTGGCTGACATCAACCTCCGAACAATGGGCTGTCATCGCCATCAACGGCCCCAAGGCCCGCGAAATTATCGCGCCGTTTGTCGAGGGCATCGATTTATCCCCCGATGCCATGCCCCATATGAGCCTGCGCGAGGGCAAAATCTGTGGCGTTCCCTGCCGCTTGATGCGGGTGTCGTTTACCGGTGAAGTAGGATTTGAAATCAACGTGCCTTCAGATTACGGCCTCGACGTTTGGCAGACCCTTTATGACCACGGCGCGCCGAAGGGCATGGTGCCCTATGGCACTGAAACCATGCATGTGTTGCGGGCAGAAAAAGGCTATATCATCGTCGGCCAGGATACCGATGGCACCGTGACGCCACAAG
>CAJQPW010000336.1 GCA_905480295.1 uncultured Rhizobiaceae group bacterium | reverse complement strand
GGCCTCCAGGGTGGTCACCATATCGGGCAAGGTCTGCCAGCAACGGTGGATCGCATCCAGAATCTCAGCCACAGTGCGCGGTTCCATCAAGGATGGCGTGCCGCCTCCGAAAAAGATCGACGTCACCTTATGCGCCGGTTGCAGCGCCGCCATATGTTCGATTTCTTTCACAAAGGCGGACGCATATTCGCGTTGATCAACACCGGCATGGCGCACGTGTGAATTGAAATCACAATAGGGGCATTTGGCGGCACAAAAAGGCCAGTGAACATAAATGCCGAAGCCCGGGGAGCCATCGTCCCTATTTGGGTGCTCAACCAAGACAGGCCTGCGCAAACTTGGCGAATGCGCGTGCACGATGGGACAATCCATCTCCGCTACCCGGTTGCCAGGAATGTTTTTCTTCAGCACTCATTTCACCGAATGTTCGTTCATGCCCGGTCGGTAGAAACACAGGGTCATAGCCGAATCCCCGATCGCCCCGGGGTGGCCAGACCAATTCGCCATGCGCCTCGCCACGAAAATATTCCGCATGACCATCCGGCCAGCACAAACACAACACAGCACAGAAATAGCCCTGCCGATCTTCCGATCTCACAGCACCAGCCTCTGCCAGACCCCGTTCTACTTTCTCCATGGCCAAGGCAAAATCGCGTCCTGACCCATCCTGTTTTTCGGCCCAGTCGGCTGTATAAACCCCCGGCTGGCCGTCTAGTGCCGAAACACACAAACCACTGTCGTCTGACAGGGCAACCAATCCAGTGGCCTGCGCTGCGGCAAAGGCTTTTGTATAGGCATTCTGTTCAAACGTGGTGCCGTTCTCTTCCGGTTCGGGCAGTCCTCTTTCGGCAACAGAAGTGATGGTGAAGCCATAGGGTTCGATCAACTGGCTGATTTCTGCCAGCTTGCCTGCGTTATGGCTGGCGAGAATGAGCTGTTTGGTGTCGAGTTTTCTCATTACAGGGATAGATTCTGCAGGTTCACCAATTCACCAATTCCTTTTTTAGCCAGGCCGATCAGTTCTGCAAATTCTTCCTCGCTGAAGGGCGCGCCTTCTGCCGTACCTTGAATTTCAACGATGCCGCCAGAACCGGTCATAACAAAATTTGCGTCTGTTTCAGCTTCCGAATCCTCATCATAATCAAGGTCCAGAACCGGTGTACCGTTATAGATCCCGCAGGATATGGCTGCGACATTGTCTTTCAACACAGAGCCGCCGATCATCGACCGCGACTGCATCCAGTCCAGACACTCTTTGAGCGCAACATAGGCTCCCGTGATTGAGGCCGTGCGTGTTCCGCCATCGGCCTGAATGACATCACAATCGAGGGAAATCTGTCTTTCGCCCAGCGCCCCAAGATCAACCACAGCGCGAAGCGACCGGCCAATCAGACGTTGAATTTCCTGGGTTCGGCCAGATTGTTTACCGGCCGTGGATTCCCGACGCATCCGTGATCCGGTCGAACGGGGCAACATGCCATACTCGGCGGTAACCCAGCCCTTGCCTCCACCCCGCAACCACGGCGGAACCCGGTCTTCCAGTGATGCCGTGCACAGGACATGGGTATCACCAAATTTTACCAGACAGGATCCTTCAGCATGTTTGGAAAATCCGCGTTCGAGGGTGACAGCACGCATTTGGTCAGGGGTGCGTTTGGAAGGTCGCATAGTAAAAATCCGGGTGGTTGTATGGAAGTCCTTTTAGACGCGCAAAACCTATGGCGCTAGGGGTCAGTTCGCCCTATATCTAAGAACATGACCGCCCCGATCTCCCCAATTTCCGGACAGCATATGGATGCCCTGGATGATCGTTCGCGCGCAATATTCAAACATATCGTTGAAACCTATCTGGAAACCGGTGACCCGCTTGGCTCCCGCAGCCTGGCAAGGCAATTGGCCGTTTCCCTGTCACCGGCATCGATTCGCAACGTTATGAGTGACCTCGAACATCTGGGTCTGATCTATGCCCCCCATGTTTCAGCCGGGCGATTGCCGACCGAAATTGGGCTTAGATATTTCGTCGACGGCTTTCTTGAAATTGGTGATCTGACAAGCGCCGAGCGAAGTTCCATCGAAGCCCAGGTCAAAACAGCCGGCAACAACAAGACCATTGATGCGATGCTGACGGAAGCCAGTCAGATGCTGTCCGGTCTGGCCCATGGAGCCGGTTTGGTAATCGCCGGCAAAACCGATGTGCGGTTGAAACATATTGAATTTGTGCGTCTTGAAGCCACCAAAGCGCTGGTGGTGATGGTGGGCGAAAACGGGTCCGTCGAAAACCGCATTCTTGAGCTGCCACCGGGTCTTTCCGCTTCAACATTGGTTGAAGCATCAAACTATCTGAACGCACACGTTTCGGGTCGAACTCTGGGCGAAGCCCGTCGTTCGGTTTCTGCACGTCGCCAGTCAACACAAAACGAACTGGACGCCATTGCAAAATCCCTGGTTGACCAGGGACTGGCGACATGGGCCGGTGCCGCCAGCAATCAAATGCCGCAACTGATCGTTCGGGGACGCGGAAACCTGCTGGAAAATATTGACGCCCAGGAAGATCTGGCGCGGCTGCGGCATCTGTTTGACGAGTTGGAAACCAAGGATGGTTTGATGCAACTCCTGGATCTTGCCGAGCAGGGTGAAGGGGTGAAAATATTCATCGGTTCGGAAAATCAGTTGTTTTCCCTTTCCGGGTCATCCGTGGTGGTCGCACCCTATCGGGACTCCGACCAGCGCATTATTGGCGCCGTCGGGGTGATCGGTCCAACCCGGTTAAACTATGCCCGCATCGTGCCAATGGTGGACTATACCGCCCAGGTGGTCAGCCGCCTGATTTCATGAGCATGAATGAATCTTCGTTTTTATGCCTATAGAACCATAGATTGCCTTGATTTTTCCTTCGCTACGTCCGATATGCGGGGCTGCAATTTTCTCTCATGCTTTGAGGTGAGCCATGTCTGGTAACCGTCGTCCAGAAGATGAATTTTTCGATGATATCGAAGCGGAAGAAGCCCGTGCCGAAGAACAGGAACAGGCCGAATTGGAAGCCGCAGAGGCCGAAACCGCTACCGAGGCCGATTCCAATGATCCGGCTCAAATTCTGTCGGTGCTCGACAAGCTAAAGGCTGAAAACGAAGAATTGAAAGACCGCACGTTGCGCACCATTGCGGAGATGGACAATCTGCGCAAGCGAACAGCCCGGGAAATGACCGATGCACGCTCCTATGCTGTTGCCAATTTTGCCCGCGACCTGCTCGCCGTCGGTGATAATCTGCAGAGGGCGATCCAGGCCGTTCCAGCCGAAAAACGCGAATCCGGGTCCGACGACTTTAAAGCGCTGATTGAAGGGGTCGAACTGACAGAAAGAGAACTGCTCAAGGCGTTGACCAATGCCGGTGTGAACAAGTTCAACCCAGAAGGTGAGAAATTCGACCCGAATTTTCACCAGGCCATGTTTGAAATGCCTAACCCAGAACTTCCCAACAACTCCGTCGCTCAGGTGGTTCAGGAAGGCTATAAAATTGGCGAACGGGTGTTGCGCCCTGCCATGGTCGGTGTTGCAAAAGGCGGCCCCAAATTTGAAGACGTGGTGCAGCCAGACGCCGACGACGTGTCCGATGAACCTGTTGATGGCTCCGACTAACGAAAACAGCCCGCAGCGGGCCCGGTCAGCGCCCGCTGCTTAAAATTTTAAAGCTTAGTGGGCCTCATCCCAATTGTCTGCGGCACGGGCATCGACCTGTAACGGCACGCTCAGGCTCAGTGCTGGCATGGGTGCATGCTCCATCACCGACGATACCGTTTGGATGGTGGCGTCCACTTCGCCATCCGGCACTTCAAAGATCAGCTCGTCATGCACCTGCAGCAGCATCTTTGCCTGCAATCCAGCCTCGTCGAGCTCTCCTTCCATCTTGACCATGGCACGGCGAATGATATCGGCTGCACTGCCCTGAATGGGAGCATTGATGGCCGCACGCTCGTTAAAGGCACGCATTTGCGGATTGGGCGATCGAATTTCGGGATAATGGGCCTTTCGGCCAAAAATGGTTTCGACGAAACCGTGTTCACGGGCGAAGGCCTTGGTGTTTTCCATATAGTCGCGAATGCCCGGAAACCGCTCAAAATACATCTTTATGTAGTCGGACGCCTCACCGCGGCTGATGCCAAGATTATTGGCCAGTCCAAATGCGGATATGCCATAAATGATCCCGAAATTGATGGCTTTGGCCTGACGCCTGATCATGGGGTCCATGTTTTCAACCGGTGTGTTGAACATTTCGCTCGCGGTCATGGCGTGAATATCAATTCCATCGGCAAATGCCTGTTTCAGCTGGGCAATATCAGCCACATGCGCCAATACCCGCAATTCAATCTGGCTATAATCAGCGCTGACCAGTTTGTTGCCAGATTCAGCAACAAATGCCGTTCGTATCTTGCGACCCTCTTCGGTGCGCACCGGAATGTTTTGAAGATTGGGATCGGAGGAAGACAAGCGCCCCGTCGACGTTGATGCCATGGCGTAAGACGTATGCACCCGTTTGGTGGTGTCGTTGATATAGCCGGGCAGGGCATCGGTGTAGGTCGATTTCAACTTGGTCATCTGACGCCAGTCAACAATCTTGCGTGGCAATTCGTGTCCTTCGGCAGCCAGATCTTCCAAAATCTGAGCACCCGTAGCGTATTGGCCTGATTTGGTTTTTTTGCCGCCGGGAAGGCCCATTTCTCCAAACAGGATTTCGCCCAGTTGCTTGGGGGAGCCAACGTTGAATTTCTGGCCTGCAAGGGCGTAGATTTCATCTTCCAGACCGGCCGCCCTTTGCGCCAGCTCACCAGAAAGCCGTGACAATATCTGACGGTCAACCGAAATGCCGCGTGCTTCCATACGACAGATCACATCGACAAGCGGGCGCTCCAGCCGCTCATAGACAGTGGTCATTTTTTCGGCAACCAGACGCGTCTTCAACACCTGCCACAATCGCAAGGTCACATCGGCATCTTCAGCTGCATAGGCCGTCGCGCGGTCAATCGGCACCTTATCAAAAGTGATCATCGATTTACCGGAACCCGCCACCTCTTTGAAGGGAATTGGAGTATGCCCCAGCAAGTTCTGAGAAAGGGCATCCATCCCGTGTTTGCTGCGGCCGGCATCAACCACATAGGAAAGCAGCATCGTATCGTCGAATGGTCCCACTTCGATGCCGTATCTGGACAACACCAACCAGTCGAACTTCATGTTTTGTGCCACTTTCAAAACACTGGGCGATTCCAGCAGCGGCTTCAGCGCATCCAGCGCTTCCCGCAGAGAAATCTGATCTGGATCAAGCCCTTCGCTGAACATGTCATCGCTACCGGGTGACCCATCCTTGACGTGGAGCAACGGAATGTAACAGGCGCGGCCGGGAGCCGTTGCCAGTGACACCCCAACCAGTTCGCATTGCATCGCATCAACTGAAGTCGTCTCCGTGTCCACGGCAACCAACCCCAGGTGTTGGGCTTCATCAATCCAGGTTTTCAGCGCGGGCAGGTCGCGAACCGTTTCATAGGCGGTGTTGTCGATTTTGGCCGATGACGCATGTGCCGATACCGCATCAGCCAACGCTGCTGGCGTATAGTGAGCTTCACCACCCGCAGGCCGCGTTGCAGCGTCTGCCATCGGATCATCTGCGGCGTCGGATACACTCCCTGCGGCCCGATCAAGATCCGGCCCTCGCATATCATATCCATCAACAGAGACATTGGTGGCTTCCACTTCAGCC
>CAJQPW010000335.1 GCA_905480295.1 uncultured Rhizobiaceae group bacterium | reverse complement strand
GGATAAGGAGACAGACCCGATCTCCCGCCTGATTTCGAGACGCATGCGGGCTGCAACGTTGATTTCAATGGGGCGGTCGACCGAGGCGTTGATCGATCTCGACATAAGCTACGAGCTGTACAAGACCGCCAAGCTGGAGGACTTTTCCAGCAAATTCGCCCAGGACCCGGGTGTTCAGATATGGTGTTACCAATTGTTGGCCTATTACGCCTCCGGCCAGCAGGAGAAAGCCCTGGAGGTCTGCCAGAAGGCAATCGAACGGGCGCATGAAATAAATCACGCCAACACCATCTGCTATGCGGGATTGCATGCGGCAACGCTGGCGATCTGGATGGATGATCCGCAGAAATTGCGTTCAATCAACCTGGAAATCAAAAAACTTGCTGCTGAACACAGCATGTCGCTTTGGAATCTGTTCTGCGACATCCACGATGCGGTGGCCGATTGCATGGAAGATCGGCCGGAAGCCGCACAGCAGCTTGATCGGGATATTGCAACCTATAAAGAAGGTGGCGGTGGATTATGGGAAACTCTGTATCTCAATCAGATGGCCAAAATGCACCTGCGCACAAAAAATCTGCCGGCAGCACATGCCACACTCGAGCGGGCAATGAGCGAGATCGATACCAGCGGTGAACAATGGGTGGAAGCGGAACTGCATCGATGTTTGGGCGATTACCATTGTGCAATGGGAGACCAAAACAGAGCCAAAGAAGCCTACGGTCGTGCAATGAAAATTGCTCAACAGCAAAAAGCGCCGCTGCTGGAGGAAAGAGCCAGGAACAGCATGGCCAGCATGGCCTGACTTGTCCGGCCGATAAAATTCAACCTTCCGCCGATTCAAGCTTCCATGCCTGCAGCAATCGCGGCAGAGCGATGTTCCAATCCATCACCCCATTGGCTGTGGCCCATCCTTCATACTGCTTGATCAGGCGGTCTTCGACAGGTCTGTTCTTCCCTGCCAGGTTTAACAACTCGGTTCTATCAACGTCCATATCGTAAAGCTCCCAGGGACCGCCAAACTGTTTTACCAGTTTGAATGCTCCCTGACGGATGGCGCAATTGCCCTCATGCTCAAAGAAGATCGGCTCTTCTCGCATCCAGGGTTGGTCTTGCAGCAACGGCAACAGAGATTGCCCCTGTGCCGGTTGAATGGCGTTGCCACCCAATTCTCCCAGATAGGAACCACCGGTCACGGCAAGAATGGTTGGCAGAATGTCAACAACATGGCAGGCGTCATGAACGGTGTGCGGCTTCTTGATCCCCTCCGGCCAATGGGCAACCAAAGGTGTCGAGATTCCCCCTTCGTGAACATAGTGTTTAAACAGTCGAAACGGGGCGTTGGAAACATTGGCCCATGGCTTGTCATAGCTTTGATAGGTCAGCGCGTCCCCCGGCATCACATCCGGTCGATTGCCCATGGTTATCCTGCTGCCATCCTGGGTGGTGTCCGGAAAGAACTTCGCCCAGCCATCCTCAGCCATGAATTCGGCACATCCGCCATTGTCTGAGAGAAAAAGGATCAGCGTGTTGTCAAACTGACCAAGATCCTTCAGGGCGCTGACCAGGCGGCCAATCGACTGGTCCATGCGATCGACCATCGCTGCATAGGTTGCCATCTTGCGTGCTTCCCAGTCGTGATTGGCTTCCGCCGACCAGGGATGAACATCGGTATCGCGGGGTGATATGTCCCAATTGGTCTGAAACAGCCCCATGGCATTCATTTGCTCGTGACGGGCGGTGCGAACAGAGTCCCAGCCACCATTATATACGCCATCATAGCGTGCGATGTCTTCAGGATGAGCATGCAGCGGCCAATGGGGTGCAGTGTGGGCGAGATATAGAAAAAACGGCTGATCTTCAGCAACCGCCTCCCCGACCATGCCAATGGCCTTGTCGGTTATCGCATCGGTGAAATAGAAGTCGTCGGGGAATACGTCGACGCGGCGATCATCCTCCAACATGTAATGGGGGGAGAAAAAATGCGTCACGCCGTCGACAATGCCGTAAAACCGGTCAAAGCCGCGCTGGCGGGGGGTTGGATGGTCGACATCTCCCACCCGCCAGGAATCCACTTTCCGAGCCATGAAATCACCGGCGACATGCCACTTGCCGGACATCATTGTTCGATATCCCGAAGCCCGCAGATGTTCGGCAATGGTTGCGCTGTCGTTTCGCAAAAATCCCTGATATTCCGGTGTGCCGAGATTGGCACCCATATGCCCCACTCCGGCATTATGGGGATAGAGCCCGGTTAGCAGAGAGGCCCGTGTCGGGCAGCAACGCGCGCAATTATACATGGCGGTGAGCAAGGCTCCGCCCTTGGCCAGCGCGTCAATGTTCGGGGTATTGATTTCAGACCCTGTAATGCCGAGATCCGCAAATCCAAGATCATCGGCAAGAACGAGAACGACATTTGGTTTATCTGACATGGCCCACGCACCGCTTTGCCGTTTGCTGCAAACTACGACAAAGCGGATTTGGTATCAAACCCGAAGGTTCTTTCCGGTGAATTCTCCTGCGACTCCTTATGATACCTCGGTTCCAGCAAGAGAGAATGTTGCTCAATAATTTCAGGGGGTCGGGTCGTCGCGGGCTTTGCAAAGCTTGGCCTGCCACATTACGGTTCCTTGCGGAGTGTTTTGCAAAGGAACGGCTATAATGGGCATTTTGATTTCGGTGTTTTTGCCATTGGCGTTGGCCTTTATCATGTTCTCGCTGGGACTGAGTTTAACAGTCGACGATTTCAAGCGGGTTCTGGTGCGCCCGTTTGCCTTTTTGATTGGTGCAATCAATCAGATGCTGCTGCTGCCGCTGGTGGCTTTCGTATTGGCGGTCTCGTTTTCCTTGCCGCCCGAATTGGCGGTTGGCCTGATGATCCTTTCCTTCTGCCCGGGTGGAGTCACCAGCAATATCATGGCGAAACTGGCAAAGGGGGATGTGGCACTGTCGGTTTCCTTAACAGCGGTGATCAGCCTCGCCAGCATCATAACGGTGCCGATACTTGTGGCATGGGCTGTTCAACGGTTCATGGGAGCGGATGCCCCACCGGTGACCATAACCGGGCTGGCAGTTTCGATGTTTTTGATCACCACTCTTCCAGTGGTTATCGGCCTTACTGTCCGTCACTTTGCATCTGAATTTGCCAATCGCACCATGCCAGTGTTGACCAAAATGGCGACAGTGCTGTTCGTTGTTATCGTTGTTGCCGCACTGGCCAGCAATTGGTCCGTATTTATCGACAACCTGCCCGTCCTGGGGCCGGCGCTGATCAGCCTCAACATCCTGCTTCTTGCAATCGGTTTTGTCGTACCCCGGCTGCTTGGTCTGAGCAGTGCCGAAGTCAAAACCATCATGGTTGAAACCGGCGTTCAGAATAGCACGGTGGGCATTACCCTTGGTGCCATTGTTGGCGCTCAGGCAGCGGGTTTCAGTGCCTATGCTCTTCCTGCCGCGGTTTATGGCATCACCATGTATGTGGTTTCCCTGCCGATTATCATGGCGCTGCGAAACCGATGAACGACAGCAGAACCCCATCATGAACCGCGCCGATGTTATTGTCGTCGGTGGAGGATTAGCCGGTCTGGTGGCCGCAGCTGAACTGGGTGACCGCGGCAAGAAAGTAATCTTGCTTGATCAGGAGAGTGAAGCCTTTTTGGGAGGGCAGGCATTCTGGTCGCTTGGTGGCCTGTTGATGGTGGACACACCGGAACAGCGGCGCATGAAAATTCATGACAGCCGCGAACTGGCTTTGTCCGATTGGATGGGATCGGCCCAGTTTGACCGAAATGAAGACCATTGGCCCCGCCGTTGGGCTGAGGCCTATATCGATTTTGCTGCCGGCGACATGCGTGAATGGCTCTATAAAATGGGTCTGCGCTGGTTTCCCGTCGTGGGCTGGGCCGAACGCGGCGGCGGCCACGCTCATGGCCATGGCAATTCGGTCCCCCGTTTCCACATAACATGGGGCACCGGCCCGGGTGTCATGGAACCATTTGAACACCGGGTACGTGCGCATGTTCAAGCCGGTCGTATCGAATTGAGGTTCCGCCATCGGGTGAGCACCATCACGACGACAAACGGCACCGCTACAGGTGTCAGCGGCGAAATTCTGGCTGATCACCACAGTCCTCGCGGAGTACAGACCAACCGAAATGTAACCGGAAGTTTTGAATTATCTGCCCCGGGTGTGGT
>CAJQPW010000334.1 GCA_905480295.1 uncultured Rhizobiaceae group bacterium | reverse complement strand
CGGATCTAGAGTTGCAAGTTTCTTTCTGATTGCAAGCATAAGTCTTACTTATTCAAAAGCCAAAGAAATGATCGTTTGTCAGGGGATATGAAATAGACAAGCTTATGCATATTAGCTTGTCATCTCATTTTCAAAGGGTATCGGGATGGATGCTGCAGTTATTGAAAAACGTAAGAACGATGCTCCATTTTGCGCTGACCCAGCAACGTCTTTCACGATGCCGGCCCGGTTTTACACGAGCAGTGAAAGCTACGACCTTGAAAAGGAAGCGATCTTCTACAAGACGTGGCACTATGCAGGACATGTGTCCCAGGTCATCGAATTCGGCAGTTACTTCACAACCTCCATCCACGAGCAGAACATATTCGTTGCACGCGGGCGCGATGGCGAATTGCGCGCATTTTATAATGTATGCGCCCATCGCGGGCACGAGCTGCTTGAAGGTGCGGGAAAGCGCAATGTCATAACCTGCCCCTATCACGCCTGGGCATTTGATTTTGATGGCAGTCTTGTTGCCGCGCGCAATTCGGAGAATGTAGCAGGTTTCAACAAGTGCGATTTCTCCCTGAAACCGGTCCGGCTGGAAGTTTTCTGCGGCATGATCATGATCAACCTTGATCCGGATGCGGTGACTTTCGCGCAGCAGTTTGACGGTCTTGAAGATCAGATACGCCAATATATGCCCTCGGTGGACCAGCTGTCGTTCGCGCAGCGAGACACTTTTGATGTGGCGTCAAACTGGAAAATTCTGGTCGACAATTTTCTGGAGTGTTATCACTGCGCCCCGGCGCACAAGGACTTTGTCGACCTCGTCGACATGAACTCCTATCGCACTATTACCCACAAGCGCTACTCGTCCCAATGTGCTGGTGCGCCGCGTACCACCAACAGCAAGGCCTACAGCTTTGAACCGGGTGAAGTGGATTTTGGTTATGCGGGCTTCTTCGTATGGCCGAATTTCACAATCTGGATTTACCCCGGTGAACCCAATCTCTCGGTGCTTCAGATGAACCCGAAAGAGCCGGCCAGAACCATTGAGTATCAGGACTGGTTTACACCGGGCGGTGTTCTGACCCCGCAGCTGAAGGAGGCGGCGGAGTATCAAAAGGATGTACTTCAGCCTGAAGACATAGGACTGTGTGAAAGTGTCCAGCGCGGGTTGCATTCAAAGGGATACAATCAGGGCAGGTTCATCGTTGACCACGGCAAGACGGAACTGAGTGAGCACGCTGTACATCATTTTCAGTCCATGGTGATGGACGCTCTGGGCGCTGCCCTGGAATGATCACCTGTGCCAACAGGTAAAAGAGAAGTCCCGCTCTTGCTCTTTGATGCCGTTGTGCTCACCCTTTGGATCCACATAGCTTTCGTTCGCCAGGACCATCCCAACTTCCAGATGCCCGACTCATGGATATTTCCCCCGGTGGGCTGGATTGATTTTTGGTACTCGTCACACATTCCAGGCCGTGCCTTCAAGAATTGTGGGGTACATGGGATGAGCCAGGGCCTGTTGCCGGTGTGATTTTGTTTTTGCGATTTGCCTTGTAAGACTGGCCGCCGCAAACTGTGTGTCACACTCAGGTCAGGCGCAAAGGCGAGTTTCCATATGACCCAGCCGATCAATCCGAACATGCTGCCGAGCGGCAATCGCGGCGCGTTTTCCGTGGACCCGATGACATCGCCGACGCTGCCGTCACGCTACTATACTGACGAAGCCATCTATCGGGACGAGATGGCCATGATCCATCGCAGGTCCTGGTGCTATGTGGGCCATGTCGCAGACGTCGCGGAACCCGGCAGGTATTTTACCGATACGGTGGGCGAACAACCGGTTCTGGTGGTCCGAGGCCACGATAATGAGATCAGGGCCTTCTTCAATGTCTGCCAGCATCGCGGCCACGAACTGTTGACAGGCAGAGGCCGGCTCAAGAGCAAGGGCATCAGCTGTCCCTACCATGCATGGTTGTACAAGCTCGACGGCAGGCTTGCCGCAGCACCCATGACCGACCAGGTGCGCGACTTCGACAAATCGCAGTATTCGCTAAACCCGATCAGACTGGCAGTTTCAGCCGGTCTGATCTTCATCAACCTGGACGCCGATGCTGCCCCGTTCGAAACCGAAATGAACGGTTTCGGCGCCAGCATCGAAGATCACCTGCCGCAGGTTGCGCACTGGGTTGTCGCTGAACGGCTGCACTACGACATCAAGGCCAACTGGAAAGTGGTCTACGATAATTTCTCCGAGGCCTATCATATCCCCGTTGCCCACCCGAAACTTGCCCTGGTGCTGGAACAGGAAATGGTCGAGTTCCGGGAAGAGAAAAGATGGACCTTCAACCGCTTCAAGAGCAAGCAGGGTTTTCCCGGTCTCGAGCTGGAATACGGCTCGCCCTACTATGCCTGGCAGGCCTGGCCGCACCTGTGCATGCTGTCCCTGCCGGGGTCTGAAAACCTGATCGTGTTGCGCATGGCACCCGATGGCGTAGGCGCGTGTGCCGAGCGCGTTGACATCTATACGCCTGCAGGTGAATCCGAGCGGCACCCCAAGCTGCAGGCCGTGCGCGACCTGTTCATGGACATGTTCAATATCGAGGACATCTCCATTGCCGAAAGTGTCCAGCGTGGCCTGTCATCGATGGGCTATGATCAGGGTCGCTATGTGTGCGACCCCTCGACGTCATGGTTCTCGGAAATCCAGCTGCACTGGTTCCACATGCAGGTACTGGCCGCCTTGCAGACCGACCAGAGGTAAACAGGAAACATCAGCCGTGCTCTACCGGCTGGCGGATTTTGTGAGACGCCGGAGCTTGGCAATCGCCGTGTCAGAGCTCTCTCCATAGGCAATGGTTCCCTTGAAGTGGCCGTCTGCGTCCACGAGGAAGATCGAGGCCGTGTGGTCCATGGTGTAGCCGCCATCATCCAGAGGCACCTTCTTGAAGTAGACAAACCATGCCTTGGCCAGTCGCGAGACTTCCGCCGGATCACCGGTAACGCCAACGATCCTGGTGCTGAAGTTCTCGATGTATGACCGCATGATTTCAGGGGTGTCGCGTACCGGGTCAACCGAGACGAAGAAGGCGTTTATGTCGGTTCCCTCATCCCCGATCTCGTCCAGCCAGCCCGACAGTTCCACAAGTGTCGTCGGGCAGATTTCCGGACAATGAGTGAAACCGAAAAACACCGCCGCAGGCTTGCCTGCAAGGGCGCGGTCGGTGATCGGTTTGCCCGTGTGATCGACCAGCTTGAACGGCGCGCCCATTTTCATGCCGGCCATGAGGGAACGCTCGGTTCCGCCGAACCAGGACTGGTATCCAAACACACCGGCGAGGATCAGGAGGAGGGCGGCAAGCGCCGCCCAACTCACAGTTCTTATGGTTCTGGCCGTGCTCAATTGGAACTCCCGCTCATGGAATGATCCATGGTCTTGGAGTGATCCATGCTGCCATGTTTCATCTTGCTGCCGGGCTTGATATCCTCAACGTTGAATTCAATGTCGATCGTGCCGGCCTTCTCGAACTGAAGCGTGGCCTTGCGCTTTTCGCCGGCTTGCAACTGCCCGCCCAGTTTCATGAACATCACGTGGTAGCCACCCGGCTTGAGGACCACTTCTCCGCCCGCGGGGATTTCAAGCCCACCGCTGATCTGGCGCATCTTCATGACGTCTCCCTCCATCTTCATTTCATGGATTTCAACCTTGCCGGCAAACGTGGCTGTTCCGCCGACAAGGCGATCAGGCGTTGAACCGGTATTCCTGATGGTCATGTAACCGGCCGACACCGGCGCTTTGGGCGGGGTGGCACGTGCCTGGGGATGGTCTATGGCAAGGTCGCCCAGTTTGTAGTCTTTCGCGATTGCCGGCCCTGCCATCAGGCAGGTTGCGGCAACAATGGCAGTCAGGGTCGTTTTCAGCATTTCAGTCTCCGTGGATTTCAGGCAGCGCATGCGTGGATGCGGCCTGTAACTGGTTGGTTTTCCGATGGAAAATGCATCGGATTTGCATGGGGTATTGATCAGGTTCCCGACAGAAAAATCGGGTCGCTTTGTAGCCAAAGCGATTGCGCGCAACACACTTGGAGGCCGTTCGCTCTAGGAACGTTCCGGCTCAGCGGTTGCATGGTCCGGCAGTGGACATCATGGGCGCATCTCGACCGGGCGAAGTACCTCGAAAGGTGTGCAGGCGTCAGGCCTGGGAGGATGGCGGTCCGTGCGGCGGAGCATGTGGAGACCAGGCTTGCCGGGTAACACCGCTGTCTTCGGGAACGAAGAACACGATTGGCGATGACAGCGTGACATGCAGGGTGATCTTCGATGCTTCGGGCAATGTGACCGTGGCAGCAAGGCGGCAGAACTCGCACCACACCGGAGCGAGGTTGCCATCTTCAGTGCTGCCGGAAGACAGGCACAGCACCGGAAGCGATCCGTCCGGCATGGCGTAGGCTGACAGGTCGACACCTGTTGGATGAGGGCTGACAACGGGGCGATGGCCAAACGCAGACATGGCCAGCGCAACAGTGCACAACACCACAATGAGTGTACTGCATCTGCGCAGGCGCAACAGCCGCTTCAATCTGTTCATCAGAACCACCATGGCTGCAGACTATGACGACAGTGCCGCGCATTCCATGCGACACTTTATGCGGCAAATCTGGCTACCTGATTGTGCGCCGGATTCCGATCCACCTGCATTTGATGGTCTCGAAAAAACTGCGTTTACCGAGCCAAACACGACTGCAATCGAAATACCGGGAAACAGGCTTGCCGGCGTTTGCACTGTTCCATGCTGCGGCGTTAGGGTTTTTGGAACAGATTGCAGCCTAGACTAGCCAGATGTCCTGCCGGATTGTTCACGGTACCTTCGGAAACCGGCACACGGGTAACAACCCTGGAGTTTAAGCGATGACCACGCCTGACAACAAGAAATCCTGGGCAGACAGCCTGCCGTTTCCAAAGCACTGGCTTGGGTACATTGCCATCAAGCTGCTCGTCATTGCTCTCGGCGTCTATCTGGCCCTGCGCTGGAAGGGAATTCTCTGACAAGCGGTCCTGGACCCGCTGCTTGCCGGTTCGCTGGCTGCGGTCCTGCCATGTCTGGTGACTGCGCTGCAAACTGGCTGTCCACGGTTCAGTGTCCTATCTCGATCCATGGAGCATTGCGGGCCGTGTGGCGCAGTCTGTCGAGTGCCTGTTCGCGCAGTTCCGGCGACGCCTTCTCGGTCCACACCGCATAGGCGGGAAACGGGAACGATGGACTGTCCTTGACGACATGTAACTGCCCGCGCGCAACATAGTCATCCGCTATGCGATAGGGCAGGAAAGTCGACTTGCCGTGTTCCATCAGGAACTTCGGAGCTGACGCGCCGACCTGCATCATCAGCTGGGGTGGTTTCGCCTCCGGGTACCAGCGGCTGTGTGCCATGGCAAACTCAGGCCCCCAGTTCGTGTACACATAGTCATCGCTCACAACACCTCCCTTGCCGGCTTCACTCGACACCAGGATGAGACGATCATCCATGATGTGTTCGACCCGGAAACCCTGGCGAATTTCCGGATTGTACATCACGGCAATATCCAGCACGCCGCGCAGCAGCATGTTCGACATGCTTTGCGGCGTGCCGATCTGGAAGTTGAATGCCGTGCTGGGAAGCGCAGCGCTCAATTCGCCAAGCCATATGCTGGCCAGTTCGGGCCACAGGGTATCCTCACACGCAAGCGACAGGCTGCCGGTGATGCCGTCGCGCAGTGAAACCTGGTAAACCGCCTCGTCCCACAACTGCAATGCGGATCGGGCATAGGGCTCAAACTTTGCGCCATCGGGCGTCAGCGACACACCGCTTTTTGAGCGCTGGAACAATCGTTGGCCCAGCGTATCTTCCAGTTTCTGAATCCGCACGCTGATGGCCGATTGGGTGACGAACATGCGGTCGGCAGCGCCGACAAAGCTTTCCGACGCGAGAACATTCAGGAATGTCTTGAGCAGTACAATGTCCATGATGAAGTTCTATCCATGACTTATTTTGATACAAACAATAGATTTTATTCGCTTTTGGAATTTATACAATGCTGTACATGGACTGTTCGTGGGCGATTGATGGGCGCGCGCCGGTGACGTTTTGCGGATCCGTGCACATCAACTGACGCCTCACTAAACAACCATGCAGAGGGAAAACCCATGAGCAAGCGCGACGAACTGATCGCCAAATATGCCAGCGATCTGAAAGACAAGTGTGGCATGACGCCGGACATGAACCTGTTGACCAAGGTCACGATCGGTTGCGGTCCTTCGATCTACAATGCTGATGCGTCCACCGTTTCAGGTTCGGACAAGGCGGAACTTGAAACCGTCAAGAAGAACTTCCTGATCAAGAAGCTCGGCCTCGCCGACGGCCCGAAGCTCGATGAAGCCCTGGCAGCCGTGCTGGATACCTATGGCCGGTCAAACCGCAACAAGTACCGCGCGGTTGTGTACTACATGCTCACCACGTATTTCGGAAAAAAAGCTGTTTACGAATAGCAGGAGGGAATTTCCATGTTGAATGAATTCAAGTCTTTTGCCCTCAAGGGCAATGTTCTGGACCTGGCAGTTGGTGTGATAATCGCCGGTGCTTTCGGTCTTATTGTCAGTTCACTTGTCGGCGACATCATCATGCCGATTGTCGGCGCCATCTCCGGTGGCATCGATTTCTCGAACAT
>CAJQPW010000333.1 GCA_905480295.1 uncultured Rhizobiaceae group bacterium | reverse complement strand
CGACGCTTGAACATTGAGATTCCCGTCAGATTTGAAATTGAAAGTAACCAGACAATGATGGCAATGATTGCGGCTGGTGCAGGCTGGGCAGTGACGACACCAGCCTGCTACTTTCGAGCACGAAGGTTTCACAAACAAGTCGAGCTACACGCGTTTCCTGCAAAGGGCTTTGCGCGTCATCTATCGCTATTCGCACGCGAAGAATGCCCTGAAGAAATTGTCGGAACCATCAATGCGGCGATGCGAAATCTCATCGAAATGCGTCTGATCAATCCCGCGACCGAGGCGATGCCGTGGCTAAAAAATGAGCTGTGCCTGTTGCCTACAAAGGCAAATTTCTAAAATAGCGTCAGAGAATCTTGAACTGACTGCGGATCATGGCGTCTTGATCTGAAGAGAGGTATTTAGGGTGGTGCTTTGCGAGGATACCTCGTACCCGTTCGGTGGCGACGGCCCAAGCACTCTTCGCTCCGTTCTCGGCCCAGCTTTGTGGTTCAATTCGGTCTGCGAGCGATGGATAGAAATAATCCCGTTCCATTGCAGAAATTGTATGCGCCCCGCCAAGAAAATGCCCTGGCCCCAAAACGGCTTTGTTAATAGCATCAAAGCCTAAGTTTTCCTCGCTCACCTCGATGCCTCGCAAGATCCGGTAGGTGTTTGAGTGCATCTCGTCGTCTAGTACAAACGCTTCAAAGCTAGCGCCTAACAGCGATGCAGTCATGCCTGAACTTTCATAGATAAGGTTGCCACCAGCGAGGGCTGCGGCAAGTGATGTTAGCCCCTTTTCCGCACCGTATTGCGCGTCAATCGCTTTGGCGTCGGTCATTGAACAGGCCACACCAGATGGAAGCCCAATCCAGTTTGAAAGCTGTGCAGACGCTGCGTTGAGCAATGCACTTTCGCCACTTCCACCGGCGAACGCCCCCGTGCGTAGGTCGACAACCAATGGCCAGTTAGAAAACACCATCGGGTATCCCGGCTTAATGGCGTGAATCATGATTAAACTAGCGAGTGTTTCTGCCAAGGATTGTGCAAGAAATCCGGCCATCGTTGCGGGCGCGGTTGCACCGGCTTGAGCGGCCGTAATACAAGACATTGGAATATTATGTTTGATGCATTCATAAACAACGTCTACGGCATCCTCGCCGTAGCGCATTGGGGAAATGACGGGGCTTATGTGCGCTTTCATAAAAGGACGTTTAGAAAACGCACCTTTGCCACCGGCAGCGATGTCTAGCATTTTGACGATGGGCGCTACATATTCGGCCAATGTAAACGAGGTGGCTGTTGGTTTCGTCGTGTTTAGGAGCAGGGCGTAAGCCGTGTTGACGTCGAGATCAAAGTTGCTCGGCACGTCGGTCGCAACGCAGCACCTCGTATACCAGCTTACATTGGCCAAAGTATCCTGAAGGCGCGTGAAATTATGCAGATCAGCAAGCGTCGATGGGCGGTATGTCCCGCTGTCCAAATCAAGCGTTTGAACGGCAGCACCCCCAGTTCCAAAATAAACTTTGCTTCCCCCCACTTCGATAGAACGGGTTTCGTCACGCCCATGCAGAACAAATGTTTTGGCAGCTTTGGCTATTGCATCTTCAGTCAAGGATCTGGGAAAAACGACTCGTCCTGCTTCGCTGTCTTGTGCGCCAGCGGTCAGAAGGTCCTGTCGCAGCCTATTGGGGATTTCACCCATGCCAAGTTCCGATAAAAGCCGCAGCGCCGTGTCAAAAATGTTCTCAAGATCTGGTTGCGATAGGGGTTTATACATTCCTCCAAACTGACCAGGTGAACAGGGATTAATATTAGGTTTTGCCGCGCGCTTTTTCAGACGTTGTGCCCGCCCACCGCTGCGTCCGGAAGTCATTTTTGATATATCCGTCATAGGAGCGGCCTTCCTGCTTATAATTACATCACAGCAATATACAGAGATTCACTTAAGGCGCCGATATAGCGCCCTAAATTTTCTAAATATATAAAAGTACATTTTGAAAATTTCGAATTAATATAAGTTTTGTTGACCACAACACGTACAACAACACACTTGAATAAAAATCTTTATTGGGAGAGCTCATATGAAATCACGCACCAAAGTTGTTGTTATCGGGGGCGGGATTGCTGGCTGTTCGACGCTGTATCACCTGACGCAAGAAGGTTGGTCGGATGTTGTCTTGATCGAACGCAACGAACTGACATCTGGCACAACGTGGCATTCCGCAGCGCAGGTGACGAACTTTGGTATGAACCAGACGATGGTGGGGCTGAAGACACATTCGATTAATTTATATAAAGAACTGCGTGATGATGCAGATTATCCTGTCAGCTATCGTCACGGCGATGGTGGCATCCGTCTTGCCAATACCCGCGCACAGATGGATGGCTATGCGCATTTTGCATCCATGGCGCAGGGCATGGATGTTGAATTTGAAGTGCTCGACGCAGCCGAATGTGCACGCCGCCACCCGCTGATTTCAACCGACAACCTGATGGGCGGTCTTTGGGATGGCAACGATGGCGATATTGATCCTGCCTCTTTGTGTCAGGCGCTTGCCCGCCGGGCTCGCAAAGCCGGTGCCGAGGTGTACCGAAACACGCCCGTCACTGACTTGACCCAGCACAAAGATGATACATGGACCGTACATACCGAGTGCGGCGACATTGATTGCGATATCGTCGTGAATGCGGGCGGCTACCGCGTTAATGAGGTTGGGGCGATG
>CAJQPW010000332.1 GCA_905480295.1 uncultured Rhizobiaceae group bacterium | reverse complement strand
GCCTGTCAATCGGCTCGCATCAGTTCGAAGTGTTGCACTGTCCCGGTCATGCACCCGGCCACGTTGTTTTCTACAATGCGAGCGCGCGTTTCGCCCATGTCGGCGACGTATTGTTTTCTGGCTCCATCGGACGCACCGATTTGCCAATGGGTGATCATGATACACTGATCGCGTCGATCAAGAATAAGCTGATGAAATGGCCCGATGAAGTGCAGTTCATTTGCGGCCACGGTCCCGCCAGTTCAATAGGCCAGGAACGAGCCAATAACCCCTTTCTCAAATAAAAACCCGCCGACGGTGTTCCGTCGACGGGTTCCCGATCATCAGCAAAATTCAGTTGGTTGTATAGATATGGATCTGTTGTTCCAGCATCGAATATTCTCTGCAATCACGTCCGCAGCGTTTTTCAATTTCTGTCAGCTGCGCAAGGGCTTTGTCGACCCGACCCAATTGCAGAAAGGCTTCGCCCATATATTCTCGAACCAACGTATAATTTGGGTCTTCTTTCAGCGCAGCCGTGTAATAGGTCAGTCCGGCCTCAACCTGCCCAAGCTTTCGGTGTGAATAGCCAAGGTAGTTCAAAATCCGGGGATCCTGCTTGTTTTGAGCCAGCTGCAACACCTTGATCGCTTCTTCATAGCGGCGATTATAGGCCAGATCCCGTGCCGCTTCATATATGTTGTCATCGTCCAACTGGCCCGACTGTTGCGGCGTAACACATTTTTTCTTCGATTTGTCCCAAACCTTGCCCGACGAGCACGTTGGGGTCACAGGTGAATTACCGTCTCCAGCGGCTAACAATGGTGTAGCAAATGCCGTTGCACCAGCCAAAGCAACTGCGGCCAGTAGGAATTTCGAGTGATGAGGCAACATAGATTTTCTCCCTGTGGAAATGGCGATCTTTAACATGTTTGTGTTGGGTATACGCCCAAACTCCCAATTTGGTTTCAAATTAACTGGCAAAATTGGCAATGTCATGAATTCTTGCTCTAGCTTAAGCCAGATAACGGGATTGTGCTTCAACCTATGCGCGAGACGATCGAACGATTTCTATCTGACAGCCATGCCATCATAACCTGAATACGACATACCATGACGTAAAATGAACAGAGTAAACGTCCTGAAACGATTGTCGCATGGCCAATTATCAAAGGCATTTTCCTGTTTGGCGCAGAAATCGAGCGATCTTGCACTTCAAATCTGCGATTTTTGCTGAATTATCAGCAATTAAAGTGCTCGTAGGGCTTAATTTTCAAAGAGTTGGAAAAACCACTTGCAATACGGACCAGTCCTTCTCCATAAGGGACTTGTTCGGGTGCACAAATGCCCGGAGACTAGAAACGAGCTGTTAAACTTTAATCCACAACTATGGATTGTTCTTCGAAACGGGCCGTTTGGGAAGCCTTTTGATCGTACCACATACGGGTCAAATGCGTGATGCCCCCCTTCCCGGCGGCAGACCTTAATTGCGCATCACTTCCATTCCCCGACGCATAAGTCCTGAACCAATTTGGCCTGCAAAATGCAGGGATTTAAATTCGGGAAGAGGACGTCCCAATGCAAGGTACAGTGAAATTCTTTAACGCTGCGAAGGGGTACGGGTTCATCACCCCCGATGATGGCGAAAAGGATATTTTTGTTCATATATCGGCGGTTGAACAATCAGGGATCACCACTCTGGATGAAGGCCAAAAAATTTCTTTTGAAGTTGAGCCCGATCGAAAGGGCAAAGGCCCCAAGGCGATCGAACTAAAAATCGTCGAATAAATCAAACCGAAAATTGAAGGACTGGCCACTTTCAATTGAGTTGAATTGCATGCGTATGCAGATCACCGGTCGGCAGGTTCAAGTGCTGACGGTGGTTTTCGACTCCCTCGTGATACGAACTAGCTGGTTGCGAAGCTTTCAACCGCCAATCTTGCGATCTCCTGCCCCCATTCTTGAACAAAATGCCCCGCTTCCTTAACGATCAAAGGTTCGGGACAATTTCGTATCATTTTGTACATGTCCATCATGACGTCTGATCCAAGCACCGGATCGGCCGAGCCGATGGCCATGAAGCTCTGTCCCTGCCAATCGGATTTCCAGAACCGCTGCGCCTGCTGGCTGACCACGACGCCTGGCATATCAGGCTCGATCATGACCAATTGTGGAAAACGGCGAACCCCAGCTTTGTAGGACTGGTCTGGAAAGGGCGCGTCGTATGCAGCAACTTCGGTCGCACTGAGAATCGTTGTTGCACGCTTCATCAATGCCCCAACTTGCAGGTCAGGTCGGCTTGCAACATAGGCCTTCCAATCCAGAAAAGCCGCACTCGGCACCTGACCGACGGCCAGCACGGTGTTCATAATCAGCAATCGATCGAACCGCTGCGGCATGACATGCGGCAGTGTGAGGCCAAGGATACCCCCCCAATCCTGCACAACCAGAGTCACGTTTTTCAGATCCAGCTTCTCGATCAAGGCCAGCATCATGCTGCGATGAAAATCAAATGTGTATACTGAATCATCAATCGGTTTGTCGGACCGGCCAAAACCCAACCAGTCCGGAGCAATCACGCGGGCACCGCTTTTGACAAATTCTGGAATCATTTTTCTGTACAGATAAGACCAGGTTGGCTGACCGTGCAGACATAAATATGTCTGCGAAGCGTCAATCGGACCCTCATCGACATAATGAACACGCAGTCCCTCGTAACCGGCAAGATCATCCACGTAACGAGGCCGATAGGGCCAATCCCGCAGGTTTTCAAAACGAGAGTCTTCCGTTCTTAGCGCATTGATGGTGTCCGCCATGATTGAAATTCTGCCTCCGCGCATCCCGCGCAATTAGCTAATTGTCATAAGGTCTGACGGCCTCCAACAGATGCAGCGTTACATCAACCGCTCACCATTGGGCACTGTTTTATCGACCGCGGCCAATACAATCGCACCATCATCGTCAGCAAATCCAAGCGTCAACACTTCCGACATGAAAGGTCCGATTTGACGGGGAGGAAAGTTTGTCACCGCCATCACCTGGCGACCGACCAGATCTTCAATCTCGTAATGCACAGTTATCTGCGCAGACGACTTCTTCTGGCCGATGGCATCGCCAAAATCGATCACCATCTTGAACGCAGGTTTGCGGGCTTCGGGAAAAGGTACGGCCTTGATGACAGTACCCACCCGAATTTCCACATTCATAAAGTCTTCAAACGTAATTTCCTGGCTCATGATCCGCTGGCCAACTCCCTTGAACGCTGGGTTGCTGCGGCAACCGCTTTCTCCAGCAATGCGGGAAAACCGTTGTCGTCCATCAATATTTCAAGCGCGGCCTGTGTCGTTCCATTTGGTGAAGTCACGTTACGCCGCAATTGAGCAGGTGAATGGTCAGACTGGCGCATAAGTTCCCCTGCCCCACTGACCGTCGCCTCGGCCAACTTCGCTGCCAATTCAACCGGCAGACCTGCGGCTACACCGGCCTCGGTTAGTGCTTCAGCCAAGTGGAACACATAGGCTGGTCCGCTGCCAGAAACGCCCGTTACCGCATCGATCAGACCTTCGTCCTCGACCCATTCCACATCTCCGATAGCCGACATCACGGTTGAGACCGACTGTCGCTGTTCCGCCGATACCCGTTGATTGGCCACGCAAACTGTAATGCCTCGCTGCACCAGTGCTGGCGTATTGGGCATGGCTCGGATGATTCTGGGTTGAACGGCCGCAAACGGCGCTTCAAGCATCGCTATAGTCGTACCGGCTGCAACAGACACCAGGGCATTTTCAGAATCGATATGATCGGCAAGTCCGGGCAAAACAGCGCCCATGATCTGTGGCTTAACGGCTACAACATAAAGATCCGACCGCTCAGCATCCTGCGGCCCTGTAGCATGGTTGACGCCGCTATCGGCAATCAGTTTGGCCATTGCTTGCGGTGGGTTTGGGTCGATAACTGTGATCGCCGAAGGTGTCTGGCCCGCAGCGAGCCAGCCCCCCAACATGGCGCCGCCCATGTTTCCCGCACCAACGAGGCAAAGGGTCGGCGAGACCTGTGATGGGGAGGACATCACAGCTAAGCCTCGCCAACCGTGTCGAACAGCACGCTGTCCAACGCTTCCGTCGCTGACTTCCCAGCCCAAACGACGAATTGGAATGCCTGATAATAACGCTCACAGGAAGCCAGGGCCGACTGAAGCAGACATTTGATCTGCGCGTCATTCACCTCAGCTCCTCCCGACAATGGCATCGCCTGTCTGAACAGGACCGACCCGTCCTGTTGCCAGATTTCGAAATGACCAAACAACATCTGACCGTTTATCTGTGACTGCAGCCGCATGCTTTCCACCAGACGTTTGTCCGGCACACGCATGTCAAATCCGCAGGCAATGTGAAGGGCTTCAAAATCCTCCATCCAGGAAAATGAAACGCTATAGTCGGTCCAGGCTCCCTGAACCAGGATTGAAATCTCATCGTCGGCGGATCGTTCAAACGACCACTTGTTGAAATCGGCAACCTGTTCAACCGTATCAACCGGATGGCTGCCTCGTTCCAAATGTGATTCACTCATTCCCATTCTGCTCTTGTCTTTCTTCAACAACCATTGCGCATCCAAGTGGCATCTTCAGAAACCAACCGAACAACTCACAACATGTGCGGGAAACAACCTGAAACGCGATATCGCCCCGAATCATTTAATGGAATCACCATAGTACGAGATGTGACGAGACGAAGCCCCAGTCTCGAAATGATACACAGAATCGCAAGATGGCCGCTTGAATCAGGCTGACCAAAATAGCCAGCAACCGATTCAAAAGAATCAAATTTTCAACACTTATCCATGGTCAAATAATTTTTGCCAGGCGATGCCGTTGAGCCGTTACTTTTTGGGGGTCTTTGCAGCCTTGGTCGTCTTAGGCGTCTTTGTCGCCGTCGATCGGGCTGGCGCTTTTTTAGTTGCATTGGCCAGATCGGCTTTCAAAGCATCCAGTTCGCTGCGCAAAGTCTCATTTTCCATTCGGGCCCGCGACGCCATCTCCTTGACCGCCTCAAATTCGTCCCGTTGCACAAGGTCCATCTGGGAAAGAAAACGCTCGGCCTGACTGCGAAACGCATTTTCAGCCTCACGCCTTGCTCCCTGAGCGACACCGGCCGCATCAGTCATCAATTTCGCAAATTCATCAAATATGCGGGAAGGTCCCTGATTGCCCTGATTCATGGTGTGGCTCCAAAAGCATGCTGTCTTATCCCTAGTTAGGCGGTCGGGCGCTTCACTTCAACCGTTACAAAGTCGCAGCTTGATGCCACGTGCGAATAAGGGCAAACAGGCAACCACCAACTATTCGGGCTCCACACCATGCATCCCCTTGCGTCCTTTGCTTCGGCATTACAATTCCCAAACATAGACCCGGTTATCGTTCAGATCGGGCCGCTTGCCATTCACTGGTACGGTTTCGCCTATGTTATTGGCATTTTGCTGGGGTGGACTTTCGCCAAACGGGTGGTGGCAAATGTCAAACTCTGGCCTGCCACCGGCTCACCGATCCAGCCGATCCAAATCGACGACTTTCTCACCTGGGCGGTGGTTGGCATCATTGCCGGTGGTCGCTTGGGTTACGTATTGTTTTACAACCTGTCCTATTATCTGGCCAACCCACTCGCCATTCCCGCTGTTTGGGATGGTGGCATGAGTTTCCATGGCGGCGCACTGGGATCAATTCTGGCGATGGTTCTCTTTGCCCGATCGCGCGGATTTGAGCCATTCAGCCTGCTCGACGTGATAGCTGCAGCATCCTGTTTCGGCATTTTTTTCGTGCGCATAGCAAATTTTATCAATTCCGAACTTTGGGGCAGACCCACGGACGTGCCCTGGGCAATGGTTTTTCCAAATGGCGGGCCGGAACCGCGGCACCCGAGCCAACTCTACGAAGCGGGACTGGAAGGTTTGGTTCTCTTTATCGTTCTGTCCATTCTGATCTTCCGATTCAAGAAATTGAAAACACCGGGATTTGTGGGCGGATCATGGGTGCTGGGGTACGCCGTATCGCGTATCGTGATTGAATTTTTCCGCCAGCCGGATCAGCATATCGGATACTTGGCCGGTGGTTGGTTGACGATGGGCATGGTGCTGTCAGTACCCATGTTGGCAATTGGCATATGGTCGATGATGTCTTCAGCAAGACGCACCCCATGGCACAGCCAGAAACCGGATTCACAAGCACCTTGACCCCATTGGAACAGGAAATTCGGCAGCGCATTGCGACCGACGGGCCGATATCGATCGCCGATTATATGATTTCGTGCCTGACCCATCCAAAACACGGATACTACACAACCAGCCATCCGTTAGGGGGCAGCGGACCCCATGAACAGTCCGGCGACTTCATCACTGCGCCGGAAGTCAGTCAGATGTTCGGCGAATTGATTGGTGTCTGGTGCATGGAGGTCTGGCATGCAATGGGGCGCCCGGACGCATTTAACCTGGTGGAAATCGGCCCCGGCCGCGGCACATTGATGAAAGACCTGCTGCGCAGCAGCAACGCCCTGCCCGCATTCCAGCAGGCTATGCGGCTGCACCTGATAGAAGTCAGCCCAACATTGATTAATCAGCAGAAACAAGCCTTGCAGTTCCACCCGTCGACCAAGTGGCATGCAGATATCGAAGGATTGCCCAAACGTCCAAGCATAGTCATCGCCAATGAACTCCTCGATGCTCTGCCCTTCCGGCAATGGTGCAAATGGGTAGAGCATTGGCAGGAACGGGCCGTCGGGCTGGTCGACGGTCAGTTGAACTTTGTATTGCGCCCAAACCGCCTACACCCACAAGAACTGCCAGAGGGACACGGGTCGCAACCTCAAGGCACACTGTTTGAAACAGCCCCCGCCCGCGAGGCCTTTGTCACCCGGTTAGGCGACATGCTGGCTGACAATGGCGGTGCAGCCCTGATGATTGATTATGGTCATTTGAACAGTGGGTTTGGCGATACGTTTCAGGCTGTTGCAAACCACGCATATACAGGCCCTTTGAAAGATGCAGGAGAAGTTGATCTGACCAGCCATGTGGACTTCGCCCCGCTGGTCGCAGCCGCCAGAGAGGCAGGCTGCGTGGTTCCCGAGCCGATCAACCAGGGCAGTTTTCTTCTGACAATGGGCCTGCTGGAACGGGCCGGCAACCTTGGGCAAAAGCAATCTGAACCGACCCGGAGAACTTTAGAGCAGGCGGTCGAACGACTGGCCGGACCGGAACAAATGGGCGAATTGTTTAAAGTTATGGCGCTGGGCAACCCTGAGAGTTTCACGGGGCCCATTCCGGGTTTTTCTGTTCCTTCATCTTGATGCTTGCGCGGTGTCAATCTTGCGCTAGGTTGAGTTCAAACGAGCAAGGCACATGAATATGGACTCCCTTTCACCGGTCACCGCTGAGGCGTTGGATGCCCTTCCAGGCATTAGACACGCCTTTTTTACCCGTCCCGGTGGCGTATCTGGTGGTTTATATTCAGGGCTCAATGCCGGGCTTGGATCCAACGACAACCGCAACCATGTCTTAGAGAATCGTCGGCGCATGTCCGAGTGCCTCAACGTGGCGCAAGACCGTCTGGCGTCGCCCTATCAGGTGCATTCATCAGACGTCGTTGATGCTGCAAATGCGCTGGGAATAGAACGCCCCAGGGCCGACGGTGTTGTTACCAAAGATACCGAATTAGCTGTTGCAGTGGTCACCGCAGATTGCGGCCCTGTCCTGTTAGCCGATGCACATGCACGAATTGTTGCCGCCTGCCATGCCGGATGGAAGGGAGCGCTTGGCGGTGTATTGGAAAATACCGTTCAGTCGATGGTGCAACGCGGAGCGGATATAGCCAATATCACTGCCGTTCTGGGCCCAACCATATCCCAGGCCAATTATGAAGTTGGCCCGGACTTTCCAAACCCGTTTCTCGATCAGTCAGCAGACAATCAGGATTATTTTATATCCTCGCGGAATGCCGGGCATTTCATGTTCGATTTGACCGGCTACATTGTCGACCGGCTGACCGGATGCGGCGTCAATGCCATGGCTGTAAATCGCTGCACCTATGCGGAGGAAGAAAATTTCTACTCCTACCGCAGAACCACCCATAACAAAGAGCCCGACTATGGCCGCCAACTGTCCGCCATTGTGTTGACCGAAGATTAGGAGGCAGACAGTGCTACATTTCTCCAAGGAAGAGTTTGCTTCGCGCCGTGAACGTCTGCTGATGGCCATGTCCGAAGCCGGACTTGATGCAGTGGCTCTATTTGCCCAGGAAAGCATGTATTGGCTGACCGGATACGATACGTTTGGATTTTGTTTTTTTCAGTGTCTGGTGGTCAAATCGGACGGTGACATGGCGCTGTTGACCCGCTCCGCCGATTTGCGACAGGCGCGACACACCTCAAACATCGAAAACATTGTGATCTGGATGGACAGCGCCCATGCCAACCCGTCCCACGACTTGCGTGACTTGATGGCAGAAATGGATCTGCTTGGTGCCAATATCGGGATAGAATACGACACGCAGGGGCTCAACGCGGCAAACGGCAAACGGGTTGATGAGACATTGCGCACCTTTGCGGAACTTTCCGATGCCTCGACACTCGTTCACGGCCTGCGGCTGATAAAGAGCGACGAAGAGATTGCTTATGTGCGCAAGGCAGCAGGCCATGCCGACGCAGCTTTTGATGCGGCGCTGAAACTGACAAAAGGTGGTGCTGATGAAGGAAAAATTCTGGCAGCAATGCAGGGCGCGGTTCTGGAAGCTGGTGGCGACTATGCGGGAAACGGGTTTGTTATCGGTTCCGCCGCAGATGCATTGTTGTGCCGCTACAAATCCGGACGCCGAAAACTGTCCAAGAATGATCAACTGACAATCGAATGGGCAGGTGTTGCCGCCCAATATCACGTTGCCATGATGCACACTTTAATTGTTGGCAAGCCCCACGAAAACCATGAACCGTTTTTCAACGCAGCACGCGATGCGCTGTTGGCGGTGGAAGGTGCCATGGTTCCTGGCAACACGTTCGGCGACATGTTTGATGCCCATACCCGGGTGCTCGACACCGCTGGCCTCGCCCGGCACAGACTGAACGCGTGCGGTTATTCGCTGGGAGCCCGCTATGCACCGTGCTGGATGGACGGGCCCATGCTGTATTCCGGTAACGATACCGCGGTCGCACCCAACATGACCTTGTTTGCCCATATGATCATCATGGACAGTGAAAGCGAAACTGCCATGTGTCTGGGACAGACCTATTTGACAACAGAAGGCGCGCCAAAGCCGCTCAGCAAACATAATTTGGAATTTCATGTCCTGTAATGGGGATAAACCGGTGAACCCTTTTGCGAATCTGCTCCGCTGTTGCTATGACACGCCCACAAACTCCGCATGCATGATCGCAGGCCCGCATGAAGCTCTTTTCTGGAAACGCTAACAAGAGCCTGGCGGAGGAGATTGCCCGCTATCTGGATATTTCACTTGGTCAGTGCGTCGTCAAACGCTTTGCCGACCAAGAAATTTTTGTTGAAATTCAGGAAAACGTCCGCGGCGAGGATGTTTTCATCCTGCAATCGACTTCCTATCCGGCCAATGACCATCTGATGGAGCTGTTGATTCTGATCGACGCAGCCCGCAGATCTTCCGCACGTAGGATTACCGCTGTTCTGCCCTATTTCGGCTATGCCCGCCAGGATCGTAAGCCCGGCCCGCGAACGCCCATATCTGCCAAACTGGTCGCCAATCTGATCACTGAAGCCGGCGCTGACCGGGTTTTGACCCTTGATCTGCATGCAGGACAAATTCAGGGCTTCTTTGATATTCCCACCGACAACCTGTTTGCCGTGCCGGTGATGAGTCGCGACCTGCGAGCAAATTACAATGTTGACAACCTCATGGTGGTTTCACCGGATGTTGGTGGTGTTGTCCGGGCCAGAGCACTGGCGCGTCGCGTCAACTCTCCGCTGGCGATTGTCGACAAGCGGCGTGACAAACCCGGTGAATCAGAAGTGATGAATGTGATCGGCGACGTCTCGGGGCGCGATTGCATTTTGATCGACGACATCATCGATTCAGGCGGCACATTGTGCAACGCGGCAGAAGCATTGCTCGCCAATGGAGCGATCAGCGTAACCGCTTATATTTCCCACGGGGTTCTGTCCGGTGGCGCGGTGGCACGCATCACCTCTTCCAAGCTGAAGGAACTGGTCATTACCAGCACCATCGAACCCACACCAGCGGTGCAGGCTGCCCATAATATCCGTGTGATTTCGATTGCCGATCTGATAGGTGAAGCGATCAACCGGACCGCATTGGAGCAGTCGGTTTCAAGCCTGTTTGACTGAGGCCGGCAAGGACTCGATACAGTGCCGATTGTTGGCGCTTCAGGCTTGCCTAAACCGCGTTTGGGGGCTATAGCACCGCCACCGCGTCGACACCCCTGGAGGGAACGCGGGTCAATCTCAAAATCCTGAACGACGTTTCAGATCACGATCTTGGATTGAGCTGGATTTGCCCAATGGTATTCCAGCAACCTCTGACAAACGCTTAGGAGCATATTATGAGCAACGAAAATCAGCTCGAGGCCCAGGCGCGTGACCGTGTAGGCAAGGGGGCCGCACGCGAGCTGCGCAGAAATTCATTGGTGCCTGCCGTAATTTACGGCGACAAGAAACCCCCTCTTGGCATAGCCCTGTCCCACAAGGAAGTGACCCAGCGTGTTCACGCCGGTGGCTTTATGACCAACATTCTTTCCATCAACGTTGATGGTGAGTCACATCAGGTTTTGCCTAAAGACTTTCAATTGCACCCTGTCAGCGATCAAGTGCTGCATGTGGACCTTTTGCGGGTTTCCCGCCGTACAGTTGTGACTGTTGAGATTCCGGTCCACTTCCTGAACGAAGAAACCTGCCCTGGCTTGAAGGCTGGTGGCGTGTTGAACGTCGTTCGTCACACCGTTGAAGTTAACGTTCCGGCGACCTCAATTCCTGATGGATTTGAGATCGATCTTGAACCATTTGACGTCGGTGACTCGATCAACATTTCCTCCGTTGATCTGCCGGATGATGTTGAGCCAACCATTACTGACCGTGACTTTACAATCGCAACAATTGCTACCCCGGCAGCCCTGCGCTCCGACGGTGGTGAGGACGAGGACGAAGTCGACGAAGAAGCAACCGAAGCTGAAGGCGAAGAAGCCGAAGGTGAAGGCGAAGAATAAGCTTGCAATTTTGCACTATGATGAAGGCGGGAACCTGCCATGCTTCTCATCGTCGGACTGGGAAATCCAGGTCCCAAATACGCCAATCAACGCCATAATGTTGGCTTCATGGCGGTGGATGAAATTCACCGCCATGAAGGCTTTTCGCCCTGGAAAGCCCGTTTTCAGGCTCTGATCGCCGAAGGCACGCTGGCTGGCATAAAATGCCTGCTGGTTAAACCAACCACCTTTATGAACGAATCCGGCCGCGCTGTTGGCGAAATTTCACGTTTTTACAAGGTACCGGTCGATCAAATCATCGTCCTGTATGACGAGTTGGATTTGCCCCCCGGCAAAGTGCGGGTGAAAACAGGCGGTGGTGCAGGCGGACATAATGGTATCCGTTCTCTCGATTCCCATATTGGCAAGGATTATCGTCGCGTGCGCATTGGAATTGGCCACCCAGGCCAGAAAGACCGTGTCAGCGGCCATGTTTTGGGCGACTTCGCAAAGGCCGACCACATCTGGCGCGAACCGTTGCTGGATGAAATTGGACGCAACGCCGACTTGCTGGCGCGTGGTGAAGACGCCAGTTTCATGAACCGGCTTGCGCTGCGCACCCAGTCCAACGAACCATCCGGCGCCAAGGGTCAGAGCTCAGGAAAGAGTACAGGCAAAAAGCCCGTCCAAGGCAAAAACAAAAACCGCAGCCACATCCATCAGGCCAATAAAAATGGCCCCGGCAAGCAGGTTCCTTCAACCGGCCCCATGGCCGACATGCTAAAAAAACTGTTTGGTGGAAAGGACGGCTGAAGCCCGTTATGAAACCGCCAACTCAACAAGAAATCGAGAATCGTTATGGGCTTTAAATGTGGCATTGTCGGATTGCCGAATGTAGGCAAATCCACCCTGTTTAATGCGTTGACCCGCACCGCATCAGCGCAGGCCGCGAACTATCCTTTCTGCACCATCGAACCCAATACGGGCGAAGTTGCGGTTCCCGATGAACGTTTGATGAAAATCGCTGAAATCGCGAGTTCCAAGGAAATCATTCCGACCCGCATCTCCTTTGTTGATATTGCAGGTTTGGTGCGCGGCGCATCTAAGGGTGAAGGGCTGGGAAATCAGTTTCTTGCAAACATTCGGGAAGTCGACGCCACCGTGCACGTATTGCGGTGTTTCGAAGACGACGACATCACCCATGTTGAAGGCAAGATAGACCCGATCGCCGATGCCGATACGATCGAAACCGAATTGATGCTGGCCGATCTGGAGAGTCTCGAACGCCGCATCGAACAAACCCGCAAGCGGGCAACCGGCAAAGACAAGGAATCCATTATCATCTTACCGATGATGGAAGCATCGCTTGAACTGCTGCAGAATGGCCAGCCTGCACGTAAACTGTTGGACGGCATTGCCTCTGAAGACCTTGCCATTTTGAATGGACTGCAACTGCTGACGTCGAAACCGGTTCTGTATGTTTGCAACGTTGCGGAAGATCAAGCTGCCACCGGCAATGAAATGTCTGAAGCTGTGGCCAAAATGGCAGCGGATCAGGGTGCAGGGTCCGTGATCATCTCAGCGGCGATCGAAGAAGAAATCGCCCAGCTTCCCGAAGAAGAACAAAGTGAGTTTCTTGAAATGAACGGGTTGGCGGAAAGCGGACTGTCGAGGTTGATCCGCGAAGGATACAACCTGTTGTCATTGATCACCTATTTTACTGCCGGACCAAAAGAAACCAGAGCCTGGACCGTCACCCGTGGCACCAAGGCCCCAGGCGCAGCCGGCGTGATCCATACGGATTTCGAACGTGGGTTTATCCGCGCTCAAACCATTGCCTATGAGGACTATGTCACTCTGGGCGGTGAAGTTCCAGCCAAAGAAGCAGGCAAGGCTCGGGACGAGGGCAAGGAATATGTGGTTCAGGACGGCGATGTGATGCTGTTCAAGTTCAATACCTGAGCGAAATGCCGCATTAATTGATGCGGTTTAACTTGCAATGATTCGGCCAAAGCCCACATGATGTGGCGCGATCATAATTTTGGCCGGCCATGCACGCTCCAGATCCAGATGTCAGTAAAGCTAAGTTTGTTCCACCGGCACCCAAGCCGTGGGCTGATTCCCATTTGAAGTCAGCCTGGTTGCGATCGGCGGCCGTCCTTCCGACTGTTATCAGAAACCCGATTGAGTCCTTTTCAGCGGAGGCCTATCAATCACCCTACGTCATGAGTCGGATGTTCCAACAGCCGATGGCAATGGTTCATGACCCCGATCTTTTGCGCCACATATTCGTTGAGAACGCCAATCTTCTGGTTGCCGCACCAATACGGCAAAAGATTCTCAAACCGGCATTGCGAGAAGGCATGCTCACTGCGGAAGGGGATATCTGGCGTCGCGCGCGTCGTACTATTGCCCCCGTTTTCGCCCCGCGGCATGTGGCGGGCTTTGCGACCAGCATGCGTAATGTCACCGACGATTATGTTGAACGTTTGAAGCATGAAACCGGTGAAATCCGAATTGCCGACCATATGACCCGCCTGGCCTATCTGGTTCTTTCTGATACGCTGTTTTCCGGCGATCTGCACAATGACAGTGAAAATGTGATCGCTGATGTTGCCTATTTTCTGCAAAACCTGTCCCGCCCCGATCCAATAGACTTCTTTGCGGTGCCCAACTGGTTTCCGAGACTGACGAAGTTTCGTGGGTCCGGAGCACTAAAACGGCTCCGAAATTCGGTTCGAATAACAGCCGAGCAGCGGCAATTGCGAATCAATGCCGGAGAAGATTTGCCGCAGGACTTCCTGACACTGTTGCTGAAAACCCGAGACGAAGAACAGGGCGGACTGACACTGGACGAAGTTGAAGACAATATCATAACCTTCATTGCAGCAGGACACGAAACGACAGCAAGAGCCCTGGCCTGGACCCTTTATCTGCTGGCATTTGACCCATCCGCCCGTCAGCGTTGTCTGGACGAGGTGGACGCGCTCGATATCGATGGGTCAGCTCCGCATGAATGGGGTGAAAGCCTGCCATGGCTCACCGCCTGCTTTGAGGAATCGATGCGCCTTTATCCTCCTGCCGGCATCATCACGCGGAAATTGAACGGCACCATTGAGCATGGTGACTTCCATTTGGAAGACGGCACCGTCATTGTCACAAGTCCGTGGGTGCTTCATCGCCATCAAGCACTATGGGATCACCCGGAGCAATTTCGCCCGGATCGCTTTTTTGGTGAAAACCGAAACCGCATCAACAAATTCGCATTTCTACCCTTTGGCCTTGGACACAGGGTGTGCATCGGTAACCGATTTGCATGCAAGAAGCTCAGATCATCCTGGTTCAATTGTTGCGTAATTTTGAGTTTGAATATACCGGCCAGTCTGCGCCACGGCCGGTAATGAAAATCACAATACAGCCGGACAATGGTGTACCCATGCGCATTAAACCACGGCGACCTTAAGCGGAAACCAAGTGGCGATATTTCGCAAACGAACCTTTTCCCATCACGAACAATTCCAAACATTGATTTCATCCGGCCTGTTGGCATTATTCTTTGTGTTCGCAGCGCTGATCCACATTGCCGGAAGTTTTCCCGTCCACGTTACCGATGCCTACCAACACCTCCGGACCCTTGGCGGCCGGAACATCACGAACGATATCTTTTGGTGTTTGAAACAATTCTGGGGCTTGTTTTGACTACGATCCTATTTCGACGTTTTTCGGCTTGGCTGACACGCGTTCCTCTGGTTTTTATATTTTGTACCTGTCTTGGGGCTACCGCTGTATTTTTCTATCAACCGGGAGGTGGATAACATTGTTGACCTATGAAGACTTCCCAGCCGGGAAGTCCATCGATTTGGGGCATTACACCGTATCAGCGCAGGACATTATCGAATTTGCAGAGGAATTTGACCCCCAGGATTTTCATCTCGACGCGAATTCCAAACAGGCCGCTGGCGTGGGCGGCCTGATCGCCTCCGGATGGCATACCTGTTCGATCCTGATGCGGATGATGTGCGATTCATTTTTGCTTGAAACCGCATCACAAGGATCGCCAGGACTGGATGAAATCCGCTGGTTGCATCCGGTTCGACCAGGCGATGTGCTGATGGGAACATCGGAAGTTTTGAACAGCCGCCTGTCGCAATCCAAACCGACACTGGGTCTGGTCCACCTCACACACACCCTGAAAAATCAGGATGATACCGTGGTCATGACCGTAAGCGGGATCAACATGATCAGCACACGTGACGGGGTTGTGTCATGAGCGGCATGGCGTTTTATGAACGGTTGCAGACCGACATGCGCCTTGAGTTGGGCAGCCACACATTTCACGAGGACGAAGTTATCCGGTTTGCCAGAAAGTTTGATCCGCAACCGTTCCACCTGGACGCCGAGCGCGCACGAAACAGCCTATTTGGCGGTCTGTGCGCTTCTGGCTGGCACACCGCGTCAGTATGGATGAAACACAACATGGTACATGCCCCAAAAGAATGGCGGCGGGTCACCGGCTACGAGGGCGAGGAGCCCGAGCTTGGACCCTCTCCCGGCATCCGAAACCTGCGTTGGCCTGCCCCCGTTTTTGTTGGTGACACGATTACCTTCTCGTCCACGCTGACCGGCAAGCGCATCAACCAGAGGCGTGCAGGTTGGGCATTGCTGACCGTCTACTCGTGCGGGCACAATCAAGACGGCACTCAGGTGCTGGCAATGGACGGGGCAGTCACATTGAGACTGGATTGAACAGATGAGTAACCAAAAACCGTTGACCGGCGGATGCGCCTGTCGCCAAATCCGTTATGCCGTTAACGGCAAGATAGGGTTTTCATTCCACTGTCAGTGTCGGGATTGTCAATACCTCAGCGGAACAGGCCACGCGTCGGCATTTATCTGCGCGCGGGTGGATGTCACACTGGAAGGTGCGCCAAACCGCTACAACCGAACGGCACCTTCTGGGAACACCGTGGAATCTGCGTTTTGTGGCGATTGTGGCAGTCCCGTGTTTAATCTCAATTCGGGCTTTGAAGACAAGATTTTCATCCATGCCGGCACGCTGGACGAACCGGTCCACTTTTCCCCCACCACCGTGGTCCATCGCGAAGACGGGTTGCCCTGGGATTTGATAGATCCCGAACAGCCGCGCTAGTCACCTTCGAATTCGATCAGCGTGCGAACCGGCACGCCCAGCGCTTCGATCTTTTTGCGTCCGCCCAGATCAGGCAGATCAATCACAAAACAGGCAGCAATGACTTCGGCGCCCATTTCCTTCAACAATTTCACCGCCGCTTCGGCCGTACCACCGGTAGCAATCAGATCATCTACCAACAACACCTTGTCACCCGGTCGCACAGCATCGCGGTGCATCTCCATTTCGTCGACACCATATTCAAGACTATAGGCGACCGAGACCTTTTCACCCGGCAGTTTGCCCTTCTTGCGGATGGGGACAAACCCGGAAGTCAGCTGGTGAGCTATCGCTCCGCCCAGTATAAATCCACGGGCTTCGATACCGGCAATCTGGTCTAAACCGATACCTACATAGGGATGAACCAGCGCGTCGACCGCACGCCGAAAAGCACGGGCGTTCTGCAGCAATGTGCTTATATCACGAAACACGATGCCGGGCTTCGGGTAATCCTCAATCGCCCGAATGGCAATGTTCAGTTCTTGGGTCAGGGATTCTTCCATAGCCGGACCTTCCAATCGCTTTCAAAAAAAAGGGCTTTGGAGCAGCACTCCAAAGCCCTTATGTTGTTCAACCACCCACGAAATTAATGGGCGACGTCGGACCATACTTTTTTCTTGGTGAAGTAGAGCAGTCCAGCAAAGATCAACAGGAACAGAATAACGATGAACCCGCGCTGTTTGCGGTCATTGAGATTCGGATCAGCTGCCCATGCCAGGAAGGCCGTTACGTCTTTGGCCTGCTGTTCCATGGTAGCTTTCGTGCCATCATCATATTCAACCAGTTCGTCCGACAAGGGCGGCGCCATTGCCAGCGCAGAACCGGATACGAAATACGGATTGTAATGCAGTCCGTCCTGAACCTCCACGCCATCTGGAGCTTCCTCGGGATAGCCGACTAGCAAGGAATAGATGTAGTCAGAACCGTTTTCCGCATACATGGTGAAAATATCGAAGATGAAGGTTGGAAATCCGCGCTCAGGAGCGCGGGCCTTGGCCAGCAGCGACATATCCGGTGGCAAAGCACCGTTATTGGCTGAAATGGCTTCCTTGTCGTTGGCATACGGGCCTTTGAAACGATCGTTTGGTTTGGCCGGGCGTTCGAACATTTCGCCGTCGTCATTAGGACCGTCGATGACATCATACTCAGCCGCGTAATTTTTGATCTGCTGCTCAGAATAGCCCAAATCACCCAGATTGCGGTACGACAACAACCGCATTGAATGACAGGCAGCACAGACCTCGGTATAGACCTTCAGACCACGCTGAAGCTGAGCCTTGTCATAGTGACCGAAGGGACCGGAGAAGCTCCAGCTCTGTTCCATCGGCTTTTGCAGTGGATAATGGACTGTACCGCCCTCTTCATCCGCTGCGCTGAGACTCAGTGTCGAGCCCGCAACAGCCAGGCTGGATGCCACGAGTACGGCGGAAATTCTGACCGCAAATTTTGTGAAGACCGTCTTCATTTTTCATTCTCTCTTTGCCGGTTGCCCGTGTGGCCACCTGAAATTGGAAGACACCGTGGCGCAAACCACGGTGTCAAAATTACACAATTAGCCTTTGCTTTGCGGCTCAGCAGTCGCCCCTTCAATATGGGAAGAACCACCGTTGCCCGCTTTGGCCAGCACCGCATCAGTGATGCTTGCTGGGCGCGGTAGCGGCTTTTCAAACCATCCCAGCAACGGCATGATCACCAGGAAGTGGAAGAAATAGGCAAATGTTGATGCCTTCATCAATGGTATCCAAATGCCCTCTGCAGGCCGCGATCCCAGATAACCCAGGAACACCGCATTGGCGACGAACAACCAGAAGAAGATTTTGTACATTGGGCGATAGTTTGCCGAACGCACATCAGATGTGTCGAGCCATGGCACGAAAAACAGAACCGCAATGGCACCGAACATCGCCAGAACACCACCCAATTTGGAGTCGATCAACACGATCTCGGTAAAGGGAATACCGATATTGAAATCGACGGCCCGAAGCACAGCATAGAATGGAAGGAAGTACCATTCCGGCACAATATGCGCTGGTGTTTTCAGCGGATTGGCCATGATGTAGTTGTCAGCATGGCCAAGATAGTCCGGCATGAAGAACACAAAATAGCACATCACGATCATGAACACGACCATGGCGAAGGCATCTTTCACCGTCGCGTATGGTGTGAACGGGATCACATCCTGCTTCGACTTGACTTCAACACCAGTTGGATTGGTCTGGCCGGTTACGTGCAAAGTCCACACATGCAGGATCACAATGCCTGCAATCATGAACGGCAGAAGATAATGCAGCGAAAAGAAGCGGTTCAGTGTGGCATTGCCCACGGCATATCCACCCAGAAGATATTCCCGCACTGTGTCACCAACCAGCGGAATAGCTGAGAAGAAATTCGTGATAACCTGTGCACCCCAATAGGACATCTGCCCCCAAGGCAACACATAACCCATGAAGGCTGTAGCCATCATGAGCAGGTAAATGACCACGCCCAGGATCCACAACACTTCGCGGGGCGCCTTGTAGGAGCCGTAGTAAAGCCCCCGAAAGATATGAATGTAGACTGCAACAAAGAACATAGACGCGCCAACGGCGTGCCAGCTCTGCAATGTGTTGCCGTAGGAAACGTCGCGGCGCAGCAGATGAACGCTGTCAAAAGCCATCGTCGATTCCGGTGTGAAGTGCATGGCAATGACGATGCCGGTAACAATCTGGGAAACCAGCATCACCATCAAAATGCCACCGAACGTGTAAAAATTGTTCAGGTTGCGGGGTACAGGAAAGGATACGAAACTATCGTGGATCAGCCGCGCAATTGGCAACCGTGAATCCATAAACTTTCCAAAGCCCGTGGTCGGATTATAGGTAGAATGTCCGCTCATAACTTACGCTCCCGCCTTGTCCGCGCCAATGACCAGTTTTTCCGCGGTAGCGAAAACAAATGGAGGCAATGGAAGATTGGTTGGTGCAGGGCCCTTCATGACCCGGCCAGTCACATCGAACTTCGATCCATGGCAAGGGCAGATCCAACCTTCCAGGCCGGTATCAACTTTGGTTGGTACGCAGCCCAGGTGTGTACAGTTAGCGGCAACGATGGCCCATTCTGCGTCTGCACCTTCGACCGCAGCAATTCTTGCATCTGCAGTATCGAAGTCAATGAAATCTGCTTCAGGCGCCTGTTTTGCTGATGCTACTTCGGTTTCAGTCAAATGACGAATGAAATAGGGCTTGCCGCGCCAGATAACGGTGATCAGCATGCCGGGTTCAACAGCAGAAATATCAATTTCTACGGGACCGCCGGCTGCCTTTTCGCGCTCGTTGGGGCCCATCTGGCTGACAAGTGGCCAGGCCACACCGCCAACTGCTACAGCACCAGCGGCGCCAGTTGCTATGTAAAGAAAATCGCGGCGGGTTACGTCGCTCGCGTGTGCTTCGCTCATGGAGTTATCCTCTCCAGTATTTCATCCATTCAGCAACCCGTTGCCCCAATCAGGACCGGTAAAACGGCAGGCGCACAACTTAGCACGCCCGACAACACGCTACCCTGCGTCTCTCTAGGCCTGATAAGGGCATTTTGTCCAGTTGTTACAAGCCATGAATGGCAACTTGTCGCAAGATTTTTGGCCTGTATCCGCAGATATCTTAAAAGCGGTGCAGATTCGCCCGGTTTTTGCCCAGAATTGGTCCTCTGAACGAATTAAGGTGCGACGATCGGCTGCGCCTTCAGACTTGGCTCGCTGACCTCCAAACCTTCAAATACGCTGCCTTCTTCAAACCACGACCTGGGGGCTGGAGCACCCCACAAAGTCTGTCGCTGCGGATCCTTCAAGTCCCAATGAATCGGCTCGTGGTCCGGATCAATGGTCTGATAATCAGAGCAATAGATCTCAATCCTGTGGTTATCCGGGTCACGAATGTACAGGAAAAATGCATTTGAAATGCCGTGACGCCCCGGGCCGCGTTCAATGTTGCCGACGTAACCTGTCGTCGCCATCAAATCCAGCAAGTCCAGTATGGCCAAGGGATGCGGCACCCAGAAAGCCACGTGATGCAGGCGGGGACCGTAGCCATTGGTGAAGGCCTGATCGTGAACGCCGCCTTTGCGGTGCAACCAGCTTGCCCAAAGAGAACCGGTTTCTGCGTCAGCAGTATATTCTGTCGTGCGAAAACCCATTTCGTGATAAAATGCCGTCGCTTCGTCGACATTGGTCGAAAAGCAATTGAAGTGATCAATGCGTAACGGTTTCACACCCTTGTACTGGGCGTATTGCTGATGAATGGTCGGCAGACGCTCCATTTCATAGTGTAATTCAATCGGCATGCCAGCATTGTCGGCTACCCGTAGCGTGCGTCCCTGATGAGCCCGTTCCACCCACGAAACGTCCCTCCCCTTTGAAGCAAACCAGGTCTCTGCCTTGTCCAGATCGTCTTCGGACCAGACCCTATACCCCATCGCAGCAACGCTGGCCTTGTCCGACTGCACCAGGACTACACAGTGGTGGCTGCGTTCTTCCATGGCTCGCAGGTACAATCGTTGATCGGTTTCATCGGTCAGCGCCAGTCCCAGAGTATCGCAATAAAACGTCTTAGATTTGGCCAGGTCCGTCACATTCAACTCGATATGGCTGATACGAAGAATGTTAAAAGGTGGATCCAGCACAACGGGTGGCAGAGACATGGTCAAACTCCCAGTTTCGAAATTTTATGTTGCCCCGTGGCAATCGCAATATTTTTCGTTTCCATATAGAAATCAAACGACCAGTCCCCGCCATCGCGTCCAATTCCGGACGCTTTGGTTCCGCCAAACGGCGTGGGCAAATGGCGCACGTTTTCTGAATTGACCCAGATCATGCCGGCTTCCAACCCATCGCTGAACCGCAGGGCCCGGGTCACATCATTGGTCCAGACATAACCGGCCAGCCCATAAGCAACGGAATTAGCAATCGCCAGGGCTTCTGCTTCATCATCAAACTTCATCGCCGTGAGCACGGGGCCAAAAATCTCTTCCTGCGCGATGCGCATATTCTGCGTTGCATCGGCGTAAAGCGTGGGATTGACGAAATAGCCATCACCCTCACCTGCTTCGCCCCGAACTGCAATTCGAGCGCCATCCTTTTCTGCAACATCCAGATAGGAGGTCACTTTGGCCAAATGACGGGGATGAATCAGCGGACCGATTTCTGTTGCAGGGTCCAGCGGGTGCCCAACTTTCAGATTGTTCACCCTTTGCTCCAATGCTGTCACGAAACGGTTGTACAGTCCGCTCTGGATCAAAACCCGCGACGAAGACGTGCAGCGTTCGCCGTTGAGCGAATAGATCATGAAGACGGCAGCATCCAGTGCGCGATCAAAATCGGCATCGTCGAAGACAACAACCGGATTTTTGCCGCCCAGTTCAAAATGGACCCGTTTCAAAGTTTCCGAACCCTGACGCATGATGGCAGAGCCTGTGCTGCTTTCACCGACAAAGGCAATCGCCTTGATGGCCGGATGTTCGGTCAACGCACGGCCGGCTTCTTCGCCGACCCCGTTGACCATGTTCCACACCCCTTTGGGAAGCCCCGCGCCTTCAGCGATTTCGATCAGCAGACGCGCGGTCAGAGGTGACCATTCCGCGGGCTTGTGCACCACAGTGCACCCCGAAGCCAATGCTGGCGCGATTTTCCACGTGGAGAGCATAAATGGTGTATTCCACGGGGTGATGATCCCGACCGGACCGATGGGGGTGCGGGTGGTGATATTCATGTGATCCGTTGAGGGCAATGTCTGACCGTTGCGGGCACCCTCTGCCTGATCGGCAAAGAACCGAAAGTTTTCCGCACCTCTCAGCGCGGCTTTGGACATGAACCGAATGCATTGCCCCGTATCCCAGCTTTCAATGAGAGCGATTTCGTCGGCACGGGCGACGATTGCGTCGGCCACGGCGTGCAGAATTTTCTTGCGCTGTTTGCCCGGCATATCCCGCCAAGCTGGAAAGGCCGCCTGCGCAGCCCGGGCCGCGGCATCTATGTCGGAAGCCGATCCTTCAGCGACATCACAGATCACCGAGTCGTCGACAGGAGAACGGGATTGCATCACGCGCTCACTGGTAACGTCCTCACCATTGATTCGATGGGGGAGCGTTCGACCGTGAAATTGTTTCAAATGGCCGGCTAACAGATCCAGATTTTCCTGCAATTTCGACATCAGTTTGCCTCTCGCTTCAATCGTCCGGCCACGCCGTTTCGCTTCAATGACATGTCTGCATCATTGATTTCGATATCGACCGAAATTGCCATAAATCCCGCGTCGATTTCATCAGAAAAATAGTTACACAAACAATCGAAGACGGCCTGTCCACCCCGCTGTTTGGTTTCCAGGTCCCGCCCTGCTCCGATGCGCATGATCAATGCTACAAACGCATTGTCAGGGTGTCCATCAGCAATGGCGTAGGTTTCCACCGGATGCATGCGCACCCGGATGCCGGCAAGAGGAAAAATTCCCGTCGCGACCACGACATCACTGAGCTGTTGCGCCAGTTCCGCCATGTCATGGGAGTGGGACAAATTGTCGGAATGTTCAACAATGAGATGAGGCATGGGGTCTCCGAGGTTGGAGTAAATATTATTAACATGTTAACTAGATTGCAAGCTCAAATTGCGAACTTCAGAAAATTGGCGCGGATGAACAAACAGCATTTTGATGCTGCAAACACGTTTCGGGAAATTATTGATAGTCTGCGCAGGTGGGTGAAGCGTCCGCTGCAGGTTGGGCAGACCGGTGATTGAAACCTGATCGCTGGGATATTACAGTGCGCACCATCGCCGATTTTACGCGGCAATATTTCCGTTCGCAGGAGACCCCATGAGCCAGACCCGCACGGTTGATTTCACTGAGATGAAACACGGTACGAAGAAAGAATATGAGCTACTTCACGAACTGGAAAAACCGTTCCTGGCGCTGACGGCAGACCGCGTCCTTTCAGAACTGCGTCGGCAGGGAGAAGCAACGCTGGAAGGATACAAGATCACCAGACTGGAACACGCTTTGCAGTCTGCAACTCGAGCACAGCGGGAAGGTGCCGATATTGACTGGGTGGTTGGCGCACTGCTGCACGACATCGGCGACGGACTTGCCCCACAAAATCATGACAGGATGTCAGCCGAAGTCATTCGACCATTTGTACGCGAAGAAGTCTCCTGGGTGGTCGAACACCACGGCATATTCCAGATGCTGTATTACGGCCATCACTACGGCTGGGACCGTAATGCTCGCGACAGATACAAGGACCATCCAAGTTTTGAGGCCTGTTCGCAATTCTGCGAACGTTGGGACCAGTCTTCCTTCGATCCGGACTATAACAGCGAAAATCTGGAATTCTTCGAACCCATGGTTCGGGAGGTTTTTGCACGTAAGGCACATGACGAGAGCGTGCTCAAATCGGGTGTAATCACAGGGTTGCCTGCAAAGGAATGACCAACATGCAAATAGTCGTTGACGACCTGCGCGGGCCGGAAATCGCCTGCCTTTTACAAAGCCATTTGGAACTGATGCGTTCTCAGTCTCCTGCCTGTAGCGTCCATGCTCTGGACCTTGACGCTTTGAGAGAACCGCAGATCACTTTCTGGACGGCTTGGGACGATGGCGGATTGCTTGGCTGCGTGGCGCTCAAGACTTTGGATAGCGAGCATGGTGAAATTAAAAGCATGCATACGACAAAGGCCGCTCGGGGCCGCGGAATTGCTGCTGAAATGCTGCTGCATTTGGAACAGCATGCCAGAACCGACGGCCTCAACAGGCTGAGTCTTGAAACCGGAAGCCAGGATGCATTTTTGCCTGCACGCAGCCTGTACAACAAATTTGGCTATGCCGATTGCCCACCCTTTGGTGACTACGAGCTTGACCCCAACAGTACTTTCATGACCAAAGCCATATAGTCAGGGCCGTGTTGCCAGATGAGCAACGACGTTCTCTATCATACGCATGCCGGCGTCCTGTCCCAGGCTCATGATACTTTCAGGGTGAAACTGAACCGCCGCTATCGGCTCGCTTTGATGTTCCAACCCCATGATCACGCCATCCTGCGTTTCTGCGGTAATACGCAGCTGAGTTGGTAATGTTTCCGGATTGGCATGCAGCGAGTGATAGCGACCGATGGTTACATCGCCGCTCAACCCGGAAAAGATCAGTGAATTCTCCTGCAAACTTATGCGGGAGGGCTTTCCGTGCACCGGAATGTCAAGTTGAGATAATTCGCCACCAAAAGCTTCCGTTATAGCCTGCAAGCCGAGGCAGACTCCGAACAAAGGCAGCCCCTTCTTGCGCACCGTTGCAATGGTGGCAGCACAGTCAAAATCTCCCGGATTGCCCGGACCGGGTGACATGACAACCAGATTTGGGTTCAACTCATCAAGAAATCCCTCAGGAACCGGCGTGCGTATCGTGGTCACATTCGCCCCCGTTTGGCGAAAATAGTTGGCCAATGTGTGAACGAAGCTGTCTTCATGATCGACCAGCAATATCTGCAAGCCGTCACCAACGCTGGCGGTTTGACGGCCGGAACCAGACGCATTGCCCAGTGAGGTATCGCGAATGGCGGTGAGCATGGCGGATGCCTTTAGTTCGGTCTCCGCTTCTTCCTCTTCCGGATTGCTGTCGTAGAGCAAAGTCGCACCGGCGCGCACTTCTGCAATACCGTCTTTTATGCGAACGGTACGAAGGGTCAGCCCGGTGTTCATATCACCGTTAAATCCAACCATGCCCACTGCGCCGCCATACCAGGCACGGGCACTCTTTTCGTTTTCTTCGATGAAACGCATGGCCCACAACTTGGGTGCCCCCGTAACGGTCACAGCCCATGCATGGGACAGAAAGCCATCAAAGGCGTCCATGCCTTCACGCAGCCGGCCTTCAATATGGTCAACCGTATGAATGAGGCGCGAATACATCTCGATCTGCCGCCGGCCGATCACCTTGACTGAGCCTGGTTCGCAGACCCGGCTCTTATCGTTGCGATCGACATCGGAACACATGGTCAGTTCGGATTCATCTTTTTTCGAGTTCAACAGTTTCAATATTTGTTCACTGTCTTCAATCGGATCGCGCCCGCGCCGGATTGTTCCGGAAATAGGACAGGTTTCGATGCGCCGACCCTGCACCCGCACAAACATTTCAGGGCTGGCACCAACCAGATATTCTCCGCTCCCCAGATTGATGAAGAAGGAATAAGGAGACGGATTGATTTCCTTTAATTTTCTGGAAATGGAGGATGGCGGATTGACGCAGCGCTCGGTGAAAACCTGCCCAGGCACAACTTCGAACAAGTCGCCTCGTTTGAATTTTTCCTTAGCCTTTTCAACAAGCAGCGCATATTCACCAGGCACATGGTCTCCGCGACCGGGGTCATGATCTGCAGGAACAAACGGTTGTTCACTGCCGGTCCTTTCCATGCCACGGGTTGTCTGTTCATCAATTGTGAACTCATAGCGTTCATGCCAGGCTTCAGCGGCGTGATGATCAACGACCAATATTTCGTCCGGCAGATACATGACCATGTCATGCTGATCATCCGGGCGATGCTGTTTCAATTCGATCGGGTCGAACTGGAAACAGAGGTCATACCCAAGGGCACCATACAGGGCGAAATTGGGGTCCGCATCGCTGCGGAACAAATCGACAATGCATCGCAATACTGAAAATACAGTGGGAGATCGCGAACGCATTTCTTCGCTCACGACGCCATCCGGTTGCACCACCTGCAAGGAAATCTTTTCGTCGCTTTCAACAATATCGCTGATGTGGTCGTGACCCTTGAGCACATTGCCGATGGCCTGCATCAAAATCTTGCCGCGATCATTGTAGGCTTCAATTGAAACCGAGCGGCCTTTGGAAACGATCCCCAGAGGTGGATCAATTGTTGCAGTATCCCATCGGGTGTAGCGACCCGGATATTCATAGTTCGACGAAAACACGGCACCGCGTCTTGTATCCAGCCGATCAACATAGGAAGAAACTGCGTCCGCATAGGGCGTTGCAAACCGCTGACGGGTGACATGGACGCCCCCTTCGGTGGTAAATTCAAAAATGGAATTTGTCGTCATCTTGGTCTCACTGCTTGACCGCTAATTTCGGGCATAAAAAAACCGCCCGGCATTTGGGCGGTTGGGGTACAACAATGCAATACTGTCCCGTGGCCGCCGTTAGCGAACCCACCACCAGGAATTGTTGTTGCGTGTCATTTTCATACGCAATGTCTAACCCCGACGACGTCGGCTGGCAAGTCTGGTTGGAATAGATTTCATTTTGGGGCTAGCTGCTCGATTCGAGACGGGCTCAGGTCGGGGGAATGACCTGAGCCCTGCGTCCAGCCGAGTGCCGCAGGCAAAAATGCTATTAACGAGCGATTGCCGATCTCATTGACAGCGTTATCGCGAACCCGACGGACGGACATCGAAACACACTTATATTATACAACTTTGAGTTGATTTTACAATATCAAATATAAAATTATATAACTCAAAATATCAAATTATATATTTGCAATTTCCTGCAAAAATATAAATATATAATTTTTTAATATTTTAACTGACGAATTTATCGGTCGAGAACATCCCGCATTTCCACCAAATTGGCGCGAACACGCAGGATATAAAAACCCATTGTCGCCAGGTGTGTCGGCATGATCCAGCTCGCCTCGTGGCCGTTCGAAATTATCCCCGGTGTAAGATTGAGTGCAGATTTCAACTGATCCTCCGTTCGGTCCCAAAGCTGGCTTAAGTTTCGATTGGAGATGACCTCGCTAAAATCGGCGTGCGCAGCGGTGAGGATACCGGAATAGGCATAAAGCTCTCCATAGGCGAACCAGAAGCGATCATCCGCCCGCGGATCAAACCAACCCAGATTGCTCGCCTCCATGCGTCGACGAAGAATGTCAGATGTTGAGCCGATATCCTTGGTTATCCGATCAAAAAATTCCAGCAGATTGTCCGGGCGGGCGTCAAAATTGGTGACGCAGGATTGCTGTTCCTTGTTGAACTCCAGCAACTTCTCGCGTGCCCGACGATAATTGGTTTGAGTGGTGGTTCGGAAACCAAAGGGATCTAGGGACACATACCAGCTGTCTTCATCATAGGCGAGACCGGTGCGTGCTTCCTGAAGGTTCTGATTGATCCCCGAAGTCCCCCGCACCCGACCCAGGCGATCAACCAATTCAATGGTGGTGCGGCGCAGCGCCTTGTTCACACCCAACTGGAACGCCGCCTTGTTGTCAAAATAAGGGGTGTTTTTCCAGGGAATGCCAAAAAAGCCCAGTTTGGAAAACAATGTGGACGGAATCCAGGTGTTTTGATTTACGTTGAAATCGATCAGGTCAGCCGTTGCCGAAACAATGTGCGATGTTTGGCATTGTTTGTTTGTTTCAGTGGAGGTGGCCAATGCGTCACCGGCGGAGGGCGAACCCGGCTCGGACTTGTAAACCTGAGCATAGTCCCGATCAAATCCGCTCCAGAACTGGGTAATCGCAAACAGATAAACATAGCTGGCAATTATCGACACAATGACGAGACCAACAGCGGCCTTTATCATCCAGCCACGTTTTTTGTACCACACGCCGAAAGCCACAAAAGGCAGCAACGCCGCGGCAATCACCAGACCAATGCCCCGACCGATCCAGTTAAAAACAAGGACAATAAAATTCACTATTGGATCCAGCATTGCTTACTTCCCATCCAGGAGACTTAGTTGTGCATACCATACATGCGTGTGCGATAACCGCTCTTGTTGCTCAGATATGTCGCCTGCACCTGCTCTACAACATGTTGTTTCAGTCGCTCACCCCAAGCCTCGTAGTCGGAATAAAATGCGGGCTTGTTGAAAATGTAACGGTAGACAAAATCAAATGGCACATAATCGGATATCAATCGGTTGACCAACCACTGGTCGTCAATGCCCGGCTTTGCCCGTGACAGGATGAATTTCCCCCGTGCGTCGATTTCGTCGAGGTCGACGGTGGCCCAGGCCTCATATTCCCGTTTGGCCCATCGCAGAAACGGCATCGTTCCTTCTTTGCGAACCAGCGCCGCATTATCGTTGATCCAGGATTTGGACCATCTGTGATCGGTCGGATTGTGTTTTCTGCGTGGTTCCGCGTGATAGGCCAGCATCGTTACCAGCATTTCCAATCGATGATCGAGATAACCGGTGCGTTCAATCCACGAACCTCGGGGGATGTCCACGCGGCCGGTCTCGACCAGAAACCGATAGACCAGATCTTTGTCTTCACGATCGATGTAGCTGACCTGCCAGGGTCGCGAACGGCGAAAGCCCGGAGCGGAAGGATCACCAATGACGGTGGTCTCGCGCTCGTCAATGAACACATAAACCCCACCGAAATGGCTCGACCAAAACGTATTGTGTCGGAATATCAATTCCGTGGGAACCAGACTGTTGTTTCTGATATCCCCAGTCGACTGGGCGAGATCAACCATTTGATTGAGCAGGTCGTCATCGCGCCAGGCATTGGGTTCTTTTTTCAGCCGATCCATCATCTGTCGCAGATCCAGCGCTTGCTGGGCCAGGTTCTGTCCTGTGAATACCTTGAATTCCACCTGCTCGATCGACAACAGGTCCTCGATATCCTGTACCTGCAGAATCGGATCATCAATCTCACCATAGACAACGTCTTTGATGGTCAGCGCATTCAGTGCTTTTGCGTTTCCTTCGAAAAACTGATGCATCAATTCGCCAGTATTGGAAAACGCGGTGTGCACAACCGGCAATTGCAGTTGATTGGGCGACAGAATGATAAATCGGCGGTTGACCCCATGCGGGTCCAGATATTGCGGATCACCGTGTTCCTGCGCGATTTCCGGAGAGTACCCGGTCATATCTATGCGAAAGGACTTCAGTTTGGTTTTTGGCAGGCCCAAACCGGACAATGCTTGGTTGTAACGCTTTATCAGATGCGGCTCGACCACCGGCATCATGCGCCCGTAGATGAGTTCTGATTCTTCCAGCCTTTTCATCGCTCCACCACTCCACACATCGTCGCGTTGCCTGCAATCAAGGCGTTAGCAGGCAAATGTACGGCGCACTGGCAATCAGTCACCCCTGCATCCCAAACACGAAAGAACCTGGACATCACCAGCGCCCTTCCTTCTTCATCGTCTCAATCGACCCCAGCGCCTTCTCGCGTTGTCGTTCGCGACGGATAATCTCATCCACCGCTGCGGTGTCGCTCTTATCCGTGTAGCGGAATTCACTGTCGGCGTAACGGTTGATCTCCTGCATCACCATATCCATGGTGAATGGAGACCTTAGTTCTGCAATCATGTCGCGCTTGGTGTCGTAGTCACGGTGCATAAATGCTTCCGGAGTTTCAAACCATTCATCCAGCAGTTCAATATCCATCGCCCGCATCTTGATTGCATCCGTAATGTTTTTGATCGCACGTCCGGTAAAGCGCGGTTCGGCCTTTTTGATCATATGCAGGTAGGTCCCAATATCAGCGAGCGATTTTGGTTCACCGACGTCATTGAGAAACCGGTCATAAACCGTCACCATGCCCTCTTCCTGCGGCTTTGAAAGTTCGGCATAGGCGGCACCAACCGCCCGCTCGATGGCCTGTGCTTCGAACAGATCATGGTCACCCAGCGGGATTTCATGGTTCTTGCCGGCAAGCAGGGCAAAAATGTCAATATAATCATCGCGGGTCTGAGGACCATCAACGAGCCAACGGGCTCCCGCGCGCTGGCGCAACGCGTCATCGACGTTTTCGGGATAGTTGGAGAACATACCAAACGAGCAATTACCCCGAACTACCGTTCCGGCCCCGGCAAAGCTCTCCATCAGCACCGCGGTAACTTCCTGCTGACCAGCAGAAGACCTGTCGTCCGAACGCTTGGCGGCAACCTGATCTATGTCGTCAACGGTACCAAAGCCAATGGTCTTGGGATTGAGCACATTGGTGACAAACTGTTTGCAATTCTGGCCGGATTTGCCCTGGTAAGAAGAGATTTGATCCACACCGAAGTTTTCATAGGTGAAGCCATAGCCGGCAACCGCACAATAGTCGTTGATCAGACCTGCAATCATCTGGATCAAAATGGTTTTGCCCGTCCCCGGGGATCCGTC
>CAJQPW010000331.1 GCA_905480295.1 uncultured Rhizobiaceae group bacterium | reverse complement strand
ATGGCGTCGCAGTCGGATATTGCTGACCGAAGCACATCTGAAGATCAGGTGCGCCTTTTGTGGCAGGTCGCTCAAATCCCTGACTATCGTAAGATTGCACCGGCCAATCATTCAGACATGTTGGGCACGATCTATCGCGATTTGTGTGATGACGGTCACATCAACGAGGACTGGTTTTTCAACCAGGTCAATCAATGTGATGTCTCTCAAGGTGACATTGATGCGCTGTCAACACGCATCGCTCACATCCGCACGTGGACCTATGTTTCTCACCGTGCTGAATGGCTGGAACGAGCCGAACATTGGCAGGCGGAGACCCGAGCGATCGAAGATCGCCTGTCAGATGCTTTACACGAACGCTTGACGAAGCGCTTCGTTGACCGCAGGACATCAGTTCTGATGAAGCGTCTACGGGAAAATACCATGCTGGAAGCCGAAATTGCATCAACGGGTGCGGTCACGGTTGAGGGACACCATGTCGGAGAATTGTTGGGTTTCCGCTTTACCGCTGATCCTGCAGCCGATGGTCCTGATGCGAAAGCAGCCAATGCTGCGGCACAAAAAGCACTGGCCAGTGAAATAGAAGCACGGGCACAGCGGATGTCTGCCGCACCGAATTCTGACATCCTCATCGATAGCGATGGCACGATGCGATGGATCGGGGCGCCGGTTGGTCGTTTGATTGCATCTGAAGATGTTTTGAAGCCGAAAATTGTACTGCTGGCAGATGAGCAATTGACCGGCCCGGCCCGCGACAAAGTTGCTGCCCGACTGGAGCGCTGGTTCGCCTTCCATTGCGAGACCCTTCTTAAGCCTCTGATAGAACTATCAAAAACAGATGAACTAGAAGGCATGGCGCGCGGTGTTGCCTTCCGGATTGTTGAAAATCTGGGAACAGTGGACCGCAGAGAGGTGGTCGAAGACGTGCGCGGTCTCGATCAGGATCAACGGGCGGTTCTGCGGCGCAAAGGGGTGCGGTTTGGCGCTTATCACGTCTTTGTGCCAATGCTTCTCAAACCAGCGCCAGCCGGCCTCGTGACCTTGCTTTGGGCTCTGAAAAATGACCGGATTGAAGAAGAAGGGCGGGCTGAAATTCTTGCTGGTCTTTCCAGTGGACGTACGTCCATGGCGATTGAAGACAACTATGACGAAACGATTTATCGCCTTGCCGGATACCGCGTTCTAGGCAAAAAAGCTGTGCGGGTAGACATTCTGGAGCGCCTTGCTGATCTGATTCGCCCGGCCGTCGCCTGGCGTTTTACCCCACAATCCCCAACTGATCGTGCGGAAGGTGCCTGGGATGGGGCGGGATTCATGGTGACTCCGGCCATGTTATCCATTTTGGGTGCGACCCATGAAAACATGGCCGATATCCTGCGTGGTTTGGGATATCGCGGCGACAGCATGCTTGAAACTGATGCAAATGCTAAGTTGGAACAATGGGACAATGCTGCTGCGGCTCCCCTCGCTGAAGGCGAGCAGGATGGGGCGGTCGAATCCAAGGGAGAAGCCGTCGGCGTTAAAGATGACGCAGATTCAACCCCCGTTGAAAGCGGAACTGAAACCTCTGAATCGACACCGCCTTCTGACAAAGATGCAAAGCCGGAACAGCCAGCTGAACCCAGCGCTTCTGCTGCCGCCGAAATGGCTGATTCACCAAATGTCTCCGACGCGAAGCCCGCATCTGCAAAAGCCGAACCTGCCGAACCCGAAGAACCCAAGCGAATCGACATCTGGCGACAGAATCGTGAGGGACGGCCTGCACGCCGCCAGTTCCGCAAGGGTGGACAGGACGGCAGTGCCGCCGAGAAGGATGGGAAAGGCGGTCGTGGAAATTACAACAAGCATCACAAAGCCGGCGACAAGGGCGGCAAGGGAGGCAAAGGCGGCAAAGGTGCAAAGAGCGGCAATTTCAATAAAGGGTCTGGCAAGCAAAATCGCAGTCGACGCGAAACGGACAAACCAATCGACCCGGACAATCCATTTGCCGCATTGATGGCCCTGAAAGAGGGCATGAAGGACAAGAAGTAGAGCCTTGAACGCGAGCATCCCAGCCCCGTCGAAACTGCGTGTTGACAAGTGGCTTTGGTATACGCGGGTCGTCAAGTCCCGCTCGTTGGCGGCAACTCTCGTCAAGTCCGGCAAAGTACGGGTTAACAGCGAGCGCATTGGTTCTCCGAGTCGCGCCGTCACGTTTGATGACGTCCTGACCGTAACGCTGCAGCGGCAAATCAAAGTGCTCAAAGTTGTGGAATTGGGCAGTCGACGTGGACCTGCTCCAGAGGCGCAATTGCTCTACGAAGACCTGTCTCCCAAGCCGGTTCGGACCGACCCGCTTTCACGGCCGGCAAAGCAGGCCGTCAGGGAAGAAGGGACGGGTCGCCCGACGAAAAAACAGCGCCGGGAATTGAGCCGTTTTAGGTCCGGGGCGGGTGAGGAGTTTTAGCGCCAGCTCCGATTCCACGGGCAAGAAGCACGGGCGATTGCGCGGTATACGGAATTTGACGGGTGATAATATCTTCAGGGTCCAGACGGCAAGAAAAAATCATTTGCATTGCAATGAAATCGCGACAATAGAATCCCTTGTTTTCGTTCCTGTGAGTCTTTAATCAGACTTGAAATGCCACATGAGCCTCTGAGAGATTATGACTTACCTGGTCATCGATAACTGCATCAAATGCAAATATATGGACTGCGTCGAAGTCTGCCCGGTCGACTGTTTTTACGAGGGTGAAAACATGTTGGTCATACACCCTGATGAGTGCATTGACTGTGGAGTGTGCGAGCCGGAGTGCCCGGCGGAAGCGATCAAGCCGGATACTGAGCCGGGCCTCGACAAGTGGCTGAAGATCAATACCGAGTATGCCGAGATCTGGCCGAATATCATCGAAAAGGGCACGCCGCCTGCTGATGGTGAAAGTTTTGATGGAGTGAAGGGCAAATTCGAAGCACACTTTTCGACAAATCCCGGTGAGGGCAGTTAGTCTGAATTCGGGCGATTGTTGATATAAAAGTGTTGTCGTTAACCGAAACGGCCCAGAATTGGCGCATATGGCGTTGAAAAACACTGTTTTTTGGTGTATATTCTGTCCAACCGTTACGTTTTGATAATTTGAAGTGTGAACAAAAGTCTGACGCACCTCCGCGCGACCAACCGCTTCACTGTTCCGTCCCTATAGACGCGTTGTAGTTCCTCCCGGACAGGAGTGAACTTTTCAGCGCGTTTTTGGATGGTTGATCAAAGCCACAAACGATTGCGTGCGGCATGGGCCGGACGCCAACTCGCCCGGTACGGCCTTTAGGGATGCCGATATTGGGCCAAGGAGCATTTTTGCAATGGCAGCCAAAAAGTCGATTCAAAGACAGGGATTCAAGACCGGGGAACACGTCGTTTATCCGGCTCACGGTGTCGGTCAGATCGTTGATATCGAACAGCAGGAAATTGCCGGCTTTGCGCTGGAACTGTTTGTTATCGATTTCGCAAAGGATAAAATGAAGTTGCGGGTACCCGTGCCCAAGGTGACTTCAGTCGGCATGCGTAAGATTGCCGAGGCCGAAGAAGTGGCAAAATCATTGAAAACCGTTCAGGGCAGGGCTCGCATCAAGCGCACCATGTGGAGTCGTCGCGCTCAGGAATACGATGCCAAGATCAATTCCGGCGACTTGATCCAGATTGCTGAAGTTGTCCGCGATCTGTTTCGCTCGGAAAACCAACCCGAACAATCCTATTCTGAACGCCAGCTCTATGAGGCGGCACTGGAACGCATGGCGCGTGAATTGTCAGTGGTTAACCGAATCTCCGAAACAGAAGCCGTCAATCTGATCGAAGAAAATCTGGCCAAGGGTCCCCGTCGCGGACCGAAGCCGGAAGAACAGGCCCAGGCAGATGGTGAGGGCGAAAGCGAAGAGAGCGATGACGAAAACGACAGCGAGGAAGCTGCTGCATAGGGCCTTCCATATATTGTTTCACCGGGCCTCTTTTTGGCCCGGTTTGTTTGAGAAATGCGAAAGCGATCGTGTAATCCCAACGCAATGACACCACAGGGTGCGGAAGCGTTTCGACAGGGCAAAAGATATGCAAGCCTATCTGGAATTTGAAAAACAGGTTGCCGATCTGGAAGGCAAAATTCGCGAACTGCAGTCGATGGGAGACGACGACAGTACAGTCAACCTCGACGATGATATTTCGCGTCTGAAAACCAAGAGTCAGCAGGCCCTTTCCGACCTGTATAAGAAACTCAACCCGTGGCAGAAAACCCAGGTAGCTCGCCATCCGGACCGGCCACATTTCAAAGATTATGCATTGGCGCTGATCGATGAATTCCAGCCCTTGGCTGGAGACCGCGGATTTGCAGAAGATCACGCGATCCAGACCGGAATAGGACGGTTTCGAGGCCGATCAATTGCGGTGATTGGTCACGAAAAAGGCAACGATACCCAAAGCCGACTGAAGCACAATTTTGGCATGGCCCGCCCCGAAGGATACCGCAAAGCGGTGCGCATCATGCACCTCGCCGAACGCTTTGGAATTCCCGTACTTTCTCTGGTTGACACCGCTGGTGCCTATCCTGGCATCGGTGCTGAAGAGCGCGGCCAGGCTGAGGCCATAGCCCGGTCGACCGAAGCCTGCCTCAATTTGAAAGTACCGATGATTTCGTTGATTATCGGCGAAGGCGGATCCGGTGGTGCCATCGCTATTGCGGCGGCCAGTCGCGTTTATATGCTTGAACACGCCATCTACAGTGTGATTTCACCCGAAGGGGCGGCGTCCATCCTGTGGCGAGACGCCACTCGGGCGCAGGAAGCTGCCACGAGCATGAAAATTACGGCGCAGGACCTGAAGCAGTTGGGGATCATTGATGGAATCGTTGAAGAACCCATCGGTGGTGCCCATCGCGATTCACAGGCGGCTTTCATCGCCGCAGGCGATATGATCGAAAAGGGTCTGGCAGAATTTGATGGCATGGAGCCGGATGCTATTTTGAACGCGCGGCGAAAAAAGTTTCTGGCAATCGGACGCAATCTCTAACCCATCCGTGGAAACATTTTGTGATCGGTTTTTATGACAATGGCGTGAGCATTGCAGCATGCGTCAAGACATTATCAACCCTAACAGTGTATGAAAAATCCAATTTCGCATTTTCACAGTTCGAATTATGAAATTCATCCGGGTAAAATATCTGAGCATAAGAACCACCATTCTGGCTGGTGCCATGGTTGGGCTGACCGCCTGTAACGGTGTGTTCGGCGACCTGAACCGCAAAGCCAATGCACCCGTGCCGCGCGTTCTTGCTTTCAAAATGAAGGCTAAGGGCATGGCGCTGACATCTCCAATTATGCTGCGCATCTTCAAAGAAGAAAACACTCTGGAAGTCTGGAAGCGCCGCAATACAGGGCGTTACGCGCTGCTTACATCCTATGAGATTTGTAAATGGTCAGGAAAGCTGGGGCCGAAATTCAAGGAAGGGGACCGGCAGGCCCCCGAAGGTTTTTACCGCGTCAACAAACATCAGATGAATCCCAATTCCCAATATCATCTGTCATTCAATATGGGTTTTCCAAATGCTTATGACCGGGCGCACGAGCGCACCGGTTCGCACCTGATGATCCATGGGGCCTGCTCGTCGGCGGGTTGCTATTCGATGACCGATGAGAAGGTTGAAGAAATCTACGCGATGGCCCGCGATGCCTTCAAAGGCGGGCAGAAAGCGTTTCAGATTCAAGCGTTTCCCTTCCGCATGACCCCGGAAAACATGATCAAGAACCGCGATCATCAGCACTTTGAATTTTGGAAGATGTTGAAAAAGGGCTATGACCATTTCGAAATAACAAAGATGCCACCGAAGGTGGATGTGTGTGAGCGACGTTATGTTTTCAACACGGAATCTGAGGAACGCTACCCGTCTTCCGGTCAATGCCCTTCGCGCAGCATGCCGGTCACACTGGCCACAGCCTATGTTGCCAAACAGAAAGAATACAGCAGCCGGTTTGAAGCGCTGCTGGCAGAAGCGGAGAACCGCCCTCCTGTAACGCCGGGGCCGATAACCATCCCAAGCGCTCTGCCGGGTGTTACGGTTGTGGCGTCCGCACCGTCTCGGCAGGCTCTTCCTGAAGCACCCACGGCCAAACCGTCCCTGCCGGGTGTTACCGAAGCACCCATCTCCACACCAAGCCTGGTACGCCTGACGAGGCCGAAAAACTAGTCGGCCTGCGGATTCACACCAAACAGTGGCAGCAATCAGATATTGACTGATCAGCTCGGTTGATTGTCAGCCAGGTGGGGATAAGGGCAGGCGTTACCCGCTAATTTTTCCGTGACAATGTTTGTATTTGAGACCTGTGCCACAGGGGCATGGCTCGTTTCGACCCACCCGACCCCAGGTATTGGGGTCGTCAGGGTTGCGGCCTTCAGCCGCTTGAGCACGCGACGGTGTGACGATTGCGCGGCCGTAATCTGCACCATCATAGTCTTCAAGCTCATTTTCACCGGTGATCGGGTCCGAATGGCGCTCATGCATCTCCAGCGGTTCGTACTCTTCCGCGGCGGCCTGTTGTACCAGTTCCACGCGCATCATCTGAGCGGTAACCGCCTGTCGCAGATTGCCCAAAAGGCTGTTGAACAACTCAAAGCTTTCAGACTTATATTCCGACAGCGGGTCGCGCTGTCCATAACCTCTGAATCCGATCACAGAACGCAGATGTTCGAGATTTTCCAGATGTTCACGCCACAAGTGATCCAGCGTTTGCAGAAGAATTGACTTCTCCACCATGGCAGTGACTTCCGGTCCAAACCGTTCCGAGCGTTCGGCAGCGGCCGTGTTGGCAGCTTCAAGAATGCGCTCGCGAACCCCTTGATCGTCAATGCCTTCTTCATCGGCCCACTCAGCTACCGGCAGGTCGAGATTGAGATATTGCTGCACGCCTTCGTGCAGTTCGTCGATTTTCCATTCGTCCGGATAGGCTTTTTCCGGGATCGTTGCGGTGATCAGGCCTTCGACAACTTCTTCACGCATCTCACCGATGATTTCGGACATATCTTCGCCCTCCATCATTTCAATGCGCTGATCGAAGACGACTTTACGCTGATCGTTCATCACATCATCGAATTTCAGCAGATTCTTACGAATGTCGAAATTTCGAGCCTCAACCTTTTGCTGGGCTTTTTCCAGCGCCTTGTTGATCCAGGGATGCACAATTGCTTCACCTTCCTGCAGACCAAGTTTTTGCAACATGCCGTCCATGCGGTCGGAACCGAAAATGCGCATCAGATCGTCCTGCAGGGACAAGAAGAACTTTGATCGGCCAGGGTCACCCTGACGACCGGAACGACCGCGCAGCTGATTGTCGATGCGTCGGCTTTCATGACGCTCTGTCGCCAGAACATAAAGGCCACCGGCAGCCAGCGCCTGTTCCTTCAGCTTGGCAACCTCTTCGGTGATCTGTGTGGTCAGCTTTTCTGCCTGCTTGGCCGTTTTGTCTTCCAGTTCACGTTCCAGACGCATGTCGAGATTGCCCCCGAGCTGAATGTCGGTTCCGCGACCAGCCATGTTTGTCGCAATCGTTACCGCGCCGGGTACACCGGCCTGGGAAATGATATAGGCTTCCTGTTCATGGTAGCGGGCGTTGAGAACTTCGTGTTTGACACCGCCGGCTTCAATAGCACCCTTCAAGCCTGTTAATGATTCCTCGATATAGGCCCGCAGTTCGGGCTCTTTGCCTTCCTTGATGGCATCGAGCCGGGCCTGGATGGACTGAACCATCCCGGAGAGCTGGTTTTTGTCGGCGAGCATGGAGGACAGGAGTTCAGACTTCTCAATAGAAGTCGTGCCGACAAGCACCGGTTGTCCCTTGTTTTGGGCGGCAACAATATCCAGCACAACGGCGACGTATTTTTCTTCAACCGTGCGATAAACCTCATCGTCCTCGTCAATGCGGACCACCGGCATATTGGTCGGGACTTCAATCACATCTAGCTTGTAGATGTCAGCAAATTCTGACGCTTCCGTCATCGCTGTACCGGTCATACCTGCCAGTTTTTCATACATGCGGAAATAGTTCTGGAACGTAATCGAAGCCAGTGTCTGGTTTTCCGGCTGGATTGCGACTTTTTCCTTGGCTTCCAGCGCTTGATGCTGGCCATCGGAGAAACGGCGTCCGGCCATCGCGCGACCGGTGAATTCGTCGATGATCACCACTTCGCCATTGCGGACCATGTAGTCCTTGTCCCGGGTGAAAAGCTTGTGCGCCTTCAGAGCGTTGTTGACGTGATGGACGATTCCCACATTTTCCACATCATAGAGCGAACCTGATTTCAGAATTTTCGCTTCCTTGAGAAGGTTTTCCAGCTTTTCGGTACCGTCTTCAGTGAAGTTTACGGCCCGTTGCTTTTCATCAAGTTCGTAATCTTCGTCGGCCACATTGGGAATAAACTGGTCAATCGTCGTGTACAGGTCCGATTTGTCGTCAACCGGACCGGAAATGATCAGCGGGGTCCGCGCTTCATCCACCAGAATTGAGTCAACCTCATCGACGATCGCGAAATTGTGCTCGCGCTGCACCATCTCCTCGATTTCCATTTTCATGTTGTCGCGCAGATAATCGAACCCGAATTCGTTGTTTGTGCCGTAGGTGATGTCGCAATTATAGGCTTCCTGACGTTCCGCATCATCAAGTTCATGAACAATCACACCTGTGGTCATGCCTAAAAAACCATAAAGTCGGCCCATCCACTCTGCATCGCGTGATGCCAGATAGTCGTTGGTGGTCACAACATGCACGCCTTCACCACTCAGCGCATTGAGATAGACCGGCAATGTTGCAACCAGGGTTTTACCTTCACCGGTGCGCATTTCGGAAATTTTTCCCTCGTGCAGGATCATGCCGCCGACCAGCTGGACGTCAAACGGGCGCATGCTGAGTGCCCGTTTTGAGGCCTCACGGGCAACGGCAAATGCAGGCACCAGCAGGTCGTCGAGAGATGTTCCCTCGTCGATCATTTTTCTGAATTCGTCAGTTTTTCCAGCCAGTTGCTCGTCGTTTAGGGCTTCGAGCTCCCCCTCCATCGCATTGATGGCATCAACCTTGGGTTGATATTTTTTAACCTGCCGGTCGTTCTCCGAACCGAAGAATTTACGTGCGATACCGCCAAAGCTGATCATGAATGTTTTCCCTAACGCTCTTCGTCCGTCATTTCGTCAAATCGGACCCAAGAGGATATAATCTCGAATTTTTGCGTCAATTTGGGGGTTCACACCCCGTGTTGGTGGACGCTGGCTTCAGGGACAGATAAGAGGGGTATTAAGGCTTGTCAACGGACGCACTACCTGAGACATACACGCAAAATTGGCTTGAAATCCTTCAACCCTTGTTCTTCGTATATTATGGAACACATAACCCGCTAAACACACCAGGTATGGAACGCTACATGACCCCATTTTCACTCTTCCCTTCCCAGACAAGAAAACTCAAGAAACGGGTGCTGTTGACGGCCTCTGTGTTGTTGATCCAAGGCAGTGTGACGGGAACTGTTTTTGCCCAGGACAGCAAGGTGCTGGCCACCGTGGGAGACCATTCCATCACTGCCGCCGATGTTGACCAGGCATTGCTCGATATGGGGCAACAGTTCCAGAACTTTCCCGAAACCGAGCGCCGGGCCCGGGTGCTGGACTCGCTGATTGACTTCAACACGCTTGCGATATTGGCGAAACAGGAAGGTTTGGATCAGGACGCAGCCGTGAAACGACGGATTGCCCTGTTGCAGGCCCGTGCACTGCATAACGGATATTTCCAAAGCAAGATTCAGCCTGTTGTGACCGAAGAAAAGATGAAGGCGCGTTTTGATGCCGAAATGGCGGGTGCAAAACCAGAGCAAAAGGTCAGTGCAAGACATATTCTGGTGAAAACTGAAGAAGAGGCCAAGGCGATCATCAAGGAGCTCGAAAGCGGAGCAGATTTTGCTGAGCTGGCCAAATCAAAATCGACCGGCCCCAGCGGACCAAAGGGTGGTGATCTTGGTGAATTTGGCAAGGGACAGATGGTGCCTGCGTTTGAAGCTGCTGCATTTGCCTTGGAACCGGGTGCGTTCACGAAGAGCCCAGTACAGACCCAGTTCGGGTTCCATGTAATCAAGGTGGAAAAGCGCATTGACCAACCTCTGCCAACATTCGAACAGTCCAAGAACCAACTTCAGCAATTGCTGCTGACCGAGGCCTATACGGAATCGGTGAAGTCCGGACGTGAGAAATTGGGCGTAAAATTGCTGGACGAAAGCCTGAAGCTGCCCGAAGTGAAGTAGGCCCGCGCCATGAAAGTCTCCCCCCTGGCACCAAAGACGACCGTCAAACTGCCACCGTTGTCCGGTGTGAGAATGGCGACGGCTCAGGCCGGTATCAAATATGCCGACCGCACCGATCTGTTGTTGATGGTTTTTGATAATCCGGCCAGTGTCGCCGGGGTGTTCACCAAGTCCAAATGCGCTTCTGCGCCCGTCGACTGGTGTCGGGAGGTTCTGGCCGCATCCACCACGCCAAGCGCCAGCGCGGTGGTTGTCAACGCTGGCAATGCCAATGCATTTACCGGCCTGAAGGGGCGACAGGCGACGTTACAGACTGCGGAAGCAGCTGCTGCTGCGTGTGGTTGCGAGACACAGGAAATCTACCTCGCCTCAACCGGGGTGATCGGTGAGCCTTTGGACGCAGGCGGGTTTGCCCATCGTCTTGTCGACATGAACCGCTCTTCCAGTGCTGATCGATGGAACAACGCAGCCGAAGCCATCATGACGACCGACACTTATGCAAAGGTTGCGACGTCGACGTTTGAACTCGACGGACAGACCTGCCGCATCAATGGCATTGCGAAAGGGTCGGGCATGATTGCGCCGGACATGGCCACCATGTTGTCATTTGTGGTCACCGACGCGCCGGTGCATTCGGATATTTTACAATCGGCGTTGAACCGATCGGTCGGTGGCAGCTTTAATGCCATTACCGTCGACAGCGATACATCCACCAGCGATACCGTATTGCTGTTTGCGACCGGCGCGCAGGACGTCTTGCCGATTCAAAACGCTGACGATCCCCGATTGCCGGCCTTTGATACCGCGCTGCAGGCGGTTCTCAAGGACCTCGCACTACAGATTGTGCGGGACGGGGAAGGGGCCACCAAACAGGTCGAAATCAACGTCAGTGGTGCTGTCAGCGATCAATCTGCCCGCGTCATTGCTCTTTCAATCGCCAATTCACCTTTGGTCAAAACGGCTGTTGCCGGAGAAGACGCCAATTGGGGTCGTGTGGTAATGGCCGTCGGCAAGGCTGGAGAGCCTGCTGACCGTGACCTATTGACGATTTCATTTGGAGGCATACAGGTCGCCAGCGCAGGTGAACGGGACCCCGATTATGATGAGGCGGCAGCGACTGCAGTGATGCAGCAGGACGAAATTAACATTGCCGTGGACATCGGACTTGGTGATGGTGTTGCGCAGGTATGGACCTGTGATCTGACCAAAGAATATGTTGCGATTAACGGGGATTATCGCAGTTAGTGGCGTAAAGTTGCAAATCCGGAATTGGGGCTTGGCCCACAGGCAGGTGATGGCAAACCACATGACAACCGACGGAGACATGGTGCTTTGAACCCAGCGATGAAGGTATTTGGCCTGTCTCGCGTGCGTCGGCTTGAAGCTGTCAGTTTTCGATCGTGGCCTGCTGCAAGCACCACATTTGATGGCACCTGGGCAATCCGTTTGACCGCCGGTCATCCATCCAAACGCCTCAATTCGGTCAATCCCCTGGACCCGGGAGATCAGTCGGATCTGGAGCGTCGTATCGAACGGGTCGCGCGCAGGTTTCAAAGTTTTGGCAGGCCATTGATCTTCCGCCAGTCTCCTCTCGCCCCGCCCCAGTTGGACCAGATTTTCAACCGGCAAAACTGGCGACGTTTTGATGAAACCCGCGTCATGACCCTTGATTTGACGCACACTGATCTCTCCGGAGCAGTCAGCCAATTGCCGCTGCAGGACGTTGGCCGCTGGGTTGATCAATGTATCGCAATGGAAAGTTTTTCCGTGTCGGTGAAACCCGGGCTCTCTGAGTTGATCGGCCTGGTCACCGGGGATGTGGGGTTGTTCTTGCTGGAAGATGATGACGGGGTGCCACAAGCGGCGGCCATGGCGGTGCGGTTTGGTGATCTTGTTGGCCTGTTTGAAATTGTTTCCAATCCCAAAATGCGCGGGCAGGGCTTTGCCCGGCAAATATTGCGGAACGCCATGTTGTGGGGTCGCGATCGTGGTGCCCGGCAAGCCTGGCTACAGGTGGTGGCCGAAAACCGTCCGGCTGTCGCCCTGTATGAAAGTGAAGGCTTCTCTGAAGTCTATCGATATGCTTATAGACAGGCCCCGACTGGATATCACGGCTGATTCCCATGACAAAAAAACTCGTACTTGTCGTTGCATGTGCACTCATCGACGCTGATGACCGCATACTGTTGGCCCAGCGACCTTCGGGAAAGTCGATGGCGGGACTATGGGAGTTTCCCGGTGGCAAAGTGGAGGTTGGTGAAACGCCTGAAGAATCGCTGATCCGCGAATTGCGTGAGGAATTGGACGTTGAGACAAAACCCGCCTGTTTGGCACCCTTAACGTTCGCCAGTCATGCCTATGATGATTTTCACCTGCTGATGCCCTTATTCATCTGTCGGCGCTGGTGGGGGGCCGCACGATCAAACGAAGGGCAGGCGTTGAAATGGGTGCGCGCAAAGAACTTGCGAGACTATCCGATGCCCGAAGCCGACCTTCCGCTGATACCAGCGCTGCAGGAGCTGCTGTAGTCGTGGTAACGAACTCTTTATGAGTGATTGTTAAAATTCGACCGACTTGGTTAAGGATTGGATTACCATTATGGCGGGTTTGAAGGACAGACACGAGGCTGAAAAACAGCAGATTGAAGGACTTATGGGCCTGACGTCTCTGAAATCAGCTATTGGATTCAGTGTTTTGGGCCTGTTGGCCGCAATCCTTCTGGTGCCGATGGTCCAATCAGGAAGTCAAACGCTTGCCTGGATCGGCAATGGTGGTTCAGATCGACAAATAGACAGCACCGTTACCGGTTCCGTTGACGAGGAATCCGGCACCCGGACCTATATCATCCGTCGCAGCGTGTTGCAGAAGAATCCGACTCAGCCCTGTATCGTTTACCAGGATGGTACAACTCAGGCTGACTGCTAGAGCCGCGCGCTCAGCGTTTCAGCTTAACTTCTTCGACATTAAGGGCATCGGCGAGCCGTGACTTGGCCGATCCGGGCCTCAGCGGTTTCTGCTGGCTTTCGTGCGGAGACCATCCGGAAAGTGAAATCAGACTGAAACTTGCGCGTATGCGGCCATCTGCGTCTGAAAATCGGTCCGCATATATCTCCACCATGCGGGCAATGATGGCGCGATTCAGGGCCGGGATGGTTGCATCCGTTGGTTGTTTTGCAAGGTGTGAAGTCGCACCAAACCGCCGCAAATCGCGGATCAGATCCAGAGCTGTATCATAGCGGACCGTCAGCAGTTCCTGATCGACAACGGGCAGGGAAAATCCGGCCCGCTGTAACAGTCCACCGGCGTCGCGAATGTCTGTAAACGGGTCAATCCGGTTGGCGGCACCACCGGTAATTTCGGCTTCTGCCTGTAACAGACTTTGTCGCAACTCAATCAATGTATCCGGACCGGGAAGGGTCGCGAGCATCAGGCCATTGGGCCGCAGACTGCGCAGGATCTGGATCAGGCTGCCGGGCAGGTCATTCGACCAGTGCAAGGTCAGCGGTGCCAGGACAAGATCAACACTTTGCTCTTCAAGGCGCAGATGGTCCGGTGTTGCAATCTTATCTGCAACGCCAAGATGGCGGCGCTCTTCAACCCGCATCAGCTGTTTGATCTGGTTGGACGACTGAAACAGATCAACAACGCCCGGCGTCCGACAAAACAGCGTCACAGCTGTTTCAAATTCCAACTTTACCGCCGACAATCGTTCAACCATGTCCGCCGCCGCATGCAGCAGCAGGAAATCATTTCCCTGTTCAAACCGGCCCAGGGCCCGGTTCAGGTGCAGGTCATGTTTTGTGTCATCGAACACGGCTTAATCTCCATTTGCCCTCTGCTGTGCCACGACTTGGTCGCGCCATCTATCCCCGGCAGCAAAAAAGGTTCACAATTTCCCCATGGCTGAGCAAAAGGCAGAATTTCGGCTGAGGCAGGTAATCCCTTCCGCCGTGAAGGCGAAGATGGGCAGCCTGGTGGACGTTTTATTGCCTCCAACATGCCTGGCTTGCGAAACGATCGTCGGACGGCAGGGGGGTACATGCCCCTCCTGTTGGGCGGAACTTCAATTCATCGAACGTCCCTATTGCACAATATTCGGCACGCCATTTTCCCGGGACCTGGGTCCAGACGTCATCAGCGCACAGGCCATTGCCGATCCACCAGACTTTGACCGGGCCCGCTCTGCAGTTTTGCATGATCAGGTTTCGCGGAAAATCGTCAGCGGGTTGAAATTCTCTGATCGCGCCGATCTGGCACCGTGGATGGCCGAGTGGATGGCGCGCGCAGGAGCCGATCTTGTGGAGCCGGGCGCGCGTTTGGTACCCGTGCCCCTGCATCGCCGGCGGTTGTTTTCGCGGCGTTATAACCAATCGGCAGACCTTGCCCGTCATCTCGCCCGGATTTGGAAGCTGGACTATGATGGCCGGATATTGATGCGCACCCGGGCCACGCGGCAGCAGGTGGGTCTGAATGCAAAGGGCCGTCAGCTTAACGTGCGTGGCGCGTTTCGGGTACCACATGATCAGGAAATCAATGTGCGTGGGCAACACCTGATACTGGTTGATGATGTCTATACCACCGGCGCGACCTTACAGGCCTGTTCCCGGGCGCTGCGGCGCAAGGGCGCTCAAAAAATTGATTGCCTAACTTTCTCCAGGGTTGGCAATGGGGTTGCGAACAACGATCAATGATCCCTATATCCAATCAAAGCATAATCAACAGGGCGACTTGATGACTGAGATTTCGATCTATACGCGCCAATTTTGCGGTTATTGTACTGCGGCGAAGAACCTGCTGAAGCACAAGGGGGTCGACTTCGTTGAGCATGACGCGACATTTGACCCGGAACTGCGGCGCGAAATGGTGAAACGTTCCGAAGGTCTGTCTACTTTTCCGCAGATCTTCGTCGGTGACATTCATGTCGGAGGATGTGACGACTTGATGGCGATGGAGCGGTCTGGCAATCTTGAGAGCCTTTTGAAGGCGTAGGAGCAGTCCATGCCCACATTTACAGCTGCCGTGGTGCAACTCAGCAGCGGCACAGATGTTGCAACCAATATCGAGGCGATGGAGGCCGGTATTCGTGCTGCCGCTGCTCAAGGCGCTCAATATGTTCAAACGCCTGAAATGACAGGTCTGGTTCAACAGGAAAGAACCGCCTTCTTCGCTGCCATCAAACCGGAGGAAGATGATCCTGTTGCACCTGCAGCTTCAAAGTTGGCTGCAGAGCTGGGTGTCACACTTCACATCGGTTCCACGCCCATCCTCGTCGGGCCGGGGCAGGCTGCAAACCGCGCCTACCTGTTTGCGCCTGATGGCAGTCAACTGGCCACCTATGATAAAATCCACATGTTCGATGTGGACCTGGACAATGGTGAATCCTGGCGTGAATCCGCAGTTTATCGTCCAGGAACCCGCGCAGTAATCAGCACCGTCAATGGGGCCTCGCTGGGTCTGGCGATCTGTTACGACTGTCGTTTTCCGGAATTGTTCACCACCTATGGCCGCGCCGGGGTTGAAGTTCTGACCAGTCCATCCTGTTTCACACGCCAGACAGGCCGGGCGCACTGGCATGCCCTTTTGCGTTCCCGGGCGATCGAAAATGGTGCCTATCTTGTTGCCGCCGCCCAAGGCGGCGATCTGGCAGATGGGCGGGAAACCTTTGGCCATTCGCTCATCATCAATCCGTGGGGAGAGGTGATTGCCGAAGTGGATGGTGATCAGCCGGGGGTTGCACTTGCGGAAATTGATACCGAACAGGCGGCCGCCGCCCGTGCGAAAATTCCAAATCTCGTCAACAACCGTGCCTTCAATCTGGTTCATAGTGTCGACGCGTCGGAGCAGGTTGCGTGATCAGCTTCAACCTCATTTGTGACAATGACCACGGCTTCGACGGCTGGTTTTCTTCGTCTCAGGATTTTGACGGCCAAAAGCAGCGTGGTCTGGTCAGCTGTCCGGTCTGCGGTTCAGTCAAGGTCGAAAAATCCCTGATGGCACCATCGGTGTCTACAGGTCGGCAGAAAGAAAAGATGGCTGTCGCCACCACCGATGCCAATCGCCGGGCCCTTGCCGTGGAGCTGAAAAAACTCCGCGAAAAAATGACCGATGGTGCCGAAAATGTCGGCGATCGGTTTCCCGAAGAAGCGCGCAAGATTCATTATGGTGAGTCGGAAGAGCGCGGCATTTATGGTGAGGCCAACCGCGAAGAAGTCGAGGGGCTTCTCGATGAAGGGGTGGGTGTTGTGCCACTGCCGCCTGTGCCGGAAGACGCCAACTAATCTGATCTTTTGTTATAGGGGCCGTTCTGCGAGCAGCATATAATTGACATCCATATCGCGCGACCGGTTCCAGGTGTCGTGAACAGGATTGTAAAACACGCCAAGCCGGTCGATGACCTGCATGCCGGCACTGTTGAGGGGCGCTTCCAGCTCTTCCGGGCGAACCAGCTTTTCATATTGATGAGTGCCACGGGGCAGCCAGCGCAGCACCTGTTCAGCCATGAAGATCGCCAAAGCCTGCGCCTTGCGGGTGCGGTTTATGGTGGCAACAATCATAACTCCGCCAGGCTTCACCATCTCGGCGCACGCAGTCATGAATAGATCCACATCGGCAACGTGTTCGACCACTTCCATATTGAGAACAACGTCAAACTGTTCACCGGAAGCTGCGAGATCTTCGGCAGTAGTTGCGCGATAATCGATGGTCACGCCGGACTGACCGGCGTGTAATTTTGCCACTTCAATATTGGTTGCGCCGGCGTCCACACCAACCACGGTGGCCCCCATTTTAGCAATGGGTTCGCTCAGCAATCCGCCGCCACAACCAATGTCGAGAATACGCAGACCTTCCAGAGCATTTGGCGCTTTGAAATCCCGATCAAATCGCTCACAGAGTTTTTCGCGGATATAGGTAAGCCGAACCGGGTTGAACTTATGCAGGGGCTTAAACTTACCGGTCGGATCCCACCATTGGCTGGCCAGAGATGAAAAATGATCAATTTCCGACTGATCGACGGTGCTGTTGTGCGAAATCGGTGTTCGCGCCGAAGATACGGGCATGATGGGCTCCTTTGTTGACCCTGTGTCGGTTTTTGGCACCAAAAAGGCAAGGGTTTTGACATGCGGCAATTTGTTGCCATAGGTAATCTGATGTCGAATCGAGCCATTCAAGGCCGCCCTTCGGCGAAAGGATCAACATGCCGGTAGACTTCATCTCAAACCCATGGCGAAAAACGGGCCTGAAAGATCAATCAGAGCTTGCTGCAGGCACGGTAGAGACCGACGCCCGCGCGGCTCTTGCGCTCTACGCGCAATGTCCCGTCAAACATACCACCGAACTGCGTTCTTCCCCGGCGCTTGCTGAGCAGGCCAAGGTGGCTGAAGTCTGGCTGAAAATGGAAGATCAGCGCATGGGGCTGGGATCTTTCAAGGCCCTGGGTGCCGCCTATGCAATCGCCAAGCTCGCGGCAAAAAAAGCCGGGTCGGGTGCCAGTCGTGAAGCGCTGGAAACAGCGCTGGAAGGCGTAACATTCATTTGCGCCAGTGCCGGAAACCATGGGCTTTCAATGGCCGCTGGTGCGCGTCTATTTGGAGCGAATGCCGTGGTCCTGCTGTCGGACACAGTGCCGGAAGGGTTCGCAGACCGGCTGCGTGATAAAGGTGCCGTGGTCGAACGTGCAGGCGCTGATTATGAAGCCAGCATGGCGGCGTCCAAGCAAATGGCAGAGGAAAATGGCTGGAACTTGCTGTCGGATGGCAGCTGGATTGGTTACAGCGACCCGCCGCGCGACGTAATGGAAGGCTATTAGATCATGGGTCATGAGGTTGCCGACCAGATTGCGCAACCTCCCACCCATGTTTTCCTTCAGGCAGGTGTGGGCGGGCTTGCCGCAAGTTGCACCGTCACCGCCCGCGCCTGTTGGGGCGACGATGTTCAGGTTGTTGTGGTCGAACCGCTTTGGGCGCCCGCATTGATAGAAAGCATTAAAGCGGGTCGTTGTGTCGATACATCGGGTCCGGTTTCGTCAATGGGGAGGCTTGATTGCAAAACGCCATCTCACCTCGCGCTCAAATACCTTGCACTTGAAGCAGATTATTTTGTCACCATTGACGACGCGCTTGTTGAGGATTGTGTTGAACACCTCAAAACGTTGGGTGTGGAGACCACCCCCTCGGGCGCGGCCGGCCTGGCTGCCTTGATCAATCTCGATGATCCGGCAAAGCTTGGGATCACGGATCATTCGCGGGTCCTGTGTTACATATCTGAAGGTCCTGCCTGATGGACTTCGAGCCTGCAGAGTTTGAACACCGAACCGAGCGTGCTCAACAGTTGATGCGGGCGCAGGGTCTGGATGCCCTGTTTTTGATGAGCGAACCGGAAGTGCGTTATTTCTCCGGGTTTCGCACCCTGTTTTGGCAAAGTCCGACGCGCCCCTGGTTCGTCATCGTGCCATCTTCGGGAAAGCCAATTGCCGTGGTGCCGGAAATTGGCGCGCCGCTGATGCAGCAAACATGGCTGGACGATATTCGAACCTGGTCATCACCACACAGCGATGATGATGGGATAAGTCTGGTTCAATCCGTACTCGAACACTTTTCTACCGTCGGCATGATGATGGGCCGCGAAAGCCAGTTGCGCATGCCATTGACGGACTTCCAAACCCTTCGGTTCAATCTGACTCGAACCCGGTTTGTCGATGCATCACCACTGATTGCCGCCCTGCGCTTTGTTAAGTCGGAGGCTGAGATTGCTCTGATCTCTGCAATCTGCTCGATTGCCTGTAATGCATTTGACCAGGCTTCGTCTCTGTTTTCGGTCGGCCAGCCGCTGCGTGAAAGCTTCGCTAATTTTAAGATGGAATTGTTGCGCCAGGGCGCTGAAGATGTTCCCTATCTGGTCGGTGGGGCCGGCCAACTGGGCTATGGGGATGTCATATCGCCACCTGATGCCACGCCCCTGCAGGATGGCGATGTATTGATGCTGGATACTGGCGCCACGCTGAATGGTTATTTCTGCGATTTTGACCGGAATTTTTCGATTGGTGAACCCAATGATGCCGTCAAGCGGGCCCATGAGATTCTTTGGCTGGCAACGGAAGCCGGACTTGCGGCCGCGCGGCCGGGAGCAACATGTTCGGAAATCTTCCATGCCATGCAACAGGTTATTGGCGACGGCGGCAGCGACAACACTGGAAGCAGCAGTAATGGCAACGGCAACGTTGGGCGATTGGGACACGGGCTTGGAATACAGCTCACCGAAACCCCGTCCCTGATCGACTGGGATCACACCATTATGGAAGAAGGGGCAGTCATGACTTTGGAACCCAGCATGGCTGTTCCGATAAGTGACGCCGGACAGAATGTAGGCATATTAGTGCATGAAGAAAACATTGTAATCCGGGATGGCCAACCTCAATTGCTAACCCGTCGGGCACCAAGACAGATGGTGAATGTTGAGCTTTCGTGAATCGACCACGAATTTTGCTGTAAATTTGCTAAGAACTCAGCTGAATGCTTGAAAATGACGCTGCATTTTGTTGTTTTTTTGCAACAAACATCGGGAACACTGGCGAACCTCTTCGTGCGTACTGTCGGGCTGTATTCGAGAATCCTCATAACTAATTGAAAAAATGTAGCTATTTCGATGAGGGAAATTTTTCCTCCAATTTCGCTGCTTGGCAATAATATTCGTGCAGTTTTTTTGAAGAATTTTAGCCCAATAAATATCTCATAAAGAGAAAATCAAAAATAAAACTATCTCTTTTTAGTAAAGATGAAATCTTGTCGAAAATTTCTCTCCGGCGAAGTCTTCGAAAGATAAGTATTGGCCTAATTCCAGGAAGGGAATATTATGTATATAAAGAAAATTGGGCTGGGCGTTATTCCTGCCCTGACCTTGCTCTTGTCTTCATCCGTCAGCAATGCAGCCGATCTGGTGGTCATGGACGAGGTTCCCCCGGCCACTCAGGATCCCTGGGCCGATGCAATCATTTCACTCTCTATTGGTGTGGGATTCCCGGTCTCCGACGACAGTGATTTTGACGCAGATGCTGTCTTCAAAATACAGGGTGATGCGAGGGTTCGGTTCGGTGAGGCCGACGGTCTTTCGCTGCAATTGGAAACATTGGGCAGTTATGCCGGACTTTACGACGAAGACGGAGATGCAGACTCTGCATACAGCGCTTTTCAGGCCGGTGCCCATGTTTTTCAACGGGACTCGCAAAGCCATGCCCTGGGCGGTTTTTTGAGTTTTTCCGGTACGTCTGCAATTGATGATGATTCGAATGCGGGCACGCTGTTGGCCGGTGTCGAGGTGGCACAATTTGTCGGCAATACGACCTTTGTTGTTCAAGGTGGCGGAGCGTGGGATGTTTTGAATGACGCTGACAGCTGGGACGATGGCTGGTTCGTTCGGGGAGTGGCGCGATATTTCGTAACGCCTCATGACAGGCTCGAAGCTGAAGTGACCTATGCCGGCGGGTCCTTCGATAGAAGTGACGAAGGCGATCCCCACGGACTGACTTGGGGACTTGAATATGAGCACCAGGTGGGTTTGTCGCCGTTATCCTATTTCGCCCGTTACGAGGGTTGGCATGTTGATCTTGATGAACCCCCTGAGATTGAACTTGACGTCACCGATCGAGGAACCGAGCACGCCGTTATGGTTGGCATTCGAACCCGGTTCGGATTTGTTTCGCTTCTCGACCAGGACCGCCGCGGTGCCGGAACATTCGATCTGCTCGATACCGCTCCGTTCGCGGGCGTGCCGGACGAATTGTAAACCATGTAAGCATCCAGCTTTTTACGAATGGAAGGCCGGGACGACGATCTCCCGGCCTTCTTTGTTCCTCATCACGACTATATTTCTGATCACACAACATTGCCCTTCTGCGTTGCCCTGCGGCGCTGCTTGGTTTATGCAGCGCGGGATCATCGCTCCCCGCTTCCGGGGAGCGCTTTTGTTTGAAATCTGGATGACTGCGCCTGATGGCTCGATTGGTGATGAAATTTGGCGGCACTTCGGTTGCCGACCTGGAACGCATCTATAACGTTGCCCGCCACGTTAAACGTGAGCACGAGGCCGGTCATGAGGTGGCCGTCATTGTTTCCGCCATGGCGGGCAAGACCAATGAGCTGGTCGAATGGGTCAATCAAATGCCCCGGGTAACGGGTGCTAACGCCCCGATTTTCGACGCCCGTGAATATGATTCCATCGTCGCATCCGGTGAACAGGTTACCAGCGGATTGCTTGCAATTGCGTTGCAGTCGATGGGGGTAGACGCCCGCTCCTGGCTGGGCTGGCAGATCCCGGTGAAGACCGATAATGCCCACGGTGCGGCAAGGATTGAAGATATTGACGGTTCCGATCTTGTTGACCGTATGAGCCGGGGGCAGGTCGCTGTTGTTGCCGGTTTTCAGGGTGTTGCGCCGGACAATCGCATTGCCACCCTTGGGCGCGGTGGGTCCGATACCAGCGCCGTTGCGCTTGCCGCCGGGGTCAAGGCAGACCGCTGCGACATCTACACCGATGTTGATGGGGTTTACACAACTGACCCCCGAATCGCACCATCGGCAAAGCGGCTTGATAAGATTACTTTCGAAGAAATGCTTGAAATGGCCTCATTGGGTGCCAAAGTATTGCAGGTGCGTTCGGTTGAACTGGCAATGGTGCACGGTGTGCGAACCTTTGTCCGCTCCAGCTTCGATGACCCCGATTCCATCGATTCCAGCGAAGGTGCCAACCCGCCTGGAACCCTGATTTGCAATGAGGATGAAATATTGGAACAGCAAACCGTCACCGGCATCGCCTACGCAAAAGACGAAGCTCAGATATCCCTGCGCCGGGTGTCCGACCGCCCCGGTATTGCCGCTGCAGTATTTGGCCCTCTGGCTGACGCCCACGTCAATGTCGATATGATTGTGCAAAATGTTTCCGAAGACGGAAGTGTCACCGATATGACGTTTACGGTTCCCGCCGGAGATCTCGATAAAGCGCTGAAAACGCTTGAATCGTCGAAACAGGAAATCGGCTATGAAGTGGTGCAGTCCGACCCGGGTATGGTGAAAGTATCAGTCATCGGTATTGGCATGCGCAGCCATGCAGGCGTGGCTTCAACCGCCTTCCAGGCGCTTGCTGAAAAGAGCATTAACATCCGGGCAATTACCACGTCGGAAATCAAAATTTCGATCCTGATCGACCAGGATTATACAGAGCTGGCAGTGCGAACTTTGCATTCAGTCTACGGTCTCGATAAAGATTAGCTGCGTTTAGAATAAGGAATCCGTCATGCTTGGCCAGGGTACTGGTCCGCGGGTTCTGCTGAAATATCTTCGCGAAGCGATGGCGGAACCCCTTGGGCCCCAGGAGCGGCTCGATCGAATTGTGCAGCAAATTGCTGCGGCAATGGGTGCGCAGGTGTGTTCAGTATACGTGCGGCGCGCCGATGATGTGCTGGAGCTGTTCGGTACCTACGGTCTGAAAGCCGAAGCTGTGCATCTGTCGCAATTGCGGGTTGGTCAGGGCCTCGTGGGAACCATCGCTGCCGCAGGACGTCCGCTTAATCTGGCGGAAGCTGAAAAACACCCTGCCTTTGCCTATCTGCCGGAAACCGGTGAAGAATTGTACAAGAGCTTTCTCGGTGTGCCGATGAAGCGTGCCGGCCGTGCTCTTGGTGTTCTGGTCGTGCAGACCACTGAAACCAAGGCCTATGAAGAAGAAGACGTCGAGGCGCTTGAGACCGCTGCCATGGTGCTCAGCGATCTGGTGGCGTCGGGTGACCTGAAGGGGTTGTCGCAACAGGGAACCGAGCTTGATCAGTCCGGTACCGTGAGCCTGTCAGGGGCAAAGCTGGCCCCCGGGATTGGCATTGGCCAGGTCGTGCTTCATGAGCCGCGGGTTGTTGTTGAACACCTGTTTGGTGACGATGAAGAGACCGAAATGAGCCGGCTTGCAATAGCGGTTCAAAGCGTGCGTGCGTCGGTTGATGAAATGATCAGCCGCAACTTTAACCGTACGGACGGCGCCGATGGCGACGATCATATGGAAGTGCTGGAAAGCTATCGCATGTTTGCCAATGACCGGGGCTGGGTGCGGCGCATTGAGGCCGCGATCAGCCAGGGACTGACGGCGGAAGCAGCAACAGAAAAAGTGAGTCAGGAAAACCGCTCCCGTTTGATGAGATCGAGCGATCCCTACCTTCGCGAGCGTCTTACGGATCTCGATGATCTGTCCCGGCGGTTGATGAAACAACTGATGGGCGATTCAGCAACCACCGGAAACGAAGGGGAAAGTTTCGTTGTTGTCGCTAGGACCATGGGACCGGCCGAACTGCTGGACTATGACAACGCCAAATTGCGGGGGCTGATTATTGAAGAAGCCACGGTTTCCAGCCATGTGGTGATTGTTGCCCGTGCTCTTGGCATTGCCGTGGTTGGCCAGGTATCGGGATTTGTGGCCCGGGCAGAAAACGGTGACCGGGTCATTGTGGATGGGGATGATGGCGTCATCCATCTGCGCCCACCGGAAGATGTCAATGAAAGTTACCTGGAGAGGGTCAAATTCAGGGCCAAGCGCGAAGCGCGGTTCGATGCCCTGCGCGACAAGCCAGCGGTCACCAGAGACGGTGTGGATATTGAACTTCTTCTCAATGCGGGATTGACCGTTGATCTCGCCCAGCTTGAACATTCCGGTGCGGCTGGCATTGGTCTTTTCCGGACAGAGCTGCATTTCATGATTGCAAGTCGCCTGCCACGGGTGGAAGAGCAGACCCAGTTTTACAAATCGGTGCTTGATGCCGCCGGTGGCAAACCCGTGACATTTCGAACACTCGATATTGGTGGTGACAAAGTTCTGCCCTATCTGCGCACCGTCACCGAAGACAATCCGGCTCTGGGCTGGCGCGCCATCCGGCTCGCCATAGACCGTCCGGGCTTGATGCGTATGCAGCTTCGCGCGCTGTTGCAGGCGTCCGTGGGGCGCCAGCTCAAGATCAAGTTGCCGATGGTCACCATGGTCACCGAGATCGACAATGTCCGGGCCACGCTGGACAAGGAAATCGCTGCCCAGAAGAAATTTGGTCACGAACTGCCCAGCGAAATATTGCTCGGATCGATGATCGAAGTGCCCACATTGATGTGGCAGTTGGATGAGTTGATGCAGCGTGTGGATTTTGTTTCTGTGGGTACAAATGACCTGTTTCAATTCATGGCTGCCAGCGACCGTTCCAGTTCCTATCTGGCCAATCGCTTCAACGCCCTGTCGCGGCCATTCCTGAGGGCATTGCGCGAGATCGTTCGCGCCTGTGAACGTCACAACACACCGTTGCAACTGTGTGGTGAACTGGCCGGTGATACGCTTTCCGCACTTGCCCTGTTTGGTGTGGGATACCGTTCGATTTCCATGCCGCCGACATCGATTGGTCCGATCAAGGAGATGGTGCGATCCATGAATATGGGTGTGGTTACAGATACAGTGAATGCGGCCATTGACGAATCGATCGGGGGCCAGACAATGACTGAAGTTTTGCGGGATCTCGCTGATCATCAGGGCATACCCCTATAGCCGAGTTCCTCACCGCCGCCGTAAATTCCCTCTCTTGAAAATGACAGCCATGCTCCCCCAGGAAAAAATCGACCAAATTCTCAACCGTCATCAGGAAATAGAGACTCAAATGAGCTCCAACCCTGACCAGGAAACCTTTGTAAAACTGGCGAAAGAGTTCTCCGATCTGGGCCCGGTTATTGAAAAGATTCGCGAACTTGAGGCCGCCAAGGACGAGTTGATGGGGCTGGTTGAATTGCTTGCAGATGCGGATACGGATGCAGAAATGCGGGAGATGGCGGAAGCCGAAATGACACCGCTGAAAACCGTCATCGAAAAATTTGGTGATCAATTGCAGCTGCTGTTGCTGCCCAAAGATGCAGCGGATGACAAGAACGCCATCATCGAATTACGCGCTGGAACCGGTGGTTCGGAAGCCGCGCTGTTTGCGGGCGACCTGTTTCGCATGTATCAGCGCCATGCAGAAACCCATCGCTGGAAGGTTGAGGTTTTGAGCGAAAGCGCCGGTGAAGTTGGCGGCTACAAGGAAATCGTTGCGTCGATCACCGGCAAAGGCGTGTTTGCCCGGCTGAAGTTCGAATCCGGTGTGCACCGTGTCCAGCGGGTGCCGGAAACGGAATCCGGGGGACGCGTGCATACATCAGCTGCAACGGTTGCAGTGTTGCCGGAAGCAGAAGATGTCGATGTGGAAATTCGCAATGAGGATATTCGTATCGACACGATGCGGTCTTCCGGCGCGGGCGGTCAGCATGTGAACACGACCGATTCAGCGGTTCGCATTACCCACATTCCAACCGGCGTGGTGGTGATGTCGTCGGAAAAGAGCCAGCATCAGAACCGGGCCAATGCGATGAAAGAATTGCGCAGTCGGCTGTTTGATATGGAACGGCAAAAGATCGATCAGGAGCGGGCGGACTCGCGGCGCGGCCAGGTCGGTTCCGGCGACCGGTCGGAACGAATCAGAACCTATAATTTCCCCCAGGGCAGGGTCACCGATCACCGCATCAACCTGACATTGTACAAACTGGACCGGATGATTCAGGGCGAAGGGCTGGATGAGTTGTTCGACGCGTTGATCGCTGATTTTCAGGCCAGCCAGTTGGCCGCGCTGGGTGACGATGCTGAGACCTGATAGCGCGTGACGAACAAAGGCACCTATCAACAGGTCGAATCGGCAGCTGTGGAACGCCTGAAAACGGATGGCCAGACCGAATCGCGCCGTGATGTGCAGCTTTTGCTGATGGCAGCCTCAGGTCTCACCAAGTCCTCGCTCATTGCCCGCAGCGCGGAATTTTGTCCGGATGCTGTCATCGCTGAATTCGAAGCGATGATAGAGCGACGCCTGGCAGGTGAACCGGTGTATCGGATCATCGGCCAGAGGGAATTTCATGGCCTGGTGTTGCAGCTGAATTCGGCGACGCTGGAACCGCGCGATGACACTGAATGTCTGATTGAATTGGTCCTTGACCGCATTGAAGACCGATCCCAGCCAATGCGGTTTCTGGATCTGGGTACGGGGACAGGTGCAATAGCGCTGGCCCTGTTGAGTGAATTACCGCTTGCGACCGCTTGGGCCTCGGATATTTCTCAACAAGCGCTGGAAATGGCCGGCAACAATGCTGCGCTTAACGGTCTGGAAAACCGTATCAAACTGAATTGTAGCAATTGGTTTGAGCAGATTGAGGGTCGGTTTGATTTCATCGTTTCCAACCCTCCTTATATTGAAACCGCAACGGTGGACCGCCTGGCAATTGAAGTGCTTGACCACGACCCTCGTCGGGCGCTGGATGGCGGTGAAACGGGATTGGATGCGTATACCGCCATCCTGAACAGCGCAGCCGGATATCTGAAAGTGGATGGGTTTCTGGCGCTTGAGATTGGTGCAAACCAACGCCGGGATGTCGCCGATTTGGCACAGGCGACGGGCTGGATGGTGCTGCACCACGGTCAGGATTTGGCCGGACGGGATCGCGCGATGGTTTTAGCGCCATGCAGGCAAGCCTAGCCGCTGGGAAACCACACTTGGGACGGATTAAAAAAGAGCTTGCATTTTTCGCCCCACAGATTAGTTCTATAGGTAGAAAGCGCGTTGCGCTCGTACGCTCCCAAAAATCAGGTTGGTCGGTTCCGTCTCCCATGACGGCATAAATCGAGGGAAAATATTACAGATTGCGGAACGGGATTGGGGAGCCGCAGATTTTGATTGGATACATCCTGTTTGTTTGAGCCCGGTATAATCCGTGTGGCTCGCTACAGAACAATCTAACTGATTTGTCGTTTGCTGATTGAAACGTTCCAAATTCACCTGGCGGGAAACTGCCATTAACCGGGGGCAAAGCCCCTTAAGAGAAAGCCCCAAAGTCGGGCATATCAAACCAGACCGAGATGTGAAGATACCGGTCGTGGTGTTCAAAGAAGAAGTATTGAATGAGACAAGGTCAATCGCAAAACAGACAGCGTTCGCGCGGTCGCGGCAACAACAATCGCAATAACAACAACCGCAATCAGCTCAACCGGTCGATGGAATCTAACGGGCCGGACGTTCGCATACGGGGAACGGCGGCGCATATCGCGGAAAAATACGCCCAGCTTGCCAATGATGCCCAGACGGCCGGCGATACTGTCGGCGCCCAGAGCTACTGGCAGTTTGCTGAGCATTATAACCGCCTCGTTGCCGCTGCTCAGGCCGCACAACAGCAGGCACGAGAAGAGCAACAGGCTGCACGCGAAGCCCGCGGTGAAACCGAAAATGAAGGTGATGATAATCGCTCTGAAGATCGTGTCCGTGGCCGTGGTCGTGGCCGTGGGCGCAATCCTCAAGCCGAGGAAAATGCCGAGGCTGCCGGCAAGAGCGGATCAGCGCCAAAGGTCGACAAAGCCAATGGCGAAGGTCCG
>CAJQPW010000330.1 GCA_905480295.1 uncultured Rhizobiaceae group bacterium | reverse complement strand
GCCAAAATTCACCTCTACAAAGACGTCAAAGAACAACAGGCGTTCGGCGACGCCCTGCGGACAGCGGGCCTGCCGGACTGATTGCAATTCTGCGCGGGCCGCCGGCTAGCCGGCTGCATCCATCCGCATCAGCCAGTCGCGCAGCAACGCTGAAAACAGCGCCGGTCTCTCCCACGTCAACCCGTGCCCGGCAGCATCCAGCACCGCCAGACTGGCACGTGGGAAAACCGGCAACAGATCAACAGCATCAAGATAGCCGGACATGCTGTCCTGTCGTCCGGTAACAATCAGGCTGGGACCGTCAAATGTTGAAACGGCGCCGGATTTCTCGAAGGAAAAGTCAAACGCCTGGCTGACCCGCTCCTCCTGTTCGGCATCCCATAGTTCAAAGGCTGGTATTTTGCTGCGTCGGGTTTTCTCAATGATTTCCCGGTTTTGCACCACCATGAATGAGTCGAACCGGCCCAGTTCTTCCTCGGCCAGTTCAGGCCGCAGCGACGGGTCGGGTTCCATCACCTGATGCTTTGGCAATCGGGCCGGATCGCTGGTGGGACTGCCACCGGGAACGATCAGAACCACGCCTGAAACGAGTTCCGGGCGCAGCTGGACAATACCACGGGCCAGATAGCTGCCCCTCGATTCACCAATAATTCCAACCGACTGCCCGGGCAGCAGCTGTGACGTGAAATCCATGACCACCTTTAAAAGATCATCCTGGGAACGAATATCATTCTGTGGAGGACTTTTCCCATGGCCGGGCAAATCGACATAGATGCGCTGCCACCCGTCATCAGACGCAAATTCCGGCTCCAGACTTTCCATCATATGCCGGTGATCCAACCGCGACCCGTGCAGGATCAAAAGCGGTTTGCCTTGTCCAATAATGACGTGATGCAGCATGAAAGAATTCCTTGTCATAGCGATGGGCAACGATAGTGGGTTTCACACACCCCTGGGCTTGTGGGCAATCTGGCTGACATAGGACATGAAACCAAAGAACCGATTGGCCTCCAGACGGAGTTTGGCCTCCGCCTTCAGGGCCTCACCGGTTTGCGGGAACACAAGACCGTTTTCCACCATCTTATCCGCCCCCCGCTCGATCACCGTCATGAAATAGGCGGCCTCGCCTTCGGCCACATAGCCATGGGCGCGGCGCTGCGACAGTTCAAAGCCGTGGCCGGACAAAATGTCGGCAATCTGACGCATGATCCACATGTTGGTGACATTCTGATCAAGCATGAACCGGACGATCTGATCCAACGGATCAAAGTCGCCAATCTGCGTTGTTGCGGTGTCGTAATCCCCATCACAAATGGCCAACACGCCCCCCGGCTTGAGCACTCTGAATGCTTCCGCCACCACGTCTTCAGGGCCCGGCACATGGCACAGCAAAGTATGCATCAGCACCATGTCCACTGAGGCGTCTTCCAGGCCCGACGCCTTGGCGTCACCGGTCTGGAATGTGAGCGCCGGTTCGGCGCTGAACAGCGCCTGTGCACGGTCAACCATGACCGGGGACGGTTCAATGCCGAGCGCGCTTGACGCCCCGGCCATGTCAATCAGGTTCTTGGTGACATGGCCCGTCCCCGAACCAAACTCAACGGCCAGTGCGCCGGTTGGCAGTTCCAGATCATTCAGATAGGCCCTGCGCAAGGCGACCTGTGCAGGGTCAATGCACCGCGCTTCCATCGCTTCAGCAATTCGGGTCTGAACAGCCCGGTCCTGTGAGCCGAGATTGGAATAGGGGTCAGACACTTGCATTTACCCGTTTGCGACAACAAGAACGTGCCATAAAAAACCGATTGCTGAAAAAGCGCAACGGGCCCGGTAAATTTTCTATATCGGCCCAAACAAACAAGGCCTCCGATCAGGAGGCCTTGCGCAATGTTCAACAGTTCAACTGGATCACGACCGTATTCAGGTCACGTTGACCTTCAGTTCGCCCACACCTTCAACATAGCCATGCATCTGGTCACCCTTCTGGACCGGGCCGACACCGGACGGTGTACCGGAGAGAATGATATCGCCGGAATGCAGCGTAAACAGATCGGACAGGTAGGAAATCATCTCAGGGATTTTCCAGATCAGTTGATTGAGGTCGCCTTCCTGACGCAACTCGCCATTGGTTTTCAACCAAACAGCGCCTTGGGTCGGGTGACCAATGTCTTCAGCTGAAACCAGTTCGGAACAGGGTGCAGAATGTTCAAAGGCCTTGCCAATTTCCCATGGCCGGCCAAGCTTTTTCATTTCGCCCTGCAAGTCACGGCGGGTCATGTCCAAAGACACACCATAGCCATAGACACATTCCATTGCATCGGCGACTGCAATATTGTCGCCACCGGATTTCAACGCCACCACCATTTCAATTTCGTGGTGAACATCTTCAGTCATCGACGGATAGGGAAAGTCATTGCCGGGCAGCAAAATATTGTCGGGGTTTTTTTGAAAGAAAAACGGTGGTTCCTTGTCCGGGTCATGCCCCATTTCAATGGCATGGGCTGCGTAGTTGCGACCGACACAATAAACCCGATTGACCGGAAACACTTCGTCCTTTCCGCGAATGGGCAGGATGGTCTGGGGTTGCGGTGGAAAAATAAAACTCATTTTGTTTCTTTCGTTTGTAGATACACGCCAATGCGGCAATGCGGTTTAACTGGCTCAGGTGGCGTCCAGCGCTTTGATGTTCAGTTCGGAGGCAATTTCCGCCAGGGCTTTTACGAGATTGGGATGCAGCGGAATTCCATCGGTTTGCCGCTCATGTCGAATCTCTCCCCGCTCCTGCCCGGGTATTCGCACAGGGCTGTGACCGGGGAAAGGGGTGGATTGGCGAAAGGATGCGAAAATTGAATCCACCGTCGTCTTGAATGTTTCCACATCGCCGAAAGCTTCGATCGATATGGCAGCAACAAACTGGCCGGTATTGGTCGGCGTACCCGTCTCCTTGGTGAAGTTGACAACATCCTTGCCAAACAAAGCCCCATTCAGCGTGCCGGCTATCAATCCAATCGCCATCGCCAGTCCATACCCTTTTGGCCCGCCGATCGGCAGCAACAGACCCTCGCTCTGTCGGGTCGGATCGGTCAATGGATCGCCCTGTCGGTCAACCATCCACCCTTCGGGCATGGGTTCGCCGCGCTGCGCCAGCACTTTGATTTTTCCAGCTGCCGCATTGGTCGTCGCCATGTCCAGAACAAAAGGCGGCGCCTGACCGGCTGGAATAGAGATCGCCAGCGGGTTGGTCCCCAGCAGCAGCTCGAGACCACCAAACGGAGCAACGTGATTGGCACTGCCAACCGCGCCGACAATGCCGATCATATCCTGCTCGGCAATCATGTTGACATAGAGCGACGCCGGCCCGGCATGATTGCCGTTTCGAACCCCTATCCAGGCACTGCCATGGGATCTTGCCTTATCAACCGCCAGATTGGCCGCATAACCCATGGCCAGATGTCCCATGCCATTGTCACCATCCACCACGGCGGTGGAATCCCGCTCCGTGGCGATATGCACATTGGCGTTGGGGTTGTTACCACCATCGCGCAGCCTGTTCACATATTGACGAAGTCGAAACGAACCATGCGTGTCATATCCAAGCAGGTCGGCTTCAACCATCAGGCTGGCGATGGTGCGGGAGTCTTCCACAGGCACATCCAGAGTTTGAAATGCTTCTGCAAGAAACAGTTCAAGCTCTCTGGCCGGAAATTTCACCCTCTCCTGGGTCATTCCGTCTCCCTAGTCTCTGGTACCGGCGTAATATTCAACCTTGCTTTCCAACCGTCCGATCAGGGTTGAGAACAACAGGGCAAATACGAACAGGATCAGCGTCAGCGCCCAGAACTCTTCAAACTGGAAATTGTCAGAAAAGGTGCGGAACATCCGGCCAAGCGCCACGACCGACAGCAGCAGCTGTCCGATCACAATGCCCTTCACCGCGCGGATAAGGCCAAGCCGAACCCCGGCAAGAATTTCCGGCAAGGCCGCCCAAAACAGAATTTTGAACAAGAGCTGCGTCTTGTTGGCACCGAAGGAACGTCCCATTTCTTTCAGGGAATTCGACGTGTGGTGAACACCGGCATAGGTGTCGAGTGCAATGATCCAGATCGAGAACAACACAACGATTACGACCACGGTCAATTGCCCCAGTCCAAACAGCAGCATCAGCACCGGAACCACTGACGACAGCGGTGCACTTGCAAAAATGTTGACCCACATGCCCAATATGCTGTTCGCCGTCTTATTGGTGCCCATGATGAATCCGAGGGCAATGCCGCCGGTAATCGCAAAGAACATGCCAATCGCGAAGGCCTGGAACGTCTGCCAAGCGGCCGCCAGGAAGTCATGACGCACGATCAACGTGGTGAGTTCCCCGAGCACCGATGAGAATGGTGGCAAAATAAACGCCAGGTCCATTCGACCAGCAACTTCCCAGAGGCCAATCCAGATCAGCAGCGAGAAGACGGGCGGGATTTCATATCCAGCAACTTTCATTTTACGGCCTCCTCAGTCCAGATACTCGCGGATGTTGCCCCAGATTTCCTCGACCGTATCGAGGTAAACCTTGTCGCGACGGATATCATCGGGACTGCTGGAACGGTCCAGTTCTGGACGGATAATCGAATGGATGCGTCCCGGTCGTGGCGACAGCAGGACGATCTGGTCAGAGACATAGACTGCCTCTTCGATCGAGTGCGTCACGAAGATCACGGTCTTATTTTCCACCGAAAGCAGGTGCAGCAGATCTTCCTGAAATTTACGCCGGTTCTGTTCGTCAACGGCAGAAAACGGTTCGTCCATCAACAGCACATCAGCATCAACTGCCAGCGCGCGCGCCAGCCCGACCCGTTGCCGCACGCCACCCGACAATTCGTGCGGGTATTTGTCCTCAAACCCCGACAGTCCAACCTTGTCGATATAGGATTTTGCCTTGGCTTCACGCTCCTTGAGCGGAACACCGGTCAATTCCAGACCAAAGGCAACATTGCGGGTAACCGTCGCCCAGGGCAGCAACGCAAAATCCTGGAATACGAATGCGCGTTCGGGCCCGGGGCTGGTCACCGCCTTGCCTTTCACCATGACCTCGCCGGACGTGGTTTCCAGCAGCCCGGCAATGATCTTCAGCAGGGTTGTCTTGCCGCAGCCCGAAGGCCCCAGCAACGTCGTCATCTGTCCTGTCGGAAAGTCAAGATTGACATCTTCCAGGGCATGAACGTCCGAGCCGTAGAACTTCGTGATACCGCGCACGGATACGATGTTGGCGCTCGGGTCGGTGGGAGTTGTCGCATCAGGCAGTGACATATGTATTGCCTTGTTCATCGGTGATCTCACTTGTTTTTGCACTGCGGTATCCACTATTGGCCTCGTTTCTTTTCAGGACGGAAGTATTTCACTTCGGCCTTTTCCAGCATTCCAACCATCACCGCCGAGAAAACGATGATCGAAAGAACCGCCGCATACATGTGCGGGTATTTCGCGATTGAGCGGTTGTAGGAAATGATGTCGCCAATACCCGTCGGCGTAATCAACAGTTCCGCCAGGATAACGCCGATGAAACCGGCCGCGACGCCCAGACGAAGCCCCGCAAAGATAACCGGCGCTGCATTGGGAATGATAACTTTCCAGATTTCCTGCATGCGTGTGCCCTGAAAAGCGCGGGACATCTGCACAAGAACCGGGCTTGCATTGCCCACGGCCTTATAGGTGTTCAACACGATGATCGGTGACGCCAGGATGATAACGGCCACGGTCTTGGCGGTGATGCCAATGCCATATGCATAGGTGATCAGTGGGATCAGAGCCGCAACGGGCGAAGCCTGAAGCACGACGAAAATGGGTTCCCAAAGCCAGCGTGACTTCTTGTTCAATCCCATTGAGACGCCAATCGTGACACCAAAGAAGGCAGAAATGCCAACACCCAGCAACAATGGCTTGAGGGTTTCAAAATAAGCGAGGAAGAGGCTGCCGTCGAAAATCATTTCGAACATCGCCATCATGGTGCCGCTGAAGGTTGGAAAGGCCGGGCTGATCGGAACATGGCCCGAAATCTCCCAGGCCAGGAAAAAGCCGACGATGGAAATCAGTCGAAGCTGCAGTCCTGATAACTTCAGACCCGCGGTGCCTTCGGAGCTTTCAGCGCTCACCACACCGGGACTTGTTGTCGTGGTCATTGAGCGACCCCTAATTGAGTTAACTTTGGTGGGATTGGCCGCCCCTGATGCGGAACCGGGGGCGGCCAGATTTTCTTAGTTGGCGTCCAGCTTGGCCGTCGCTGCTGTTGCTGGTCCGAGGTACCAGAAGTCATTAACCTTCAGATCAGCAGCATTGCCTTCCAGCGAGCCTGACGTGGTGAAGAAGTCAAAGTCTTCCTGAACGGACGCGGCGGTTCCACCATTGCTTGGGAACAGGTTGATCGAAACACCCTGCTTGAAAGCGGGCAGGAGTTCATCAACTTCAACCTTTTCGATATCAGGCAGCACGTTGTACTTGTCGCGCAGGCTGACGATTTTCGAAGGATCTTCGTTGATCTCACGCCATGTTTTGATCAGCTCTTCCACGAGGATCGCAACAGCGGCTTCCTCTTTCTGCAGCCAGTTTGTATTGGCATAGAGCGCTTCGTCAGTCGCCTTGATATCCGGGATATCCAGGAAGACGAATTTTCCGGGTGCTTCGCGTTCCAGTAAGCGCTTGCGCTCATAGTCAACGATCGAAACGTCGATCCGGCCCTGCATCAGAGCACCGGCACGGACGCCGGAACCCGGCACATAGCTGACGCTTTCATATTTCACGCCGTGTGCCTTGGCCATGACCTGCATCAGCGCTTCCGTACCCGAACCACGTCCGTGCACGGCGACTTTAGCGCCATCAAGATCTTTCCAGGTCTTGTATTTTTCAGCGTTTGCCACGGGATAAAAGCGCAGCATTGACAGCTGATAGAACATCCGGATCGGTGCGTTTACCCGTTGAATCAGGCCATAAGGAGTGCCAACACCAATGTCGGCATCGCCACTCACGATCGCCTGCGCTGCAAGATCCTCAGATTTCAAAAAGACGGTCTCGACCTTGACACCACGCTCTTCGGCGCGGGCCACAGCGATCATAAAGTTCGTCATCTCGCCACCCGGTACATCACCGAAGGCAACCCGCATGGTTCCCTTGTCCTGCGCAAAGGCAGATGGTGCCGCAAGGACGAGGCCTGCTGCAACCACGGCGGCCGTTGCGGCCCCCTTCAGTATTGATAATCCAATCATTATATCCTCCCTGGTTTCTACTTCTATCCATTATGGATTCTTGGAGAGACTGTTCAAAAGTGCCTAAGCGGCAAATTCGGCAGACCCGGTATTTCGAATTGTATTGGTCAGCTCACCGACTCCCTCAATCGTGCAGGTGACGACGTCACCATCGGCAAGCCAATGCGGCGGTTCCATTGCATACCCCACGCCGGACGGCGTTCCTGTTGCCAGAATATCGCCGGGCTCCAGCGTCAGCCCCTCAGACAGGGACTCGATCAGACGGGGAATATTGAAAATCATGTCTTTGGTGTTGCCGTCCTGACGGGTTTCACCATTGACGGACAGGCTGATGCGCAGATTGTCGAAATTCGGCAATTCGTCGATCGTAATGATCAACGGCCCGAAGGGGCAGGTCGTATCCAGCCCCTTGCCCTTGAGAAACTGCCCCCCATGAGCGCGCTGCAGATCCCGCGCGGTCACGTCATTGATGATAGAAAATCCAAAAATATGATCAAGCGCATCATCAGGCGAAATATTGCGGCCCGAAGCGCCGAATATGACGGCGAGTTCTACTTCGTAGTCGATTTTTTCTGAAACCTGCGGGTCGAGCAACACAGCTGCATCGGGACCAACCACGGCAGTGGGAGGCTTGGTGAAGAATACGGGCAGTTTTGGAGTTTTGTCTTCCTTTGCCTGCGCCCGGCTGGCTTCGGTAACGTGGGCGCGGTAATTGCTGCCGACGCAAAACACGTTCTTTCGTGGCCGGGGGATCGGGGCAACCAGCGTCACCTGCGACAGGTCCTTGCCATGGAATGGCAAGTCATCGGACCGCACGGCGGCCAAGATGGTGTTGCAGGCATCGCTGATCGCGGCACCGCCCTCAATCAGATCCAATACGGAATGGGGAATGGCCAGTTCGGATGAAACCAGCCCGCTTTGCTGCGCGGCTTGAAAACTTTCAGAAAGATTGAGCACGCGATTGTCGTCGACAATCAGTCCCGCATGCAATTGACGTTCAACCTGATAGGTAACGATTTTCAAGTCGCAGCCTCCTTTTGCCCACACAAAACCGTGCCGTGGCACAAGCATTCGGTGCAGGAAATCATCCGTCTTTTCGGCTTCCGGTTGCAAACCAATGTTGAATTGATTTTGCCAAATTCAAAAATGGTTGAACCGATATTTCCTTGCGTTGTTAAGGATAATGTGAATAGTAATTACGAAGATAGCCCTGATTTTAGCCCAATTAGTAGATTGGTTAGAATGGTAAACCAATTGAATGCCGAGTCGGACGCCTTAAGAACGCTGCGCACATTCCTCAATGATGAGCAGCTGGCCCTCAATGGCCGTCTGCCACCAGAACGCCGTCTGTGTGAGGAGCTGGGCTTGACCCGCGGCAGCCTGCGCAAGGCCATGGCCATACTTGAAGCCGAAGGCCAGGTATGGCGCCATGTCGGGCGCGGCACGTTTTTCGGCCCCCGCCCGGTGATGAATCTCAGCGACGTGGAATATCTCAACGAGCATTCCCGCCCCTCCGAAGTGATGGAAGCGCGGCTGGCGATCGAACCGCAGATCGCCCGACTGGCGGCGGTACACGGAACGCCGTCGCATTTTTCAGAAATGCGGCGCTGTATTCGCCTGTGCCGGTCGGCTGGAGAATGGCGGGTCTATGAATCCTGGGATAATAATTTTCACCAGGCGATCGCCAAGGCCACGTGCAACAAATTGCTCATCAGCCTGTTTGACACGCTCAACATCGTTCGCCGGTCAACCGTGTGGGGTCAGTTGCGCTCGACCAAGCTGCCCCCGGCCAACCACGGCAGTTTTGCCGAACATGATGCAATTTATGACGCCATCGTGGCGCGGGATTCCGAGCAGGCCGTAGAATTGATGCGCGCCCATCTGCGGTCCGTACGCAACCGTTCCTACGCCGGCATGGAGCAATAGGCGCCCGTCTAATGATCTGCCAGCGCGGGGGGCACCGGTGCCAAGCCATCGCATTTGGCGCACATTCTGGAATTGGCCCCGTCCGCGAAATCGGCAAACGCCGCGTGACTGGGATGGCAAAACCCAATCTGCGCGAAACGTCTAGGCTTCAACCCTTTTCTGCCGAACCACGCTTGCCAAAAAGGCTGCGATAAATTGCACGGTCATCAGCAAAACGATGGTCGGCGCCGGGGCACTGTCGAGGTAGAAACTGGCATAGACACCGAGAAACGAACTGATCGACGCCACGGAAACGGCAATCACCATCATCATTTCGAACCGTTTGGTCAGCAGGAATGCGATGGCCCCCGGCGCAATCAACAGCGCAATGGTCAGGATGATCCCGACGGCCTTCAGCGCCGAGACGATGGTCAGCGACAGGATCGCCAGCAGGCCATAATGGATGATCTGCACCGGCAGCCCCGCCACCCTGGCCTGCGCCGGATCAAAGGAATGGAGCAACAGGTCGCGCCATTTGACGAACACCACCAAAACAACAAAAAGAGCAATCAGTCCGGTTGTCATGATGTCGGTTGAGCCGACACCCAGCATGTTGCCGAACAGGATGTGGTCAAGATGCACATCCGACTGGATCTTGGTGTAGAGGACGATGCCCAGTCCGAACATGCCGGAAAAAACCACCCCCATGATCGTATCCTGTTTGACCCGGCTGTTCTCGGTCAAATAGCCCGTCGCAAGGGCACACACCATGCCAGCAATGAAGGCACCGATGATCAGGGGAATGTTGATGATGTAGGCGATGACGACACCCGGCAGCACTGCATGGCTGACCGCGTCGCCCATCATTGACCAGCCCTTCAGCACCAGATAACAGGACAACAGCCCGGTCGGCACGGCCAGAATGAGCGATATCACCATGGCATTGACCATGAAGGAAAACTGAAACGGCAATATCAGATTTTCGAGCAGGCTCATGAGGCACCTTCGCCGATCGCGGGTGACGTGTCCGGCTTTTGCAGCGCTTCAGCAGCCCGTCTTCTGGCTGCCAACACCCCATGTTTGGGGGCAAGAAAAAACGCCAGCAGAAACAGCGTCGTCTGCAGACACACGATCAGCCCGCCGGTAGCACCATCGAGAAAATAACTTGCATAGGCGCCAACCAAGCTGGTCAGCGCACCGATCGAAACACTGATCATCAGCAGGCGCGGGAAACGATCGGTCAGCAGATAGGCCGTTGCCCCCGGCGTCACCACCATGGCGATCACCAAAAAGGCACCAACCGTCTGTAACGCGGCCACCGTGCACGCCGACAGCAGCACGAAGAACATCAGCTTCAGGCGCTCCGGATTCAACCCCACCGACCGGGCATGGTTCTCGTCAAAGAACGTCACCAGCAGGTCTTTCCATTTGATCAGCAACAGGGCGAGCGACACGGTGCTGATAATCACCAATTGCAGCGTATCTTCGGGTGTGATCGCCAGAATATTGCCAAGCGTGATGGTTTGAATGTCTACGGAGGTCGGTGACAGGGAAACCATGAACAGGCCGAGCCCGAAAAAGGAGGTAAAAATCAAGCCGATTATGGCGTCTTCCTTCAAACCGGTGCGCTGGTTCAGAAACAGCATGGCACCCGCCGCCAACCCACCGGACAAGAAGGCTCCCAGCGCGAATGGCAGGCCGAGCATATAGGCACCAGCCACGCCCGGAACGATGGAATGGCTCAGCGCATCGCCAATCAATGACCATCCCTTGAGCATCAGATAGACGGACAGGAAGGCGCAGACCCCGCCGACCAGCGCGCTGACCCACATGGCATTGACCATGTAATTATAGTCGAAGGGCTGCAGCAGAAGTTCCATCATTCAACCGGCTCATTCTTGTCGTCATAGACCACGAATGGACGCTCATCATCGGTAATAACCGTCACCTGACGGGAATCCTCGTCATCATGCAGATCGCTGCCGCCCAGCACGAAGTGACGCAGCACGCCGCTGAAGGTCCGCTCCAGATTTTCCTGGGTAAACACATCGGCGGTCGGGCCATAGTCCAGCACGGTCTGTTTAATCAGCACGGTGCGGTCGCAGAATTCTGGCACACTGCCCAGATTGTGGGTGGCCACCAGCATTACACGGCCTTCCGTGCGCATTTGCCGCAATAACTCGATGATCGCATCTTCCGATTTCACATCCACCCCGGTGAATGGTTCATCAAGAAGGATCACTTCGCTTTCCTGGGCCAGCGCCCGGGCAAGAAACACCCGTTTCTTCTGACCACCGGACAATTCCCCAATCTGGCGCTTGCGGTAGTCGATCATGCCCACCCGCTGCAAGGCCTCGGTAACGGCAACGCGGTCCACCTCGCGGGTACGGCGCATGAAATTCATGTGCCCGTAGCGGCCCATCATCACCACGTCTTCAACCAGAACCGGAAAACTCCAGTCCACTTCTTCTGCCTGTGGAACATAGGCCACGACATTGTTCTTCAAGGCGTCATCGACCGACCGGCCCAGGATCGAGATATTGCCCTTCGCAGCTGGGACAAATCCCATGATGGCTTTGAACAGGGTCGACTTTCCAGAACCGTTGATGCCAACAAGGCCGGTAATCGTGCCGGTGGGAATTTCAAAACTCGCGTCGCACAGGGCCGTATGCCCATTGCGATAGGTGACGGTGAGGTCAGCGACCCTGATCCCTGACATCTGTGGATCCGATCCAGCTGGCGGTTTTGTCATTGTTCGGTCAATCCCCGGACAATGGTATCCGCCGTTACGCGCAACAGATCGATATAGGTGGGCACCGGTCCGTCCGCGCCGCTCAGGGAATCGACATAGAGTGCGCCGCCATAGCGGGCGCCGGTTTCGCGTGCCACCTGCTTTGCTGGATTAGCCGACACCGTGCTTTCGGAAAACACCACTGATATCTTGTTCTCGCGGACTGCATCGATCACCCTGCGAACCTGCTGTGGCGTGCCCTGTTGATCGGCGTTGATCGGCCACAGATACAATTCATTCATGCCAAAATCCCGGGCCAGGTAACTGAACGCCCCTTCGCTGCTCACCAGCCAGCGTTTTTCCTGGGGAATCTCCTGAATGCGCTGCCGCAACGGGGCTACCGCCTCGCGCAGGCGCAGCTTGTAATTTTCCGCGTTGGCCTGATAGACGCCCGCATTATCGGGATCATGTTTTACAAAGGCATCGCGGATGTTGTCGATGTAGATGATCGCAGAATCGATCGCCATCCACGCATGGGGATTGGGCTTTCCCGTATAGGGACCCGATGTGATGCCCATCGGGACCACGCCGTCGCTGAGCGTGGCGCTTGGAACATCACGCAGATTGCGGAAAAACTGCTCAAACCACAATTCCAGGCCCATTCCGTTCCACAACACCAGATCAGCATCCTGCGCCCGCAGAATATCGCGCGGTGTTGGCTGGTAACCGTGGATTTCCG
>CAJQPW010000329.1 GCA_905480295.1 uncultured Rhizobiaceae group bacterium | reverse complement strand
CCTGATACAGCACTCACGCCCGATTGTGGAAAAACATCAGCATCCCGGCAAACCTATGTGACAGGCAAAGCGGCGCAACTTGCTGGAACTGCATTGCGTCGCCAGCTCTTACGCATGAGCAACATGGGGTCCGATGCCCAGATTGAATTGAATGGAAATCAGCTGGTAATTTCCGACAATGGAGTGGTCCGGGTAATCAACCTTGAAGAATTGCCGGTTGATGATTTCTGCTATGTCGTTTCTGCCGAAGAAACCTATGATCCGCCGACGGAAGCTCTGGATGAAGACGGTCAGGGTAAACCCTATGCCGTATATGGATATGGAGCGCAGATGGCCGAGATTGAGGTTGATCTGAAACTGGGTACCGTCAAGGTTATCAACGTAGTTGCAGCTCATGACTTAGGCCGGGTGATCAATCCGCTGTTGGCGGAAGGCCAGATTGAAGGAGGGATTGCCCAGGGATTGGGGATGGCTTTGATGGAGGAATACGTTCCCGGTCGCACTGAAAACCTGCATGACTATCTCATTCCGACCATCGGTGACATGCCCACTGTGCAATCCATCCTTGTGGAAAAGCCCACCCCTGAAGGCCCCATGGGCGCAAAGGGGTTGGGTGAACATGTCCTGATTCCGACGGCTCCTGCTATTCTTAATGCCATCCGCCATGCGAGTGGCGCAAAGTTGACGCGGCTGCCGGCTCTCCCGCACCGTGTCCTGGCGGCAATCAATGAAGTGGAGGCCACGTCATGAGCCAACCAGCTCCAAAAATTCGCTGCGATGCCTGCCCGGTCATGTGCTTTGTCGCGGAAGGCAAGACCGGGGCGTGTGACCGGTATGCAAACCTAGATGGTCAAATCGTTCGCTGCGATCCGTTGACCATTTTGAACCGCCGAATAGCACAAGGGGGAGAAGTAACCCCGTTCCTGAAGTCTGAATGGGACGGCAGTCTTGTCCGTGACGACGAGGTGTTCGTTACAGCCAATGGCGCTGGGACAACCTATCCTGACTACAAGCCCGCTCCTTTTATCGTGAGCCGGGAAGTCGATGGTGTCGACTTTGTCACCGTCGTCACCGAAGCCATCTTCTCCTATTGCGGCGTTAAAGTGAAAATCGATACCGACCGCCATCTTGGCCATGAGGGAGCGGTGGTGCGCTCTGCGGGTGAAGCAATCGGTCATGTGACAACAAGCGAATATGGCTCGCAAATGCTATCACTCGGTGGTGTGGATCACCTGACCGGTGGGTCTAAAGCGGAAGGCCGGGTGACCTGCGACTCACTGATGAAGCTATGCAACAAAGAAGCCGTGGAACTGACCATTGATGGCGGTTCGACAGTTGTTGTGCAGGCCGGTCATGCACCCATCGTTGATGGTCATCAGGAAGAACGCATGCGGGTTGGATGTGGCTCAGCCACCATCGGCATGTTTGCCTCGCAATGGAAAGGCCTTGTGGATGAAGTGGTGGTGGTTGACGATCATATTACCGGGGTAGTTTCCGAACACCAGGCTGGAAAGGTCCTGGACTGGCCCGACACCGGCATCAAGATCACGGGGCGGCGCTCAACCCCCGGACGCTACTTTCAGGTTGCCGAACCCGGTCTGGGATGGGGGGGCACAAACGTCGACGATCCGTTGTCAATTCTCGGTCCTTGGAATCCGAAAAAGGGAGCAAAACCCGGACTTACAATGCTGATGGTTTCAACCACTGGGGAGCAGTTTGGATATTTCGTGCTTGACGATGCCCTCGTCCCGCAAAAGGAGGAGCTCCCGGATAATCTTCGTCCATCCGTTGATCTAATTGCCGAGAACTGCGAGCCCGCCCTGTGTACGGTATTGTTCATGGGCGGTGCAGGAGGGTCGTTGCGTTCCGGCGTAACAGAAAATCCCGTGAAGCTGACGCGCTCCGTGCAAGCTCTCAAGACAAGTGTGACGTGTGGTGGTGCGCCGCTTTATGTGTGGCCGGGCGGTGGCATAACAGTGATGGTTGACGTTACCCGAATGCCCGAGAATTCATTTGGTTATGTTCCAACGCCCGCTTTGGTTGCTCCACTGGAATTCACGGTTGCTAGAGATGATTATAAAACGTTGGGCGGCCATGATTCTGCTGTACGGTCAATTGGCGATATCCTGGAATCTGGCGGCGAATACGGCGCTGACATCCGGGCAATTTCACCACCTGAGGGAAGCGAGCTGAATGCTCGCACGAAGCGCTAAATGGAATGCGCACAAGCATCACTGCTGGCGGATGGGCGACGCCTTCATCTGCATCATGGACCGATTGATCTGATCGTAGAGGCATCTGGGGCAGGACGAACAGACGCCTATGTGCGAGCGACAAAAAGATTTGAATCCATACTGAACGAACTGGTCGCTGAGCTTCCGATGCTGAGAATGCGTGCCCAGAAAGGCGCCATATTTTCAGGCGCGGTTGCCCGCCGAATGCAACAGGCTGTTGAACCGTATTGCGATAAATTCGTAACACCAATGATTGCGGTAGCGGGCGCAGTTGCTGATGAAATACTCGAGCAAATTCAACAATCTCCTGATCTTGAAAAAGCCTACGTAAACAATGGTGGAGACGTGGCATTTTATCTGGCGGACGGTCAGCATGTGTCTGCTGCGATTGCGGCACTTCCAGGAGGTCGAATAACCCTCGATAGTTCCGGTTCGTATCATGGCATCGCCACATCTGGTTGGTCGGGTCGCAGCTATTCATTGGGCATAGCTGACTCGGTGAGTGTCGTTGCTAAAGACGCTGCATCGGCAGATGTCGCGGCAACAATGATCGCAAATGCCGTCAATCTTCCAAATCACCCACACGTCACGCGCGTTCCGGCCGTCGAGCTTTCCCCTGACAGCGACCTCGGTGATCTTGACGTAACGACCTATGTCGGTGACTTGAGCGATGTCGAGATTCGGTCCGCTCTCCATAACGGATCGGGAATTGCCCAAGCCTGTGTCGATCAAAACCTGATTGGTGGGGCGATCCTGCAACTCAAACAAGAATATCGTCAAATTGGCGTGCCTGTCATTCAACAGGTTTGTTCGAAACCAATTCCAGAACAGGAACTGTCCTATGCCTGAATTTATGCTTCGCAAAACCATGATCTTCAACGAAGAAATACATCACGAAAACGGACCGGTCAGTTCACAGCCTCGGCAACGTGCTGCGATCATTGCAATCGTCAACAACCCCTTTGCAGGGACCTATGCCGAAGATCTCCAAATTGCGATGGATGATCTGAAACCGCTCGGTCTTATGATGACCGACAAACTCATCGAATCCATGGGTGGTGTTGACGGTATCGATGGTTATGGAAAGGCTGCTGTCGCAGGTGAAAATGGCGAGTTGGAGCATACGGCGCTTTGGCATGTGCCCGGCGGATACTCGATGCGCGAACGACTGGGGGAAGCAAAAGCGATTGTTCCTTCAGCCATGAAGGTTGGCGGAACAGGCTGTCGCATTGATGTGCCACTGGGTCATATCAATGCTGCTTATGTTCGCAGCCACTTCGACGCAATGGAAGTTGGCGTCCCAGACGGTCCGCGCGCCAATGAAATTTTATTTGCTTTGGCCATGACCAAGGGTCCCCGAATTCACAATCGAATGGGCGGTTTGACGATGGACGAAGTCAAGGGCGAAGATGGATTGAGATAGACAGGGTTCGAAGGGACTTCCTTCCCCGGTATTTAACCGACAAACGCGCGCTCCACCACATAGGTGGATGGCCTGTTGTTGGACCCTTCATCAAACCCGCGCTCCTCGAGCATTGTTTTTAGATCGCTGATCATGTCCAGGGATCCGCACAGCATTATTCGATCATATTCTGGATCAAAGGCATCGAGCTCCAGCTTTGAAAACAATGTACCATCGTCTATCAGTTGGGTGATCCGACCTTTCGTAGGGCTATCCTCCTGGGTCGTTGACCCGAGATAAACCAGGCTTTGGCTTGCAGCGTCGCCAACCAGCGGATCCTGTTTCGTCCTTTCCATGAGATCGTGACCATAACGAAGTTCAGCAGATTCACGGCAGGTATGCGTCAGCACAATCTGGTCAAATTTTTCATAGCTCTCAGGGTCTCTCACCAAAGAGCCAAAAGGGGCGATGCCGGTGCCTGTCGACAACATGAAAAGGCGGTTTCCCGGCAACAAGCAGTCAAGCACCAGTGTGCCGGTAGACTTCTGCCGCATCCAGATGTGATCTCCGGATTGAATTTTCTGGAGATGCTCCGTTAAGGGCCCGCCTGGCACTTTGATGGAAAAGAACTCAATTTCGTCGTCCCATGACGGGCTCGCAATCGAATAGGCCCGATAGACAGGTTTTGCGATCGACGGCAGTCCAATCATCACAAACTCTCCAGACCTGAAGCGAAACGCTGGTGGACGCTTCACCCGAAAACTAAAAAGCCGGTCTGTATAATGCCGGACCGAAACGACTTCCAAGGAATAGGTGTTGGAGGGCGCTTCAGGTGGATGCTCTGAAAAGGCTGCTGATGTTGGAGGATTGGGTGAGAATTCCGTCTGTTCAAAATGTGTCACTCAGGCGGGCTCCTGAAAACTAGAAGTGGATTGGCGATGCGCAATATTGTTTGTATACATACAATAAAATGTGGAAGGCATCAATTGCCGGACCAGTAAAATCTTATCGGGCCAGACATGCTCGCCCGGCATTTATAGAATTGGCCAAATCTCATAAAGTGAATTGGTGCTGCAGATTGAACAATCCGCCACACAAGATTGCTACCAGGTCCGCTCAACCAACCTCAATTATCAACCCCGTGAGGTCGGTACTGGGTCAGAAATGAAAGAGGTCGCTGCGAAAAATTCGGTTACGTCGCGCACTCGATGCCCGCTCAGGGTTGCAAGCGAAAACTGAAGGTTTCGATGTTATGATCGACCATATGGAAGCCAAAACGGATATGCATCATTACAGTAAGGTGGACGATCTCAAATGATTTGTTTGAGTAGAAGGTGGGGAGAAATTGTCATTCTCAAAGGCCAAATCGTCACTATGTTTGGCTGCTGAAAATTTCATGTGTCAATGTCAAATTTCATACTTTGGCATTGCTCGCTCTAAGGCCTGGCCGGTGAAAAGGCCATGATCCATTTGGCCTTGTTCGGGTTAAGACAAGTAAACAATTCTATGGTTTGGTATTAATTCTTTGAGGTTGCATTTTTGCACCCTGGATCCGATGGACACGCTGGACTCCCATTTCAAGTGCACCACTGGTTTCGATTATCTTTTGAATGAAGGCCTCTTCAGGCGTTCTGTAGCCGAGGCACTTTCTCGGCGTTGAGTTGAGCAGATGCTGGATCGTCTCAATGTCTTTGTCTGTGTAGTCAGATATGTCGGATTTACGGGGCATATCCCGACGCAGGATGCCATTTGTGTTTTCGATCATGCCGCGTTGCCAGGGGCTGTGAGGGTCGCAGTACCAGATATCCACACCGAGCTTGTCTTTCATCGTCGGGTGGTCACGAAACTCACCGCCGCGATCGAACGTAATGGATTTTCTTGCTTGATCTGGCAGACCCGACATCGCGTCAACAATAGCCTGACCTGTGTCTGCGGCACGTTTGTTTGGCAGTGAAGATAACAGGCTGAATCGGGTCGAGCGCTCTGTTACATTCAACACCGCTCCATGCTGGCTACGGAATTGAATGAGATCTCCTTCCCAATGGCCGAATTGTTGCCTGTCTTCAATAGCTTGTGGCCGGTTGGCGATGTTCATGCACTGCGGTAATGGTTCCCGCCGTCGCTTGAAATAACGCAGACCCCGTTTCGTTTTTGCGTGAGGAAGATACCGGTAGAGCCGCTCCCCACGCACATCCTTGCGGTAGATATAACGATAAATGGTCTCATGGCTGATCGTATGCTTTGATCCCTCAAGCTGGAGCCGCCCTGCGATCTGGTCCGGTGACCATCCCATTGCAAGGCCGTTATGGACATAATTGCGCAGTGTGCTCAGACGCTGCAACTTGCACGGCCTGTCCCGGCGCACTCCCGCCATGATATCCGCCCGTGCCGGTTTGTAACCTGCTTTCGGCAGACTGTTGCGCTCCAACTCCCGGCAAATCGTCGTGTGGCTGCGCCCCATCAAACGGCCAATCTCCCGTCTTGAACAACCCGCATCTCGCAGGCAGTTCAATTCAATACGCTCGTCAAGATCGAGCTGGCTGTAGTTTCTTCCCATTGTACCACCATGATAAGGTGGTGCACTTGGTTTGTGAATCTAGC
>CAJQPW010000328.1 GCA_905480295.1 uncultured Rhizobiaceae group bacterium | reverse complement strand
TTTTCATCAGTTCCTGGCCACTTGGCATTGCTACTGCACTTCTGATACTGCCAATGCTGGCCGAAAGCGGGGGGTTGGATCTTGCCTGGTACGCACTGACGGCGTTGACAGTGATTGCGCTGGTTCTGTTTGTCGCAGTTTACAGCCCACCCGATGGAGCCATTGCCGGCAACGTGTCGTTGAATATTGCCAGTTTGCCGTGGTCGCCGCTGGTGATGGCTGCACTCGTCTGGGGCTTGTACAACAGCGCTTTTGCCATGGTTTTTGCCTTCGGATCGATCATTCTGCTCGAACGCGGGCTTGATGTTGCATCGGCAAGTTCGATGACAAGCTTGTTCATGATCGCCGGTACGCTTGGGGTTCCGGCTGGAGGTTGGTTAGCCGACAGGATCAAGAGGCGTGATACTATCATCGCCGTTGGACTGCTGGTTGGCACAATGATGTTTCCAGCCACGCTTTACCTGCCACCATCTCTTCTTTGGGTAATGCTTGGGTTGACTGGATTCATTTTTGGCCTTTCAGCAGGGCCAATCGTCAGCTTGGCAGCATATATTCTTGGGCCGTCAACGCGGGCATTTGGCATGGGTATATTTTATTCCATCTATTATCTGTTGATGATGCTGGCACCACCTTTGGCTGGTTCGCTGGCTGACTTCTTTGACAACGTCAATGTCGTCTTCGGATTAGGAACCGTAATGCTGTTGATCGCGCTGCTGGCTCTCGTCGGGTTTCGCCTCTGTGCATCTGCAGCGCACTCAACCGATTGAGACGCAGGCGTCGGACCCAATGCGCATAGTCTTCCTTCAGACGCCTAATCCAGGGGCAGGGGGGCGTTGGCGCTGTTTTTGAATTCGATGGTCACGAATGTGAGATTGCTGGTGCCGACATTTTTGAGATCGTGGACCATGGATTCCCCCGCGCCGAAGGAAAAGTGGCGTGTATCGCCGGCCTCGTAGTCGGATTCAAGAATGCTGCCATCGTCAAAGTGACTGCGCGACCGTCCGGCACTGGTTGCTGTCCAGAAATAATCCAGCACATGGCGGTGGAACCCAATGCGCTCTCCTGGAGCAAGCGACAGATGCCACACCCGCACCCGGTCGGTCTCCGACACAAGATCGCTTCCCACGCGTGGACTGATCTGTCCTGCTTCCAGTTCAGCGCGCAGGTCTGCCGGCCATTCGTTCATGTCAATTTCGCTCATGTGATAATCTCCACTGTAAAAGCCAACAGGACAGGAGCGTTTAGGGGCATTTCCGGATTTGAATAAATCATCCGTGTATGCTTTCCACGCTCTCCAAAAACGTCGTTGATCAGGTCCGATGCACCATTCAATGCAAGCGGATGGTCACGAAAGCCAATGCCGACCTGCATTGTGCCTTCGAGCCGAACAATCCGGGCAACCCGATCAAGAGTGCCAAGGGCGTCCTTGATCTGGGCAAATCCGCATAGGGCTGCGAGACGGCAGGCATCGTAGGATTCTTCGGCGGTAAGGTTGGTTCCCATGCGACCGGTATAGGCTAGGCTGTCTCCGCGCCAGCAAAACTGACCGGACGTGATCAGAGTTTGGCCGGAAATAACCCAGGGTTCGTAAGCGCCCAAAGGCCCTGGTGCTGGCGGAAGTGTTAAACCCAGTTCCACCAGTCTTTGTTCAGGTGAAGTTTGGCCCGTGCTCACGTCAGTGTTCATGATACCTGCTGTTGTTCGCAGACGAATTGCGTCATTCATAGTTGCATTGAGTGTTTCAATATTTGAAGAAAACGGCAAGGGCGGGGGCAAGATTGCTGGTGACGAGGCCCCGTCCGCATATTGGTAAACAAAGAAGACAGGGCTCTGATTTCACCCCTTTGCGGTATTGATGCAACGAGGGGAAGCTGTTTTCTGCTTGACCTTCCCCTTAGGGGAAGGCCCACATGGGTTCTGCAACAATTCAGGCAGACTTAAATGAACGTGAACCAAGTTCCGCAAGGCAATTCGCAGGTCATGAAACCACCAAAGCTGGCGACGGACCCGGTTTGCGGAATGAGCGTTGATACACAAGCAGGAAAGCCGCATGCAGCTTTTTCGGAAGAGACCTTCCATTTTTGCTCTCAATCCTGTTGCGACAAGTTTGAGGTTGATCCGCACTTTTATCTCTCTGGTGGTCATAAACGGAGAGCCAATCAGGCACCGGCAGAAGCTGCGTATACCTGCCCGATGCATCCGGAAGTCATCGAGGACCACATGGCGGACTGCCCCTTATGTGGCATGGCGCTGGAACCGATGGGCATACCGGTCGACGGACCAAACCCTGAACTGGTCGATTTCACCCGTCGGTTTTGGCTTTCTGCGATTTGTGGAGCCCTGCTGATCGTTTTGACCATGGGTGGCCTTGTCGGTTTGAACATTCGGGGCTGGATTGGTGAACGCCCTTCAATCTGGCTGGAACTTGCTCTGGCCACACCCGTGGTGTTGTGGGCCGCACAACCCTTTTTTAAGCGCGGCTGGAACTCGATTCTCAACCGCAGCCCTAACATGTGGACGTTGATCATGCTGGGCGTCGGTGCCGCCTATGGATACAGCCTCGTTGCTGCGTTGGCACCGGGTGTGTTCCCGGTCTCCTTCCAGCATGTCGACGGAGTCGTTCCCGTATATTTTGAAGCAGCGTCGGTGATCGTCGCGCTGGTGTTCCTGGGACAGATGTTGGAACTGCGTGCACGGGATCAGACGGGAGCGGCCATCCGCGCACTTTTGGACCTTGCCCCTAAACAGGCTCGGCGGATCAATCCGGACGGTACGGAACGGGATGTGCCACTGGAAAATATTCTTGAAGATGACCTGATCCGGGTTCGTCCGGGAGAAAGCGTTCCGGTCGATGGCCTTGTGATGAATGGACGGTCTGCGGTGGACGAAAGCATGATCTCCGGTGAACCAATTGCGGTGGAAAAGAGTGCTGGTGATCAGGTAACCGGCGGCACGCTGAACGGTACGGGTACGTTCTCGATGCGGGCCGAGCGCGTGGGAAGTGATACCATGCTGGCCAAGATTGTTGACATGGTGGCGACGGCACAACGGTCCCGCGCACCGATTCAAGGACTGGCAGACAGGGTCGCCGCATATTTTGTGCCAACCGTGGTCGCCGTTGCGTTGGTGGCTTTTGTGGCCTGGGCGATGCTGGGCCCACAGCCAGCGCTAGTTCACGCCCTTGTTGCGGCCGTATCTGTTCTGATTATTGCATGCCCCTGTGCGCTCGGTCTTGCCACGCCAATGTCGATCATGACGGCGACTGGGCGGGGAGCCCAGGCGGGTGTCCTGGTGCGTGAGGCAGAAGCGCTGGAGCGGTTTGCCGACGTCGATACGCTGGTTGTCGATAAAACAGGCACCCTGACCCAGGGACGGCCCGTATTGAGCGATGTCGTTGTGAGTGCGGGGTTTGCTGAAAGTGAGGTGCTGCAGCTTGCGGCATCGCTGGAACTGGGGTCAGAACATCCGCTGGCTGAAGCCATTGTGTCGGGAGCTTTGGACCGGGGATTGAAAACCAAAAATGTCACAGGGTTCATGGCGACCACGGGCAAGGGAGTTTCGGGCCAGGTGGACCGGAAAACGGTGGTTCTGGGCAACGCAGCGATGATGCAGCAGATGGACCTGGACGTAAGTGCAAATGAGACCAGTGCCGATGAAATGCGGGATGCGGGAAAAACCGTGATGTATGTTGCAATCGATTCAGAATTGGCAGGTCTGGTGGCCGTGGCCGATCCGATCAAAACGACCACAAAACAGGCCATTCAGTCGCTTCAGGCTCGCGGTCTCAACATTATTATGGCGACGGGCGACAACGAACGTACAGCAATGGCGGTTGCTTCCAGCCTTGGTATCGACGACATCCGCGCGGATGTCCTGCCTGAAAACAAGAAGCAATTGATTGACGCGTTGCAACAGCAGGGTCACCGGGTTGCGATGGCTGGTGATGGGGTCAATGATGCACCAGCGCTTGCGTCCGCAGATGTTGGAATCGCCATGGGCACAGGCGCTGATGTTGCTGTTGAAAGTGCCGGCATCACGTTGGTCAAAGGCGATTTGAACGGCATCGTCCGCGCTCGAATCCTGGCCGAATCAACGATCAACAACATCAAGCAAAACCTGTTTTTTGCCTTCGCTTATAACGCCGCTGGCGTGCCGATTGCTGCCGGCATCCTGTACCCTTTCACCGGCTGGCTGCTGTCGCCGATGATCGCTGCGGCGGCCATGAGCCTGTCATCTGTGTCCGTCATCGGCAATGCCCTTCGACTGCGCAGTGCACGTCTCGATCACTCTTGACCTTCCAGTAAGGGTAAGGAGTAAAGTGATCCAAATGAACAGCCAGACGTATCGATTAAACCGGGTGCAGCGACGCGGTGGCGCGTGCGGATCTTTGGCCAAGAGTGAAACAGTATGGATTCTAAATCTTCGATTTCGAACAGAGGCTCATCATGAATATCGGTGAAGCAGCAGCCTTGTCTCAGTTATCGGCCAAGACCATCCGCTACTATGAGGATGTCGCGCTGATAAAACCGCCGCGCTCCGAAAATGGCTATCGTTCCTATTCGCAAAAGGACGTGCACAGGTTGAAATTCCTGCAACGGTCCAGAAGTCTCGGATTCACCGTCGAAGAGTGTCGGTTGCTGTTGTCACTATATGAAGACGAACACCGCGCGAGCGCGGATGTGCAGGCCATGACGCGAGAGAAAATTGGCGAGATTGACCGCAAGATTGACGAGTTGAATTCGTTGCGCACCACACTGAAAACACTGGCTGATAATTGTCATGGCGATGGCCGTCCCGATTGCCCGATTATTGATGATTTGTCTGGCAAGAACGAGAAGTGACACCGGAGGAGCTGCAGAAATGCGTCAACGCATGACCCAATCCATCAAGCCACTGACAATGGCCGCAATATTCGTCGCCGGCACGGTGATTGCAGCCTATGGACATGGTGGTGCAACCGGCATTGTCAAAGAGCGTATGGATGGCATGATGGCGATGGGCAAGGCCCTGTCAGTCGTGGCTGACATGTTTAAGGGCAAAACCGGATTTGACGGGGTCAAGATTGGTGATGCTGCAAAAATCGTCAGAGCCCATGCTGCAGAGATTGATGGCTTGTTTCCCGACACCGAGGCCAGTCGCAAAGGGAAGGGCACCGAAGCCTTGCCGGCGGTTTGGGACAAACGAAGTGATTTTACCGCGATAGCGGTGGAATTGGAAAAACGCGCTGCCGAACTGGAAGTCATTTCGGTCAGCGGAGATCAAAACGCTATCCGTGTGGGGTTTGCCGCAATGGCGAAAACCTGTTCCGCCTGCCACGCCGACTATCGGAAGAAAAAACAATAACCGCTCTCGATCTGGAACCATCTGAGGTAAACACAAATGCTGACTAGACGCAGTTTTATGCGCACATCCATGGCCTTGTCCCTTGTTGGATCGGGTGGAATTCTCTCGTCTGGCGCCGCAACCAACCCGATTTTCGAATTGCGGGCTGGGAAAATTCGCAAAAGTCTCGCCGGACCGGGCCAACCGGAATCCGAATTGTGGGTTTACAATGGAACATCACCCGGTCCTGAAATTCGCGTCAGGCAGGGCGACCGCGTTCGGGTTCGCTTCATCAATGATCTGGATGAACCGACGTCAGTGCACTGGCACGGCATCCGCATCGACAATGCGATGGATGGCGTGTCGGGTCTGACCCAGGATCCGGTGCCACCGGGCGGTCGTTTCGATTATGATTTTGTCGTGCCTGACGCTGGCACGTTTTGGTATCACGCGCACAATATGAGCTGGCAACAGGTAACGCGTGGTCTTTACGGCCCTTTGATTGTTGAAGAAAAACAAAAGGTTTTCGACCTGGAACACGAACGAACGCTGATGATTGACGACTGGCGGTTGAACCGGGAAGGCGCGCTGGATGTTGCAAGTCTTGGCTCCCTGATGGACTGGTCTCATGCCGGGCGTTTGGGCAATTGGTTGACCGTCAATGGTCAATCCGCGCCCCGGTTTGATCTCAACGCCGGTGAAAGCTACCGCATCCGGTTAATCAATGCCTGCAATGCAAGGGTTCTCCAGATCAGCCCAAAGGCGATGAATGCAAGCGTATTGGCTTATGACGGATTTCCGCTTCAGAAATCAAACGAACCTAGCCCTGATATTGCCTATCTTGCACCAGCGCAGCGGGTTGATCTGTTGGTCAATGGGTCAGCAAGTGGGCAGGCTCAGCTCAATGACATCGGGGATTTTGCTCTGCAGGAGCTTTCTGGTGGCAATGCACTTTCGATGGCGATATTTCGATTTACCAACCCGCCGAGCACAATGGCTCAGATGGCCACTGCATTACCTGCAAATCGTGTGGAAGCACCTGATCTGGCCAATGCACTGCGCGTGCCGCTGGTGATGGAAGGCGGAGCCATGGGCCGCATGGGCGACGTGACACATCAGGGTAAGAGAATGACCCGAGCGGATATTCGACGCACCAAACAGGTCTGGGCCCTAAACGGCATTGCCAACGTCGCTGACGAGCCACTGTTTCGTGTTGAGCGTGGAAAAAGTGTTGTGATCAAGACCGAAAACAATACCGGGTGGTTGCATGGCATGCATGTGCATGGGCACCATTTTCAGATTCTGTCCCGGCAACGGGAAGATCTGCCGGTGATGGAGTGGCGCGATACTTTCGTTATCGACAGGGACGAAGTGGTCGAAATCGGATTTGTCGCCAATAACCCGGGCAAGTGGTTGTTGCATTGCCACATGCTGGAACATGCCGCTGCCGGCATGACAACATGGTTCGAGGTGACTTGAGTTCACAAAAATTTGCGATTGCTCGTTTACCAGTGTTGCATCGAAGTTTGCTACGCTCATCGTATGAATCGCTGGATTGTATTTCTTTCGGTGCTCTTGATGATGTTTGCCAGTTCCGGCGCGCGTAAGCTGGTTGATGCAAAAATTGCCAATGATGGCCTTGCAGCCCTGTCTGTGATGGCAGAAGAACCGGAAACGCAATTGGATGAATGTTGTGAGAACAAGCATAAACAGTCCACGGCCAAACACAGCACATGCGGTATTCCGGACGTTGCGTCATGGAGTGGAGCTTTTGTCCAGCAACAGCGACGGTCCAGTGCCATGCAAACCTTCGATATTGTGATGCCCGCCGGGTTGAGATGTGGTCTGCCGAAGCGCCCCCCCAAACATGCTCTGACATAGATTCATGCGCCGCTCTGGCGTGAAATACCTATTATTTTCAGAGGAGTAATCATTGTGATTACAAAACGCTCCCTTCTAAAAGGCTTACTTGCAATTGCGACGGTTTCGCCGGTGGTGATTCCTGATGAAGCATCGGCCCATCACACCAAGAAATTCCAGCGCAGGAAAAAGAAACCCTTCAAACTCGCCTCCAAATTCAATCCGACAACGGTGGTGTTTACCGGATATACACCCGGTACGATCGTGGTCGATCCGCGCAATCACTTCTTATATTTGGTTGAAAGCCGCGTTCATGCCCGCCGCTATGGCGTGGGGGTAGGGCGTGCTGGTTTGTCATTTAAAGGCAGCGCGAAGATCAAGCGCAAGGCCAAATGGCCGAGCTGGACACCCACCAAAAATATGATCCGGCGTCAGCCGAAAAAATATGCTCGCTATGCCGGTGGCGTTCCCGGCGGGCCGAACAACCCCTTGGGTGCCCGCGCGCTTTATCTCTACAAAGGCAATCGTGACACTTATTTCCGAATTCACGGCACCACCGAACCGGCTTCAATTGGCCGTTCGGTGTCCAATGGGTGTATTCGAATGATCAACGATCATGTGAAGGATCTGTACGAACGTGTGCCGCTGGGCACGCGCGTCGTGGTGCTTTAGAAACAACAGTAAGGGCCCGCACATTGACTTCAGGTTGGAGAGCGGGCCTTTTATTGATGCCCATCGAATTGCATTTATAGGGTTGGCTTCCCCCGAACCCATCTTCGTTCAACAATCAATCTTGTTACGTAAGTGTCTTGCGGGGGTGAGACGTCTTTTCTTACAGACCAAGCGCGGCAAGGCGCTGGTCCTGACGGGTCATCAACACTTTCACTTCTTCGATCGCTTCCTTGTTGAGTGCCCGGCCGGGCTTGCGGATTGTGTCATGGGCAATGGCACCCCGTTGCGCCAGAATGTATTTGCGGATGGCCAGCCCTGTACCGGGCTGTAGTTCATAACGGGCGAGGGGCAGGTAGGCGTCAAAAATGTCCCGGGCGCGGGACGGGCCTTCCTTATCATGTGCGGCAATCACCTGCGCCATCATTTCCGGGTAGGAAAAACCGGTCATTGCACCATCGGCGCCCCGCTGTATTTCCTCGGGCAGAAACAGGCCACCATTGCCGCACAGGATTGATATCCGGCGTCCACCGGCGTCAGATGCTTTTCTCAACTGGGTGATCTTATCCAGGCCGGGCCAGTCTTCGTGTTTCAGCATCACACAGGTGGGACAATCTTCGACGATTTTTTCGATTACACCGACCGGGATCACAACATTGGTAGCCAGAGGGAAGTCCTGCAGAACGAAGGGAATATCTCCCAACGTCTCAGCGACATTCTTATAATAGCCAACAATCTGGTCATCGGTCTTCAGTGTCCAGGGTGGTGCCACCATGACCCCGGCCGCTCCCGCATCAATTGATGACTCGGCAAGGGCCTGCATGCCTGCAAATCCAGCAGATGAGACGCCGACAACCACTGGCAGGTCGGTGCGCGCGGTGACCCGGCGCACAACAGCAAGGGATTCATCTGCCGACAATTTTCCCGCTTCACCCATCATGCCGAGGATGGTGAGGCCGGATGCACCCTTCGCGCTGTAGAAATCGACCATCGTATCGATACTGGCCATATCGAGCGCGCCATCAGGTAAGAAAGGCGTGACCGCAATGGTAAAGACGCCCTGTGCGGTTTCATTCAGCATGATCATGCCTCTCAATTTTTCGTTTCTGACCCAAAGCGATTTGGCCAAGCGCCATCGCCGTTGCCGCCTGACAGGGTTCGACAACCGCCAGTCCGGTTTCCGCCTCCAGCACACCGCGATACTGCGCCATGCCTGCGCATCCCATAATCAGCACATCGGCGCCATCTTCATCCCGTAATCGTTTTCCTGTCGCAACCATCGCCGCCAGACTTTTGTCGGCATCCCCAAGGTCGGCAACGCCGAGCCCCAAGGCCCGATCGCCGGCGAAGCGGTCGAGCACCCCCATGGCACCAAACGCCCTTAAATGCCGGGGTATAGAGTTTGGAAGAATGGCAATAACGCCAAACCGCTGTCCCAGTGTCAGCGCCGTCATTACGGCTGATTCCTGAATACCAAGCACCGGAAGACCTGTCTGATCCCGCAGGGCATGCAGACCAGGGTCGCCAAAACAGGCAATCACAAATCCGGCAGCATCGGCCTGTGCTGCAGCCAGTTTCAACATCGGCGCGATGGTTCCATCGGCCTGACTCTGGCTTTCGATTGCCAATGGACCTTCGACCAGCGTTAAGCAGCGGATGGGGATGCCGAACGGTCGCAGCGGTTCGATGGCCTGATCAATGCCGGCCGTGACCACCTGCGAGGAATTGGGATTGATGACGTAGAGCGTGGTCATGCACCAACCCGCGTTGTTGACTGAATCTCGATCTGGTAGCCCTCCGGGTCCTCAAACGTAAATGCACGTATGCCAAGTTGGTCGTTGGTTTTCAGATCCGACAGGTTATGCAGTTTTCGATCTTCCGCATAGGCCCACCAGGATTTCACATCCGGTACACGCAGGCACAGTTGCACCGGCTTTTCCTGTGTCCAGTTCTGCAGTCCCTTGCGTTCATCGACAAGGCCAACATGAGCACCGTGGCAAATCCGGTAAATTTTGCACCACCCCTGATCAATCACCAGGGGCAATCCCAATATCTCCTGGTAAAACCGCATGGCAGCGTGGAGATTGCGGTAATAAAAAAATGTGATGGCCAGCTCTGTCGGGGCTGCAGGTCGCTCCATGGGTTATGGCCTCGCCATTTCTGACGACAGGGCGTCACGCTTCAACCATTGCCCTTTTGTGGGTCGGAAATCTCCGTTTTCAACAATCATCTCACCACGCAGAATGACCGTCTTTGGCCACCCCGTGATGGTGCGGCCTTGCCAGGGATTGTACCCGACATTGTCATGCAGATCATTGCCGCCATAGGTGGTTTCTCTCGCCCCGTCCCAGATCACCACATCGGCATCCATGCCCGGTTGAAGGCGGCCCTTGGTGGTCAGGCCGTAGAGAGCGGCAGGTTGAGTTGCGGTCAGCCTCACAAAAGCCTCAGCGTCTCCATCCCCGTTGGACACCAGAGCGTCAAACAACAGCGGCAGGCGGGTTTCCAATCCTGGCAGACCATTGGCAATCTCGTGGAAGGGAGCATCGACGCCGGCAGAAAGTTTTCCGGTCTCATCATAACGATAGGGGGCATGATCGGATGAAATTATCTGCAGATCGCCTGCCGCAAGCGCCTGCCAAAGCGCCTCCTGATCCGCCGCCAGACGCTGGGGTGGTGAACACATCCACTTGCCACCGTCCGGCTGGTCAAGAACGTCTTCCGTCATCAGCAGATAGTGCGGGCAGGTTTCTGCCCAGACCGGTGCGCCGCGTTGCCGTGCGGCGCGAACCGCATCCCCGGCTTCGCTGGTCGATATGTGGAACAGCATCACCGGTTGATCGAGATGTTCTGCAAATCGGCACAGACGCTGTACGGCTTCGATCTCGGCCATGCGGGGCCGTGAACGGGCGTGGTCTTTGGGCAGCAACTGTTTGGATGCAATCAGCGCCGAACGGGCGCGGTCAATAATGGCGTCATTTTCAGCATGCACGCAGACCAGAGCACCATCCGCGCGGGCCGCGCTCATCACCGCCAGGATGTCCCGGTCGTTGAGCTGAATGTTGTAGGTGGTGAATATCTTGAGAGAGCGGTGACCGGCGGTAATCAGTTCGCTCAGATCTGCGGCGAAATCCGGTGCGGATGTATCGGTGATAGTGATGTGAAATGCATAATCAATCATCGCCCCGCGGTTTGCCCGTTCCGCATAGGCGTGCACGGTTTGCGACAGGCGTTCTCCCTTTTGCTGGGCGGCAAATGAAATCACGCTGGTGGTCCCGCCCATCGCCGCAGACCGGGTTGCAGTTTCAAACGTATCCGCGTTCATCAGCCCCATGCCTGACATCTGTTCGATATGGGCATGAACATCAACGCCACCGGGCATGACCCAGTTGCCACTGGCTGTGATCTCCCGTGCAGCAGCGCCTTGCACCGACCCAATCTCAACAATGGCGCCATTGGTAATCGCCAGATCGCCATCGACGATCCCGTCGGGGGTGACGATTCGGCCATCCCTGATCAGCAAGTCATATTGTTCCGCCATCCGGTATTTTCCTGATCCTGCAAAGGGCTATCTAAGCATCAAGGTTTAGGGTTGGAAAGCATTATACCACCGCAGTGACGGGTTAAATTGCCGGACTGTCTCAGCATCCCGCAGCGTTATTGAATTGGCGATCAGCGGTAGTGATTCTATGGTGCTGTCAGGAATTTGTTATGCAACTGCAATCTGGGGAGTGATTTATGCCGAGCCGCCATCGCGTATTGGTGAACGACAGCCAGCTTTCCCTGCTGCAATGCGGCCCGGTGGATGGGCCCGTTGCCCTTTTTCTCCATGGCATACCGACTGGTGCTGAACTATGGCGCGATGTCCTGGTTACTCTGGCTGAGCGAGGCTATCGCTGTTTGGCACCGGACCTGATTGGTTTCGGCCAGACCATTGTTCCTGACACGGCAGATCATTCTATCCTCGCGTCGGCGCATTTGCTGCGGGACTGGATCGAACAGGAAGATCTGAACTCAATCTGGCTGATCAGCCATGATATTGGCGGCGGTGTCGGCCAATTGCTTCTGACCGCATGCGAAGACCGGTTCTTACGCTGCAGCATCAGCAACAGCATTACTGCCGATACGTGGCCGGTACCGATGATCCGCCTGATGCGCATTGCAGCGCGCCTTGGCCTGTTTGCTCCGCTTGCGGCGACCGGCATTATGTCCACCTGGGTCGGACGGTTTCTGCTGGGTGCAGCGGTGCATGATCGTTCGGTGCTGACCGATGATGTATTGTCTCGGGTTTTCTGGGATACGAAAGTAACGACACCTGAGGGCCGTTTGAAGATTCAAAAATTGCTTGCCGCGCTCGACTCAACGCACACCCAGGACAATATGGAAAAGCTGAAATCAGTCGGTGTCCCCATCGATCTGATCTGGGCCATGAATGACCCTTATCAGCCCTGGCACGGGTCCGGCATCCTGTTGAACCAGATCTTTCCGAAAGCCCGCGTGGTTCACCTGCAACAGGCCGGGCATTTCCTGCAGATTGACGCGCCGGAGAAATATAGTGCGGCACTTCTTGACGATACTTTGCTGGGAGGTTGACCGCGGGTGTGCCTTTTCCCCTGCGTTAACGCCAACTCTTTGCTCGCGGACGCGGAGCAGGGTGTTGGTTTCATTCAGCTGCAACCTGATGCGCACTGAAGCGGGCGTCTGACGAACCGGTTGTCTGTTTGGTAACAAGCGATCGCGCGCCGCCCAGATGCGCAAGCATGGTGCGGGCGAGGGTCGCTAGGCGCGATGGCAATGCCTTGATCCGTCTCCATACACCACGGGTAATAGCATGTGCGTTTTGACTGCGGACCAGACGTCCGCGGCGCTGGTAGTGGGCATAATTGATAGAGCCGTCGCGGTGGGTTTTGTATCCGGGGTTCATGATGGCGTCTCCGATTTGTGTTGCTGTCACCCATCCTTGCCCCGGACCATCCGGCTTTGCTTGAAGAGAGCCTTTAGAGTAGCTTGAGATATTCTTGATTTTCGGCTGCACTGTACGATCTGGCCGGAATTCGGGCCTAGGGAGACGTTGGAATGCGCTACAGATTCGCCGAATGCATCCTGGATACCGATCGGCGTGTTCTGCATCGTGGTGACGACGCGGTGCGGGTGGAGCCACAGGTCTTTGATCTGCTGCAACTGCTGGTGGAACACGCCGGAACACTGGTGCCCAAGGATCAGATGATGGACGTGGTATGGAACGGGCGCATTGTGTCCGAAGCCACGGTCAGCGCCCGGATAAATGCAGCGCGAACCGCGGTGGGCGATAATGGCAAGGATCAGGCCATCATCCGAACTGTATCGCGGCGTGGGCTTGAATTTGTAGCAACTGTTCAATGCGACGAGCAAGACGCTGCCGACAAGCCTCCATCAGCCAGACAAAAGATCCAGTTTGCGACATCCGCTGACGGCACGCAGATTGCCTATGCAAAGTCAGGGCAGGGGCCAGTGGTTATGCGCACGGGGCACTTTCTGACCCATCTGGAGATGGATTGGCTGAACCCGATCTGGCGCCCTTATCTGGATCGGCTCAGCGTTGATCACACGGTATACCGTTATGATCAAAGGGGTTCGGGCCTGTCACAGACCAATGTCGATGACCTCAGCCTGGACACCTACACCGCTGATCTTCTGGCAGTTGCCGATGCGGCAGGACTGGAAAGCTTTCCCCTGATCGCGTCGTCCCAAGGGGTGCCGATTGCCATCAATTTTGCCGCCACCTATCCTGAACGCGTCACCAGATTGGTGCTCTATGGCGGCTATGCCACGGGGCGCGCCCTGCGCAAGGACAATCCTTCCGAAAATGAAGCAGCCGGCTTCCTGGCGATGATTCGTGCCGGCTGGGGCAATCCGGAAAGCGCCTTCATGAAGGCGTTCACATCGCTGTTTTGTCCAGGAGGATCGAAGGAGGAACTCGACAGTCTGATACAGATACAACTGGCATCGGCGACCCCGGAGATGGCGGCCCGCATCCGCATTGCGATTGATCATATGGACGTGTTCGACAAACTGGGCGACGTCAAAGCGCCCACACTTGTGATCCACGCCAGCCATGATTCCGTTCATCCCGTGTCGCAGAGCCGGTTGGTTGCTGCCGGCATTGCGGGTGCTGAATACCACCAGGTGGACAGCTACAATCACATGTATTTGCCGTCAGATCCGGTTTGGGAAGAAATTGTCACCGCACAGCTCGAGTTTATTGATCAGTGAGGGGTTTGGGTTTTATTAAATCTATTTTCAAATTTATATATATTACAAAAATAAGAATTTTTATATAATAATATTGACATAGAATAAAAAATATAAAATATAAAGCATGTTGGTCGCTCGTTAGGCGTGCTCGATGAAAAAATATATTTTCCATAAAAATATTTTCGGTGGATGGCTTCGGGGTAAATACCATGAAACTCGAAGTGCTTCCCGTCACAGGCGCCTTAAAAAAAATGGAAAAATGCTACCCCGTCTGGTGAAGCCAGATCCTGACAGGCGCGGAATCGCAATGGTCATCATAGTAAAAGATGAAGCGCCTTACATTGCCGAATGGATCGTATTTCATTGTATGCTGGGTGTGCGTCACGTCTATGTCTATGACAACATGAGCAGTGATGGCTTGGCTGATGCAATCGGCAAGAGCGGTTATCAGTCTTCGGTGACGGTGATTCAATGGGGATCTCTATGTAAGCGGCAACAGGACGTGGCTTACAATCATGCTGTCGCTACTTTCGGGGCAAAATACCGTTGGATGGGATTTTTTGACATTGATGAATTCGTCATTCCGCTCAAAGAAGATTCGTTTGAAGACGTGTTTAAACATTTCGAGGGGCAGCCCTGCGTAGCGCTGCCCTGGCATATGTTTGGAACATCGGGTCATGAGGACCCACCCTCTGGACTGGTGATCGAAAACTATGTGATGCGAGAACCCTTTCCACCCGACGACTCAAAAAAAGTACGCTTGGCTTGGAAAATATTTGTCGACCCAAGCAAGGTGCATCTTATGTATATTCACCACGCCGTGTTGGACAAGTTGGGCGAGACGCGGATGACGCAGAGTGGGGATTTAATGAAGAGATATCTTCCTTATTGGGAAAATAAT
>CAJQPW010000327.1 GCA_905480295.1 uncultured Rhizobiaceae group bacterium | reverse complement strand
GTCGCCAACGCAAACATGCCGCCATAGGCGAGACCGCCCAGAACTCCACAAACAATCAAAAATCGAATAAGACTCGGCACGCCTTTTATCCTGATCCTCTATGGGCCCAGCAAATGCTGGCCCGAAATTCTGCCCCTGTGTGGTTTTGGAATAGCTGGCGCGCAATAGCAAGCGCGTTTGGTTTCAATCGTGCAATAAAACCCTTATATGAACAAGCGAGAGCCTCAGCCCCTTGACGCTGACCCTATTTTGCTGTGTTTGGCGGTAACCACCAAAACAGCAACCCGTAAAGAAGACAGAAAACAGACATCGTGAACACAGCATCAACTCAAGATATCAATCGCGCCGTTATTGCCGACCGCTCCAGCACCATCCGACGCGCCCTCGGTGGCCGTTCCATCGTATTGGTCGGAATCATGGGAGTCGGCAAGTCGACCATCGGAAAACGGCTTTCGCAATACCTGGACATCCCGTTCGTGGATGCCGACAAGGAAATTGAAAAAGCCGCCGGCATGGACATTCAGGACATCTTTGATCAGTTCGGCGAAGAAGCGTTCCGCTCCGGTGAAAAGAAAGTGATCAAACGCTTGATGGCTGAAGGTCAGAAAATTCTGGCAACCGGTGGTGGCGCTTTCATGAACGAAGATATCCGTGCCGATATTGCTGAAGCTGGTGTATCGGTCTGGTTGAGTGCCGATCTCGACATATTGATGAAACGGGTCCAGCGCCGCGCCAACCGTCCTTTGCTGAAAACCGAAGATCCTGAAGCAACCATGAAGGCACTGTTGGACGAACGAAACCCAATATACGCGCTTTCCGACGTGCATATTGAATCGCGCACCGTGTCCCGTGATGTCATCGCCGGTGAGGTGGTCGACCTGCTGGCTACAAATCTACCCGATATTGCCGAGGAACGGGGCTGGCGCTGATGAACAGCACTGCGGTAGATCATCGCACCATAACGGTTGATCTTGGCCAGCGCAGCTATAGCATCCTGATTGGTGACGGCCTGCTTGCGGATGTCGGCTATCGGCTGAACGATCTGCATGGCGGCAGCCGGGCGGTTATTGTTACGGACGAAACGGTTAATGCCATTCATGGTGATACCGTGCGCCAATCCCTGAAAGAACAGGGCATCGCTCATAACACCGTTACCGTTGCAGCTGGCGAACCATCGAAGAGCTTTTCCTGTCTGGAACAGGTGGTCGATGGGGTGTTGAGTCACGGCTTGGAGCGCGGCGATGTGCTTTTGGCGTTGGGTGGCGGCGTTGTCGGTGATCTGGCCGGATTTGCAGCGGGAATTATCCGTCGCGGTATGAAATTTGTCCAATTGCCGACTTCTCTTCTGGCTCAGGTCGATTCTTCGGTTGGTGGCAAGACCGGTATCAATACCAAGCGGGGTAAGAACCTCGTCGGTCTTTTTAACCAGCCGTCGCTGGTGCTGGCGGACACGGCAGCGCTGGATACGTTGAGTGATCGCGAAATGCGCGCCGGATACGCAGAAATTGCAAAATATGGTCTCATTGACCGCCCCGACTTTTTCCAATGGCTGGAAACCAATCACCAGGCGGTTTTTTCTGGTGGAGAGGCCCGTGCACATGCGGTGGCCACCAGTTGTCAGGCCAAGGCGGATGTGGTGAAGGCCGATGAATATGAAATGGGCAGCCGCGCCCTTCTCAACCTTGGCCATACATTTGCCCACGCGCTGGAAGCGTCGGTATCCTATGACAGCAAACGCCTTGTTCATGGCGAAGCTGTCGCTATCGGCATGGTGCTGGCTCATCAGTTTTCTGTCCATCTCAACCAATGTGGCCCTGAAGCCGTAGAACGGGTGATTGCGCATCTTGAAACGGTGGGTCTGCCTACAACAATTGGGAATATCCCGGGCAACAGACCGACGCTTGAACAGCTGATGGAGGCGATTTCTCAGGACAAGAAGGTTGAGCGGGGTGCGCTGACTTTTATTCTGACGCGTGGCATTGGCGAAAGCTACGTTGCGCGCGATGTCCCGGCTGCCGCGGTACAATCCTTTTTGCAGGACAAGCTGGCGGCTTAACCTGCTTCCCTTTAAACTGATTTCTTAAATTTCCCATAGACCTGGAACATACAATGCTGCTCTCCATTTGGTTTTTGATCCCGGCAATTTTGTTGCTGCTCGTGATGTCGGCCTTCTTTTCAGGTTCCGAAACGGCGCTGACAGCTGTTTCCCGCGCCAAAATGCACGCACTTGAAAAGTCAGGAAACCAGAGGGCCGCGTTGATTTCCCATCTTATGGGCATTCAGGAGCGGTTGATCGGATCGCTGTTGCTGTCCAACAATCTGGTCAACATTTTAGCATCCGCCCTTGCCACCAGCCTGTTTATTTCGCTGTTTGGTGACATTGGTGTGGTCTATGCCACGCTGGGAATGACGGTGCTTGTTGTAATATTTGCAGAAGTTTTGCCGAAGAGCTGGGCGATCGCAAATACCGAGCGGTTTGCCCTGACTGTGGCTCCGCTGGTTGCTGTCATAGTCACGGTTTTCGGGCCTTTGACCAATGTCGTCACTTTTATTGTGCGGCGCGTGTTGCATGTGTTTGGTATCGATCTGGATGAAGATTCTTCACCTCTTTCTGCTCATGATGAGCTGCGCGGCACGGTTGACGTGTTGAACCGGGATGGGGCCGTGGCCAAGGATGACCGCGACCGGGTTGGGGGAGTGCTCGACCTGCACGAGTTGGAAATCGAAGACATCATGGTGCACCGCACGGTGATGAGCAGTATCGACGCAGACGATAAACCGGAAGATATTGTTGCCCAGATTCTTTCCAGTTCGCATACCCGCCTGCCGGTGTTTCAGGGGGAAAATGACAATATCATTGGTGTGATCCATGCCAAGGACATGCTGCGCGCGCTGGCGGCGGACAAATATAATGTGAAAAAATTCGATGTCAGAAAAACCATGGCGGAACCGTGGTTTGTGCCTGAAACCACGTCTCTTCAGGACCAGTTGAACGCCTTTTTGCGACGCCAGGCCCATATCGCCCTTGTGGTTGACGAATATGGTGAGGTGGAAGGCCTGGTCACGCTGGAAGATATTCTGGAGGAGATCGTTGGTGAAATTGCCGATGAACACGACGAGGAAATTTCAGGACTGGTGGTTCAGGTCGATGGATCAGTGGTTGTCGAGGGTGCGCTACCGATCCGGGATCTGAACCGGGCTTTGGACTGGAACCTGCCCGACGAAGAGGCCACCACGATTGCCGGTCTGGTGATCCACGAGGCACAAATGATCCCGGATGAAAAACAGACCTTCACATTTCATGGAAAGCGTTTTGTCGTGGTTGGTCGGGAAAAGAACCGCATCACCCAATTGAGAATCAGAAATGTAGCCGGGGCAGCGTCCTGACGCCTATTCTGTTCCTTTGACGTCGATTGCCAGCGCATGCAGGCCCGCGGCGATTTCTTCGGCGCAGATCTGATTGATCTCCCGGTGAATCTGGACTCGCGATTTTCCATTGAAGTGTGCCGCGACCATGCGCACGCGGATATGGCTTTCCCCTTCTCCGTTAAATCCGGGTTGGTGACCCGCGTGGAGATGGCTCTCATTGATAATTTCCAACGAAGTCGGATCGAAAGCTGCCTGCATTTTTGCATGCAATTGTTTGACCAGGGGGCCGGTGCTGCTCATTGTCAATTCCTATCTTTGCTCTATGGCTGGCCTTTTGTGCCGAAATGCGCTAATAATCTCCACTCAATTTCTTACAACCTAAGAGTGGTGTAGGCGCCTGATTGGAGTTGCCCACACATTTGTCACGGGTTGAAACAGCTGAAGGTTACATGGCCTCAAATTCAGACATATTTGACAAGATCCGGATCAAGCCCCGAGGGGCAAAGAAGAAGGAAGAAGAAGCCCGCGCTGCCAATGAGTGCGCCTGGGAAGGATGCACCAATCCTGGCGCTCACAAGGCGCCGATGGGACGCAACCGTGAGGGGCAATATCTCAACTTCTGCCTGGATCACGTTCGCCAATATAACAAGAATTTCAATTACTTTTCCGGTCTTAACGACGATGAGATCGCAAAATATCAAAAAGAGAACATTACGGGCCATCGGCCAACCTGGAAAACCAGCAATCGCCGTCCTGGTGAGGAAGTCGATCCTGCGACACTGCGCGCCACCCCGGGCTGGCACTCCAAGGTGCGGTCACGGTATTCGCCGGATGGCAAACGCATCTCATCTGGTTCAGGCCCAAGAAAGTTAAAACGGCTGGAAGAAAAGGCTCTGCGTGACCTCGGTCTGCCGGCCACTGCGTCGAGCGAACACATCACGAAAAAATACAAAACGCTTGTGAAGCAGAACCATCCAGACGCCAATGGGGGCGACCGTTCGTCTGAAGACCGTCTGCGCCAGATCATTCAGGCATACAAACACCTGAAACAGGCCGGTCTTTGCTGATCCGGTTCTGCCGGAAGGTTGATCCCCCCACTGCGGTGCCAACAACGAGTGTGACTGATTGAAGCAGGACGCCACTGTGGGGTCGTCTATTTATAATTGTTGCCGAAATTCGACGATTTTCGGCATCTGGACGAAAGAATACGCCCCTGTGTGATCCAGAGGGCGGAGATATTTCAGCTTCGGGGTTTGTGTGCAGCAACGGTTCTGCTAAAGCACAATAAATCTATTCCAACCGCAACCTTGCGGGCGGCTGTCACGCCCGAAACCAGACGAGCCATTTTCATGAGCGACTATACAAATTTGCCGGACCGGGAGGTCTCGGTCAGGGAGGTTTTTGGGATCGATAGCGATCTCAAGGTTCCCGCCTATTCGGAACCAACCGAACATGTTCCACCGGTCGATGAAGACTATTTGTTCGACAAGAACACGACCCTGGCGATCCTGGCCGGTTATGCCCATAACCGTCGTGTCATGGTCACTGGATATCACGGTACGGGTAAATCAACCCATATCGAACAGGTCGGTGCCCGGTTGAATTGGCCGACGGTCCGCGTCAACCTGGATAGCCATATTTCCCGTATTGATCTGATCGGCAAGGACGCGATTGTCCTGAAAGACGGCAAACAGGTCACTGAATTCAGAGATGGTATTCTGCCCTGGGCGCTTCAAAACAACGTAGCACTGGTTTTTGATGAATATGATGCTGGTCGTCCGGATGTGATGTTCGTCATTCAGCGGGTGCTTGAAGTCGCCGGTCGTTTGACGCTGCTCGATCAGAACCGGGTGATTATTCCCCATCCTGCATTCCGTTTGTTCGCCACCACCAACACGGTGGGATTGGGTGACACATCCGGCCTGTATCACGGCACGCAGCAGATCAACCAGGGCCAGATGGACCGTTGGTCCATTGTGACGACCCTTAACTATCTGCCACACGATCAGGAAACGGATATCATCACATCCAAAACACCGAGCTGGAACAACAAGGAAGGCCGCGATACGGTTTCCAAGATGGTGCGGGTTGCGGATATGACCCGGGCTGCGTTCATCAATGGCGACCTGTCGACTTTGATGAGCCCGCGTACGGTCCTGACCTGGGCTGAGAATGCGGTCATATTTGACGATATCGCTTTTGCATTCCGTCTCACATTTCTCAATAAATGTGATGAGCTGGAACGGTCTTTGGTGGCTGAATTCTACCAGCGCGCATTCGGTGAGGAACTGAAAGAGAGCGCCGCAAACGTGGCTCTGGCTTAATAGGGGCGCACAGGAAACCGACCATGGCCCGCATTGGTGACAATTCCGCAAATACCGCCTCGATTGCCGATGTGGAACCGCTGAAAAGCTCGGTCGCCTCCTGTATGCGCGCAATCGCTCAGGATGCCGAGCTTGAGATTACCTTTGGCAAGGACAAGCCCGGCATTGCCGGGCAGCGGGTGCGATTGCCCGATCCGTCGAAGAACCCGAGCAAGGCGGAAATTGCCGTTACGCGTGGCCTGTCGGATTCCATGGCGCTGCGGTTGGCGAAGCACGACAGCGGAGTGCATGCCCGTCACCTGCCGGCAGGCGAGAATGCCCGCGCGGTCTTTAATGCCGTTGAACAGGCACGGGTTGAAGCCATCGGCTGCATCGCCATGGAAGGCATGGCCGACAATCTTGATCAGATGCTTGAAGATAAGTTCATGCGCGCTGGCCTGGCAGATGTGGCTTCACGCGATGAAGCGCCGCTGGGTGATGCGGTGGCGATGCTGGTCCGTGAAAAGATCACCGGTCGTGCACCACCTCGCTCTGCGGAAGCGGTAGTGGATTGCTGGCGCGACTGGATTGAGGAGCGGGCCGGAGAGTCGTTTGAAAATCTTGGTGAGCAACTGGAAGATCAGGGTGCTTTTGCTCAGCTGACTCGCGATCTCATTGCCCAGTTGGAAATGGCCGATGAGCTCGGCCAGGACGCCAATGACGATCAAAATGACGACAACCAGGACGACGAGCAAAACCAGGATCAACAGGAAGATATGGAGCGCGACAGCGAGGAAGCCACGGGCTCCGAGGAAGCGTCGCCTGACGATCAGGAAGCAACCGGTGAAGAACAGGAAACCGGTGACATGGAGGCTTCTGAGTCCTCCGGTGAAGAAATGATGGACGATGACGAAGAGGCGAGTGAGGCACCGGGCGAAGCCCAGCGGCCCGACCAGCCTCTGTCAAACCTGCCGCCAACATCGGATTACAAGGCTTTCCAGACCCGTGACGATGAGGAAATCAAAGCCGAGGAATTGTGTGACGATGCAGAACTGGAGCGTCTGCGGGCCTTTCTCGACAAACAGCTGGCCCATCTGCAGGGCGTCGTTGGTCGGCTTGCCAATAGGCTGCAGCGCCGCCTGATGGCGCAGCAGAACCGTGGATGGGACTTCGACCTTGAAGAAGGATATCTCGACAGCGCCCGCCTGACGAGAATTGTCACCGACAGCACGGCACCGCTTTCGTTCAAAATGGAACGCGATACGGATTTCCGCGATACGGTGGTTACCCTGCTGCTTGATAATTCCGGATCGATGCGTGGACGACCGATTACGGTTGCGGCCACCTGTGCCGATATTCTAGCCCGCACACTGGAACGTTGCGGCGTGAAGGTGGAGATACTCGGTTTCACGACCAAGGCCTGGAAAGGCGGACAGGCCCGTGAGGCCTGGCTCAAAGCAGGCAAGCCGGCCAATCCCGGTCGCCTGAACGATCTACGCCACATCATTTACAAAGGTGCCGATGCCCCATGGCGTCGGGCAAGGCGCAATCTCGGCTTGATGATGCGTGAAGGCCTGTTGAAGGAAAATATTGACGGAGAGGCTCTGGAATGGGCCCATGAGCGGCTTTTGGCCCGTCCGGAGCAGCGCAAGATATTGATGATGATTTCCGATGGTGCGCCTGTGGATGATTCCACCCTGTCGGTTAATCCGGGCAATTATCTGGAACGTCATCTGCGCCACATCATTGACGAGATTGAAAATCAGTCACCGGTGGAACTGCTGGCGATCGGAATTGGTCATGATGTAACCCGCTATTACAAACGGGCAGTGACAATTGTTGATGCGGAAGAACTGGCCGGAGCGATGACTGAGCAATTGGCGGCCCTGTTTGATGAGCAGACCAAGCCACGAAAGCGACGGCCCCGCCGCCGTCGCGCTTCTGGCATGGTCGGCTAAACCCTGATCCTATATTTGAATGTCGGCTTAGGCTTCGACCGGGGTGCGCGCCACCAGCCCGTAGGGCATGAGCATGGCCAGGCCGACCATCACTTTGACAATAAAGTCTCCAGCTGCCAGCGATGCCCAAAGGGGTACTTCAGCGCCGACGCTCAAAAATGGCACAGCAAACCCGAGCGAGCCGTCTTCTCCACCAAAATCAAGCATGGCAAAGGCCGGGGCAAATGCGATGCCAAAGAACAGCACGGTGTCGATGACAGAACCCAGCAGGCTCGAGATCAAAGGTGCCTGCCACCAGCTGGAATGACGCAGCCGATCAAAAACTGAAACATCCAGCAATTGAGCTGTCAAAAAGGCGCAGCCAGAAGCGATGGCAATGCGCGGTGTTGCGAGCCAGAAGCTGAGCGCAACGGCGAGTACAAAACCAGCCGCCACGACCAGTCGGGCCTGAGAAGGGCCGAATTTGCGGTTTGCAAGATCGGTAACCAAAAACGCGACCGGGTAGGTGAAAGCACCCCAGGTCAGAATTTCTTTTAGATCGATATTGCCCAGCTGCAGGGCGACCGGATACTGAACCAGTTTGTTTGACAGGGCGACAATAATCGCCATGGCAATCATGAATGGCACGATAGCAAGAGAGTTTTTCGAGGCTGAAGCGTTCATCATGCGTCCTTTTGGGCAGAGTTTGGCCTGACTGCAACACGCAAAAAGGGCGGTCAAGCCGCCCAGAAAATTGCGCTGAATTTCAATAAAGCGTGGTGCCCTTAGGCGGCCGCTTCTTCCGCAATCTTTTTTGCAACCTGGCGACGAACCAGGGCAGCTTTAGGCGAAAGATTGCCTTCTTTTTCCTTCAG
>CAJQPW010000326.1 GCA_905480295.1 uncultured Rhizobiaceae group bacterium | reverse complement strand
CCGATCAGATCTTCCACCAGATCGAGCAGGCGGGAATCGGTGACCAGATCGAATATAGCCGGGCCAAAGTGCATGGGCGTATCGGCGTAAATGCGATCGCCGGGAAGTGAGATATCCATCGGTTGAAACCAGTCGCATTTCGCTGCGTAGGAAATTTTCAACTTTTCCTCAAAACTCAGACCATCAGGCGCAATACCTACACGGCCCTGCTGATACCACTGGTTGTAGAGTCGATCCAGAAGTTGCTGATATTCGGCGCGAACCGGATCAACTATGGCGGCCTGATCAAAGACATCTTCAATGACCAGATAGCCTTCACGTCCAAAGAACGTCAGCTGATCCACGCTCAACATTTCTTATCCTCACAAGAAGACTGTGGTGATCTCCGGTGCCAGCAAGATGATCATCAGGATGAACAACTGCATCGCGATGAACGGCAGAAAGCCCCGGAAAATATCAGGCAAAGTGATATGCGGTGGCGCCACGGATTTCAGGTAAAATGCTGCCGGCCCGAATGGCGGCGACAGGAAACTGACCTGCATGTTGACGCAGAATAATATGCCGAACCAGACACGCACCATATTGGCCGAATCCAATCCTCCGGTGAGGCCCAATTCGTTGATTGGCAGTTTCATCACGATTGGCAGGAAGACTGGCATGACCAGCAATACGATCCCTGTCCAGTCCATGAAGGCACCGAGGAACAGGAAGATCACCATCATCACCAGCAAGACGCCCATGGTGGGCAGATCGTATCCAACAATCAGGTTCGCCACATAGGTTGGGCCACCGGCAATTGTATAGGCACCCGCCAGCGCGGTCGCGCCAAACGTTACCCAAATGATCGTACCGGTAGATTTGAACGTGCGCATCGAGGCTTCGCGCAACAGGTTTACCGAAAATTCGCCGCGAACCCAGATCAGGAACAGAACCGCCAGCGAGCCCATCGCCGCGGCTTCTGTGATTCCAGTAATGCCGCCATAGATCGACCCCAAAACAACGAACACGACCAACAACGGAGCAACCATGCCCTTGCCTTTTTCCCAGGCGGTTTTGGCGGTCGACCAGCCAAACGCAAAGGTTAGCAGAGCAAAGCAGACAACCGCAATCGACGCATAGGTCCAAAACGTGCCTGAATCGACAAGCACGGTATTTCCGTCAATCATATTTGGATTGATCATGGCGCCGCCCTGCAGATACAGCCAGCGGGCGGTTACCAAAGATGCCGCAGCACCAACCAAAATCACGACGAGCGTTGCCCCATAAAGCTTCTTTTCCTTCATCGTCATATCGGTTTCTTTGGGCTCCGGCAGGGGCGCCAATTCGGGGTTCATCCGGGTTCTGACCAGAATGTAGATAATGTAACATCCAGCCAGCATGAAGCCCGGCAGGAAGGCCGCCTGGAACAGGGCGTGGATCGAGGTTTCCGTGATCAGTCCATAAAAAATCAAGACGATGGAGGGCGGGATCATCGTGCCGAGCGAACCAGAGGCACAAATCGTACCGATGGCCAGGTTCTGGTTGTAACCCAGACGCAGCATTTGCGGCAGCGCGATCAGACCCAGCAGAACAACTTCACCACCAATAATACCCGACATGGCAGCCATGACGATAGCCATGATTGCAGTCACCACGGCAATGCCGCCGCGGGTTCGCGACATCCACTGGCTGAGAGAGGAGTACATGTCACGGGCAATGCCGGAACGTTCCAGCAAGGTTGCCATGAAAATGAACAGCGGCACAGAAACCAGCACGTAATTGGTCGTTATGCCGTATAATCGCTGGGCGAGAATATTCATTGGCCCGCTGCCAAATCGCCGCGTCAGCGTACCGTCTCCAGCCTTCCAGGCCTCAAAATCGAAACCATGGACAAAAGGATCAGTGATCAAAGTCGGTTCAAATTTTAGGACCATCACAACAACGGCAAGAAAGCCTGAGGCGAAGCCCAGCGGCATGCCAATTGCCAGCAGGATCAACATGCCTGCCAGCAGCACAAGGGAAATAGTTCCAATGTCCATCGTCTAACTCCCCGTTATTTTTGTTGTTCTGTGGGTGACGGTTTTGGTGGGTTGCCGGTCAGAATTTCGTCCGGGATATCATCCCCAACCCCCATTTGCTGCTTGTATACGGCAGCTTCTTCTTCGATTTCATCAATTTCGACATGCACCGCAGGGGTCCGATTAAAGTCTTTGAACAGCCCGTACAGAACCAGAATGACCGACCCCAGCAGGAATACGGCAATGCCGATCTGCCATTTCATCGGTACTTTGTGGCCTTCCGGTGGATCAATAAACAGATTATAGGCAGCCATCGCCGCCAGGCCGACGATCAGTGCGGTTACAAGAATATCAAATGTCTTGCGCACCCATGCCGTGGATGGCCAGTCGCGGATCAAATTGGAGATTGCCTGCAACGCCAGGAACATCATCATGGTCAGGACGAGCGGTTTAATCGTTGCCGGGATCGGAGGGTCGAAAGCCGTTCCGAAGGTTTCAAAGCGCAAGAACTTCGCTTTAGATTCTCCAAACCCACCCCAGATCACGGCAATTGCAAACACCGATACACACAGGGTTGAAACAACATCAAACACACGGCGCAGCCAAAGCGGGGCAACGTCGTAGATGATGAAGATGCGGATATGGCTGCGTTGTTGCATCGCATAGAGGCCTGCGGACAGGTAAATACCACCCGCCACCCAAAGGGACATTTCGTTCACCCACAGGGTCGCTGCAGCGAAGAAATAGCGCATGATCACTTCGTAGAGAATGATCATCACGATAAAGAACGGCGCCCACATCGCAATTCTGCTGAAGCTCCAGGTCAACAGATCAAGTGGACCGGTTCCTTCGTGTTCAACCATTATGACCCCTCCCCGGGTATTTATTGTCCCGGCATCAGCCGGTCTTTTTGCATCCCGCAAAATCAGAAGTCAGCGACTTATGGTTTTGGGGGATATCGCTTTCTGCAAAACTCTCCCCGTTGAGCAGAAAGTAACGGCGGGTCTTTTGAAGACCCGCCGTCAGTTGTTCTTAGATTACTTGGCCAGACCCAGCTGACGCAAATAAGCCAGGTGAGCTTCCACCAGGTCTTTTGCTTCAGGAGTTGTGGCAAATTCAGGCCATGTTGCCTGAGCCGCATCGCGGAACTTCTGCAGCTCTTCAGGAGCCCACTGGGACAGGGTTACACCTTTGGCGCGCAATGAGGCAGCAGCTTCAGCATTCTTCTTTTCGAATGTCAGAGCGGTCCGCAGAGCCAAGGCTTCCATAGCGACTTTCATAATACGCTGATGCGAAGCTGGCATGGCGTCGAAGACAGCCTTGTTACAAGCCAGGTGGTCAGAAGGCATTGAGTGGAAGCCGGGGAAGTTGGCGTATTTCACGATGTCATAAAGACCCAGGCCAACGTTGTTTGCCAGACCGGATGCGTCAGCACCATCGATGATACCTGATTCAAGCGCGGTAAAGATCTCGGTGAAATCCATCACGATTGGCTTAGCGCCAAGCTTTTCAAAGATTTTGGTTTCCATGCCTGGAGGCGAACGGAATTTCCAGTCTTTAAAGTCAGCAACTTTAGTAATCGGCTTACCGGAAGCGAATGATTCCTGGCCGTATACCCACCAACCGATAAGTTCCATGTCGAACTTGTTGTACAGCTTTGCTGCAGCTTCAAGACCGCCACCATAATACAGCCATGAAAGCTGCTGATACGGTGTTTCATAACCGCCCATGATGTCGCCAACGAACTGGAATGCTGGGTTTTTACCAGTCTGGTAACCACCACCGGTCATGTCACAGTCGAGGATGCCAGTTGCAGCAGCGTCAAATGTTTCCACCGACTTCACAACGGAAGAAGAATAGAACATTTCAACTTTGATTTCGCCACCGGACATTGTCTGAATATCATCGATGTACTGAGCAGCCAGCTTGCCTGACACTGTTTCAGGCGCGTAGTGCGTTTGAATGCGTAAGTTGGTTTCTGCTGCAGAAACAATGCCAGCTGACATTGCCAGCGCAGCACCGCCGACCAGCAGGGTTTTCGAGATTTTTTTAAGCATGAGATCCTCCCAGACCAACGTTCGCTGAGGTGCGCATCCCCTCTTCCACAAACGTCTAAATTACAATCAAATAATGCGCATGAACCGCCCAATTTGGACATTCCGTCGCAGACGCTATCAACTGGCAGGGCTGCTGACAACCATTTTGGCCATATGGGCACCTCTAACAATACGGCGTTGACCCAAAGTGGGCTAATTTTGGCCGGCCATGAAGCGCTTTGACCAGGATTTTTATGATTACCGCGCTCTCGCAGGATAATCGCTCTTCAAATACAAACTCCAGACAGACTCCTCCT
>CAJQPW010000325.1 GCA_905480295.1 uncultured Rhizobiaceae group bacterium | reverse complement strand
ACGGTCAAGCGGATAACGGTTCTTCCGGCAATTATGACCGGGTGGTTTTCGTCAACCTCAACGCTGCGGATATCGTAGCCAGCCGCCGTGAAGGTGGTGACAGCGGCAACGGCAACGGCAACGACAGCGACGAGTTGGTGTTGAGTTGGCAAGGTGGTGAATTGGTTCTCGCCAATGAAGGACAGTCGATTGAAACATTCGAATTTGCCGATGGCCGAACTGTCCAAATGATCGAAATCGCCGATGCGCCGTTGATCGAAGGGACATCGATGAACGACTGGCTGGTCGGTGGGAAGGGTTCGAATCGACTCGTGGGCGATGCCCCCGGCGCAGATCATCAAAACCCAAATGGTCGCAGAGGTGGCGATGACATTCTGGAAGGCGGACGGGGAAACGATGATCTGTGGGGGGATTTCAGCGGATTTTCAGCGAGCTATTACAATGGTGACGACCTGTTCCTTTTCAGGGATTCTTTCGGACATGATGTAATCCACGACTTCACCGCTGGGGCAGACAGTGTCGATACGATCTTGTTTAGCATAGGTGCCGGCTTTACCGACTTTGATGATCTGCAGGCCTGGGCTGAAGACGACGGTGTTGATACCACGATCATATTCGACGACGACAATTCCATTGTGCTGAAGAACGTTCTCGTAACCGATCTTACAGCCGATGATTTTGAATTTGTTTGAGACTGATTCAAACAGCGATGGCTAAGGCTCAGAAAAAACCAGCAGCAGCGGATCACAATGACAATCCACTAAGCAAGGTCTTTGGTGGCATTCGCAGGACTTTCCTGGCAATCGGTTTGCTCAGCGGGGCGGTCAATATCCTGATGCTGACCGGACCAATGTTCATGTTGCAGATCTATGATCGGGTGCTGGCAAGTGGATCGCTTCCCACCCTCGCTGCGTTGTTTGGCCTGGTGGCCGCGCTGTTCCTGTTTCTCGGTCTGTTCGATCTTCTGCGCACGAGAATAACGTCGCGCATGGGTTACAATCTCGACGTCGAGCTTATGCCCATCACCAAGCGGGCATGGATATTGGCGGGCCTCAGCCCCAATTCCAAAGCGGGCCGGCCGCTCACCGATCTGACCGTGTTGCGACAATTTTTTTCCGGAAACGGACTGCCGGCGCTGTTCGATCTGCCCTGGGTGCCGTTCTATCTCGGCATCGTTTACCTGCTGCATATCTGGCTCGGCCTGTTGGCCACCGTCGGCGCTGTCATCGTGGTGACGGCAACCGTAGTCAGCGAAAAGATTACCAAAACACCGATCAGCGAAGCAAATGGCTGGGAACAGCAGGACACCAATTTTGCCGAGCGTTCAAACCGCAATGCCGAGGCCATTGTTGCCATGGGCATGACCGGCAACGTGATCAATCACTGGCAGCGGTTGAGAAAAACAGCACTCTTTCATACGCAAACTGCCGGCACCCGCTCGGAAAATATCACCAGCCTGACAAAAGCAGTTCGAATGTTGCTCCAGTCCGGCATGCTGGCATTGGGCGCACTTCTGGCGATCAATCAGGAAATTACCCCGGGTACAATGATCGCAGCATCCATATTGGGTGGTCGGGCACTCGCGCCGGTGGATACGGCGGTGGCAAACTGGAAGAATTTCATTCGGGCCCGACAGGCCTATGCCCGCCTGTCTGTTGTTCTTGCTGCTGCAGACAGTAAGAAGCCACCGCTTCAGCTGCCGGAACCGAAAGGTCATCTGCAGGTATCGGGTCTGACCAAAATGACCGGTGGTGGTAGCGGCAGCCAGCGCGAATCCAAGCTGATTTTGCAAAACATACAGTTTGAGCTGAAGCCGGGTGATGCGGTTGGCGTGATCGGACCCAGTGGCAGCGGCAAATCGACCTTAGCGCGGTTGCTGGTGGGTATCTGGAAACCCGACCGGGGAAGCGTCCGACTGGACGGCGCATCACACGACCAATGGGAAAGCGATATTTTGGGTCGCCACATCGGCTATCTGCCGCAGTCGGTTGAAATGATCGCCGGAACCATCAAACAGAACATTGCCCGCTTTGATCCCGGCGTATCCGATGAAGAAGCTGTGCAAGCAGCAAAGCTGGCCGATGTGCACGACCTAATACTGAAATTGCCGAACGGTTACGAAACAGATTTGGGTGCGTCCGGATTTCTTCTCTCGGGAGGTCAGGTTCAGAGAATTGCCCTGGCTCGCGCGGTGCTTGGACAACCTGCACTGGTGGTGTTGGACGAACCAAATGCAAATCTTGATACGATTGGGGATACAGCACTGACCAACACCATAAGGCAGCTTCGCCAATCAGGGAGCTGTGTTGTGGTCATGGCGCATCGTCCCAGCGCCATTGCAGCGGTTAATCTTCTGCTGATGCTGCACGACGGAAAGCAGGTGGCCTTCGGTGAAAAGGAGGAGGTGCTGCGCCAGGTCACCAAGACGGCCGGGCGGGCTGCTGATCAAAAACAAAAACCCGGTCCAGAACAAGAATGAAACCTGTAGGTGACCCGCCCGCCAAGTCTGCAGCATCTGCCGCACCTGCCGCGCCCGCAGATGTCAGTCCGGAGCCGAAAACATCCAGCAGATCTGCTATTTTTTTGGGCCTCTTTCTCTTTGCATTGCTCTTCGTCATTGGTGGTGGCTGGTTGTATTTTGCACAATTATCTGGCGCCGTGATTGCTGTAGGCAATGTTGCGGTAAAGGGTAAACCCAAGACGGTTCAACATTTAAATGGTGGTATCGTCACATCGATTCTTGTCGAGGATGGTGATCGGGTTGAGCGCGGTCAAATCCTGTTACGACTTGACCCGACAATGTTGAAGGCCAGTCTAAATATTTCAGAAAAGCGCATTCAGGAGGCGGTCGCGCAGAAGGCTCGACTGGTTGCTGAGCGGGATGGTCTCGACAGTATAGTCTGGGATGAAGAACTTCTGGACCTGCTTAAGGTGCCCGTCAATAACTCCATAAAGCGGGGTCAGCAGCGCCTGTTTGAAGTTCGGCGCAAGGCCACGCTTGGCCAGATCAATCAGCTCACCAGTCAGATAGCCCAGTTCGAAAACCAGGTGGAGGGAATCGTCGCTGTGAGGGCATCGAAGTCCAGTCAGATTTGTATCTGGACAGCGAGTTGAAAGGGGTTCGTTATCTTCGGGAATTGGGCCTTGCCAACAATGCGAGATTGTTAGGGCTTGAGCGTCAACGGGAAGCATTGATCGGAGAAATTGCCCAACAGGAAGCGCAGACCAGTCAGTTGCAAAATGCGCTGGCCGAAACCCGCATCAAAATCTTGCAAATCGAGCGCGAGTTCAGTCAATCGGTTCTCACCGATATGCGCGATATTGAATTGCTGATTAACGAGACCGCGCAGGAATATTATGCAACATCTGATCAGTTGAAACGCATCGATCTTAAGGCACCGATCGAAGGCATTATTCATGACCTGAAAGTGTTCACCATCGGTGGTGTGATTGGTCCGGGTGAACCGATATTGCAGATTGTACCGCAGGATGATCGGTTTGAAGTTGAAGCCAAGCTGGAGCCGCAGTTTATTGATTCAATCTATGCCGACCAGTCGGTCAAATTGCGGTTTTCAGCATTCAATCAAAGCACGACGCCCGAGCTGGAAGGTAAAGTGATCAGGCGTTCAGCCAATGTGATAACAGACACCAACACGGGTGCGACCTTTTACAGGATCATCATCCACGTTTCCAACCAACAGCTGATCCTGTTGAGCGGTCAGGAACTCGTGCCGGGCATGCCTGTCGAAGCCTATTTTCTGACAAAGAACCGTAGTCAGCTGAACTACCTTATCAAACCATTGTCTGACAGTTTTCAACGGGCCTTTAGAGAGGAGTGACAATGAAAACGGGAGTCCATCTGTCTCCCACCTGCCCTCACAAACCGGCAAATGTCAGACCGCTGCAGCCTGGGCGGCACGCATCTGGCGCTTGCGCTCGATCGGATCGAGCACGCGCTTGCGCAAACGAATGTTCTGCGGTGTTACCTCGACCAGTTCTTCGTCGGTGATATAAGCCAGAGATTTTTCCAGCGTCATGTTCAGTGGCGTGGTGATCTTGACCGCCTCATCCTTGCCGGATGAGCGCATGTTGGTCAGCTGTTTGCCCTTCAGCACGTTGACTTCGAGGTCATTGCCGCGGGCGTGTTCGCCGACAATCATGCCCTGATAGACCTTGTCGCCGGGATGAATCATCATCGGCCCGCGATCTTCCAGGTGGAACATCGCAAATGCTACTGCATTGCCTGCACCGTTGGAAATCAGCGCACCGGTGTGGCGCTGGGCGATGTCGCCTTTGTAGGGTTCGTAGGCAAGGAAGGTCCGGTTGAAAATCGCGGTGCCACGGGTGTCGGTCATCAGTTCTGAAAGATAGCCGATCAGGCCCCGGGTCGGCGCGTGAAATACAAGACGGGTGCGGCCGCCACCGGACGGTTTCATTTCTACCAGGTCAGCCCGGCGCTGCGACAGTTTTTCAACCACTGCACCAGAATATTCTTCATTAACATCGATCACCGCTTCTTCAATCGGTTCGATCTTGGTGCCGCTTTCATCTTCCTGCATCAATACGCGGGGGCGGCCGACGGTCAGTTCAAATCCTTCACGGCGCATGGTCTCGATAACAATTGCAAGCTGCAATTCGCCACGGCCGGCGACTTCATAGGCGTCGCTGCCTTCGACCTGCGTGACCTTGAGAGCCACATTGCCTTCGGCTTCTTTCATCAGCCGGTCTCGGATGACACGGCTCTGCACCTTGTCGCCTTCCTTGCCTGCCAGCGGACCGTCATTGACGCGAAAGGTCATGGACAGGGTTGGCGGATCAATCGGCTGAGCTTCAATCGGCTCTTTCATTCCGGGAGCTACGAGCGTGTCGGCCACGGTGGCCTTGGTCAGGCCGGCGATCGATACAATGTCGCCCGCCTTGGCACTGGTCACCGGTTTGCGCTCGAGACCCTCAAACGACAGAACCTGGGTGATACGACCCTGTTCAACGATTTTGCCGTCCTGGTCGAGGGCGTGGATCGACTGGTTCGGCACAGCGGTGCCAGATGTGATCTTGCCGGTGAGAATGCGGCCGAGATAGGGGTTGGCTTCAATCGTTGTCGCCAGCATGCGGAACTCGCCTTCTTCAACGGCAGGTTCCGGCACATGGCTCATGACGAGGTCGAGCAGTGGCGCCATGTCTTCTTTCGGGCCGTCGGCTTCCATCGCCATCCAGCCTTCCTTGGCTGAGCCATAAAGAACATGAAAGTCGAGCTGCTCTTCATTGGCGTCGAGGGTGGCGAACAGGTCGAAAACTTCGTCGAGAACCCAGTCGGGGCGGCCATCGGGCTTGTCGATCTTGTTGATGGCAACGATGGGGCGCAGGCCGAGTTTCAACGCTTTCTGCAGCACGAACTTGGTTTGTGGCATCGGGCCTTCAGCAGCGTCGACAAGGATGATGACGCCATCGACCATGTTGAGAATGCGTTCTACTTCGCCACCAAAATCGGCATGCCCGGGGGTGTCCACGATGTTGATGCGTGAATCTTTCCATTGGATCGACGTGACCTTGGCGAGAATCGTGATGCCACGTTCCTTCTCAAGATCGTTGGAATCCATCGCCCGTTCGTCAACCTGCTGATTGTCGCGGAATGTGCCGGACTGCTTGAGCAGCACGTCAATCAGTGTGGTTTTGCCATGGTCAACGTGCGCGATGATCGCGATGTTGCGAAGTGTCATTGTCTCAGCCTGAACTTGTAAGGAATTCCGCATTTTGATGAAGGCATCAAACTTTCGCGAAACTCGGTCAATTGGGAATGCCGGAGGGATAATCCGGGTTCTGCGCAGGCTTATAGGGGGGAAGCGCCGAGAATGGAAGCTCTGTGTTCAGGAGAATTTGCAAGCAGGGTTAGTGTGAGGAGAGAGTGTCGGCTCTCTGTGCCGCAAAAATCGTACCTACAATCCGCTGACCGGCTTGGTTTCGGCCAGGACCGGCCGTCGCATTGCTAGCAGTCTTCGAGCTTCTTCGGCCTGACCTTGTTTCAACAGGGCACCCAGCAGCGTGAAATCCAGCAGGTCCCGCTGGGCCCGGCTGCCGCCGAGGCGGGCGTGATCGGCCATCAGCGGTGTCAGATGTTTGACCGCCTCATCCCAGTCTTGTCGGGCAATCGCGCGGTAGGCTTCAGCACAATCGCGCACCATGTCTGCTGCTGGCCCAGCCGGATTGGCAATGATGGTTTCAAGGGCTGCGCTGTTTCCAGCCATCGCATGGGCAAGAGCGGCATGAAAATCAGCAAAATCCAGACCGGGTTTGGGAAAGAATTTAAGCGCATAGTCACTGACCTGCTGCCAGCGTTCTTTTGATACGGGCAATCCGGCAAGTTCTGCCCGGTAGAGGATCGACGCCGTGTCGGTGAGAACATTGATTGGCCTGCCTTCCGCGATACCGGGGGCAACATCGGCATCCACCAGTCGCCACATCTGTTCGACATCACCCGTTTCCATTGCCCACAACGCGATGTGCCATGACAGGTGGCCGTGCATCAATCCGGATCGGTCGTAATCAGGAAGCCAGTCCTGCAGATAGGAAATGCCGGTCTGGGTCTCGCCGGCTTCATAATAGGTGTGTGACCGAACATGGGCGGAATGCGAACTGCGTGGGTTGAGAGACAGGGAGTGATCGATCATCGCCGATGCCTTGTCGATCTGCCCGGTTTCGCACAGGGAAAAGGCATGTTGGCTCAAACACCACCAGTCTTCACCATAGTGGGGCAACAGAAAGTTGGTATAGGCCAGCAATTCCGCCTCACGGCCGGGTTGGCCGGAAAATCCGATCATGCCAAACACGCTGGTACAGGTTTGCGCCAACATCGCGTCCCGCGGGTGCTCCGCCACGTGCTGGCGGATCGCGCCATAGGCGTTTTTCATGTCGCCGCTGGCCATCAGATTCATGGCATTGATGTGTGCCGTTTCTCGGCTGGTGACACCGCCGCTCAACGATGCTGCGGTTTTCATGGATGCCTGAGCACCCGCCATGTCACCGCCAATCAATTTGGCCCGCGCCAGGCCGCTATGTCCCAGTGCAAAACCGGGGTCGGCGTCGACAACGGCATCGAAGGCTTCAACCATATGGGGTGCGCCTGCCAAAATCTTATCAACGGCTTCGATATAGTAGGATTGCGCTGCAGTCGATGCGGTAGAAATGGGATTGTCATATTGATCGTTGAGCATGGTGCGGCTCCCTTGGTCTGGCAATCGGACCGGGCGAATGAAAAATAATAGCCCACAATACAGCCCGGTTTATTGCGAAAGTGTAGTGGCAGCCTCTGGTCTGTGCAATGCAAATACCGAGTGGGAACCGGCAGGATACTCTTTTCATCACCCATCGCCTGTGGCAGTTTTTGTTCAGTACAAACCTTTTTCTTTGGAGTTCCTTATGCCTAATTTTGCAAAAATTGGTCTCATCCTGTGCGGGCTGATGATTTCGATGGTTTCGGTCCAGGCTGCGGACCTGCCCGATCTTGGGGGTAAGAAGGTCGTGGTCGTGACTGAAAATGCTTATCCACCACTGCAGTTCGTGGACCCCAAGTCTGGTAAGGCCATTGGTTGGGAATACGATGCTGTTGCGGAAATGGCCAAGCGGTTGAACATGGTGGTGGAATACCAAAACACATCCTGGGACGCGATGATTTCAGCGGTCTCCGATGGCCAGTACGACATGGGTATGACCGGCATTACGATTAAGGAAGACCGTGCTAAGAAGGTCGATTTTTCTGATGCCTATATGCGCTCGGAAATGTTCATGATGGTCCGTGGTGATGAGACCCGCTTCAACGATGCCAAGAGCTTTGCTGCATTTGAAGAAGGATTGGTTGGTGCCCAGGCTGGTACGACTCCATTTTATGTTGCCGTCTATAATGTTCTGGATGGTAACGAACAGAATTCGCGGATCAAGTTGATGGAAACATTTGGTGCACAGGTTCAGGCGTTGAAAACAGGGGATGTGGATGTGGTGTTGACGGACGGCACTGCCGGTAACGGCTATGTCGACGCATCAAATGGCGGATTGAAACTCGTTGGTGGGGCGCTGGGAACTGAGGATTTCGGGTTCATTTTCCCCAAAGGGTCTGATCTGGTTGTACCGTTCAATGCCGCAATCGCTGCCATGAAGGCCGATGGGTCGATTGATGTGCTCAATAAAAAATGGTTCCTCGACTATAAATTTGGTCAATGAACAGAGGCGAATGCGGGTAAGTTTTTAAAGTGATCGTGAAAGACACTGGCGTGGAGATTGCATCAGATGGTCAAACACGCGCCCGTCGCGACACCATTGCCTGAACCGAAAAGCCCGGCATCTGGCCATCCGCGATCCGGTAAGGATTTTCCTTACTGGCTTGTTGCCACAGTATTGATTGGCATCGTCATTGCGGTGGTGATCGTGCTCAATGACCTGTATTGGCAGGTTTTTACCACCGTTTCCCGCGGTGTTGGCATTACTGTTTTCGTTACGCTGACCGGTTTTGCCCTGGCTTCAGCGTTGGGCTTGTTATTGGCGGTGATGGCCCTGTCCCAGTCCATATGGTTGCGGCAGATATCGCGGTTTTATATCGAGGTCATTCGCGGTGTGCCCATCCTTGTGCTGCTGTTCTACATCGCGTTCGTTGGCGCTCCCGCGCTGGTGGCAGGATGGAATTTCCTGATCACCCCGCTGCTTGAAGCCGGGCTGGTGGAAAAGATGACGGTGCGTGATTTTCCCCTCGTCTGGCGAGCGTCAATCGCTTTGATGATCGGCTATTCGGCATTTATTGCCGAAGTATTCCGAGCGGGCATTCAAGCGGTGGATGAAGGTCAGATTGAAGCCGCAAAAGCCTTGGGTCTATCGGGCTGGCACCGTTTTCGATTGATCGTTTTCCCGCAGGCAATCCGAACAATTTTGCCCCCTCTGGGCAATGACTTTGTTGCCATGGTCAAGGACTCGTCTTTGGTCTCTGTACTTGGCGTTGCCGACATTACCCAGATGGGAAAGGTCTATGCGGCTGGCAGTTTTACCTTTTTTGAAACCTATTCCATCGTTGCCTATATTTATCTCGTGTTGACGATTGGTCTCAGTCTGGCCCTGCGCGCGCTTGAGCGCAGGCTCGCGCTCAAACACAGTTAGCAAACCAACGCGACGACTGCTTAGCTGCGCGCCAGGTCCGCCAGGATATTGGCCGCCACCGTCAACCGCGAAACGGTTGCGTGATCGTGGTCCACGATATTTGAAATCTGATCGCGTGTGCTTTCAACGATTTCGGTATTGCGGCTGATCCAGGCTTCGGTGGCGCCAGCCTTTGCGCTGCCGCTGCTCTTCAGAATCTTCTCAACAATGTCCCGGCGCGCTCTGTGCAAGCTTTGCAGGGCACGGTCCAGGGCGAGGCCATCATAATAATCGGTGGTTTCGATCTCACGCGCTGCCTGCACCATGCGATCGATCCGAAAGACTTCGGTGATGGAGAAGAACGCGGTCGCTGCCTGATCGAGCGGTTTTCCAGTTGCTTGTGAAGCAAAAAAGATATCGGGGATCAGTCCTGCCACCGGCATGCGTGCCATTGTGCGGGCGGTTTTTGCCGGCACGCCCGCAGCTTCATATCGTACTGCATCGGCTGCAATATTGTTGGCCAGAAAGTCGGGTACGATCTTGTCGAGTTTCGGCAGGAGTGCATCTACGGCTTTGCGATACTGAGTTGCTGTTGCCTCAAGCCCTTTGCTGAAATCTCCGTAACGAACAAACCAGATGGTCTGTGAAATCACGCGGTCCTGCAGGATCGCGTACAGCTCCAACTGAAGATCCCCGGTAATTTTGTTGTCCAAGGAATCCAGTGAGCCGTTGATTTCTGGCAGCCGAAAGGCATCGCGCACGACCACATAGGCCCGCGCAATGGTATCCAATTTCGCTCCTGTATGATCGGTGACCCTGCTCAAAAAGGTTGGTCCGCCCCGGTTGATCATGGAATTGGCAAGCACAGTGGCGATAATTTCGCGCTGCAGCCGATGCCCATTGATTTCCTTGGCGTAGGGTTTTTGCATTTTGGGAGGGAAGTAATCGATCAACAATTCCTTCAGATAGGGATCGTCCGGTACATCGCCAGCCACCAGATCATCAAGTGCAACGATCTTGGCATAAGCCAGCAGAACACCCATTTCGGCACGCATTAGAGCGACACCTGAAGCCTGGCGTTCGGCCATGCTGGCATCATCTGGCAAATCCTCGACCTGGCGGTCCAGCAGGTTTCGAGCCTCCAGACTTTGCATCAGGCGTTGTTGGTGACCGAAATCTTCCATATCCCGTCGTTCAGCAAGTGAAATCGAGAGGGTTTGCAGATAATTGTTCCGCAAAACCAACTGACTGACCGATTCAGTCATGCTTTCCAGCAAGGTATTGCGACGGGCCCGCGACAAGCGACCGGATTTCATCGCCGCCGCCAGGGCGATCTTAATATTGACCTCTACATCTGAGGAGTTGACACCGGCGGAATTGTCGATCGCATCGGAATTACAACGCCCCCCCAACAGGTTAAATTCGATGCGTCCCGGATGGGTGACGCCGAGATTGGCTCCCTCCCCGATCGCCCGGCAGCGCAATTGTCTGGCGGTGACGCGGATTGAATCATTGCCCCGGTCATCTGCGTCGGCGTCGCTTTCGTGGGACGCCCGAATGTAGGTCCCGATTCCACCAAACCACATCAGGTCGACCGGTGCCTTGAGAATGGCATTCATCACCACTTGCGGTGTGTGATCGCCAGGTTCAAACCCGATCGCTTCGGCCGCCGATTTGGAGAGTGTGATTTTTTTGGCGGCACGGGAAAAGATGCCGCCGCCTTTGGAAATTACGCCGGACTTGTAATCTTGCCAGCTGGACCGACCGGCCCGGAACAGGCGCTGACGTTCTTTGAAGGAAGCAGCGATATCGGGATCCGGATCGATGAAAATATCACGATGGTCGAACGCGGCTATCAATCGGGTTTGCTTGGACAACAGCATGCCGTTGCCGAACACATCTCCCGACATGTCGCCAACGCCGGCAGCGGTGAAGGGTTGCGTTTGAATGTCCCTGTCCACTTCCCGGAAATGGCGTTTTACCGCTTCCCAGGCGCCACGGGCCGTGATGCCCATCTTCTTGTGATCGTACCCGGCACTGCCGCCAGAAGCGAAAGCATCATCCAGCCAAAAGTCCCGTTCCTGCGAAATTTGATTTGCGGTATCGGAGAAAGTTGATGTGCCCTTGTCGGCTGCAACAACGAAATAGGGGTCATCTCCGTCATGGCGCACGACAGCTTGCGGTGCCACGACCTTGCCATCCTCCAGATTGTCGGTGACTGACAACAGAGATGAGATGAAGATTTTATAGGATGTTCGCCCTTCTTCGAACCAGGCATTGCGATCCCCGGTGGTTGGCAGTTTCTTGGGCAGGAAACCTCCCTTGGAACCAACTGGGACAATCACAGCATTCTTGACCTGCTGCGCCTTGACCAGGCCGAGCACTTCAGTGCGATAGTCCTGGGCTCGATCAGACCAGCGCAATCCGCCGCGGGCAACGGGGCCGAAACGCAGGTGGAGCCCTTCCACGCGGGGCGATGATACAAAAATTTCCCGGTAGGGAACCGGTTGCGGCATGATCGCCACCGCGGAGGGATCGACCTTGAACGCCAATACCGGGGTTGGTGCCACTTCGCTGCCGGGCGTGGAAAGCATTGGCGAATAGAAGTTGGTGCGCAACGTCGCTTCAATCAGGTTAAGAAAATCGCGCAAAATGCGATCGTCATCGCTTGAATGCACATGCTCCAATGCGCTGATAATGGATTCGCGCTTGGTCTTTGCAGCCTTCTCGCGCCCCTTGGTTGCCGGATCAAACCGAATGGCAAACAGGGAGGACAGATCCTGTGTCATGGAAGGGTGGGCAGACAGGGTGCGGGCCATGGACCCGACCGTGAAGCGAGACCGAATTTGCCGCAAATAACGAGCATAGGCCCGCATGACACTGGCCTGATGCCAATCAAGCTCTGCAATCAATACCAATGCGTTGAATGTGTCATCATCGGTTTCACCGTTCCAAACTGCGTGTATGGCGTCTTTCAGCGGGGGCTCGAGTTTTTCAAGATCAATCTCTTTGTTACTGCCATTCTCCAACACCATGTCATGGATGAAAGCCGTGGAATCGTCGGGACGGGCAATTTCAAACGTGCTTTCCTCAATGACGTGAAACCCGAGATTTTCAAGCAATGGCACCCGTCGTGATAACGGTACTGCTGATCCCAGATGAAACAGTTTCAATCCGACCCGGCCTTCTTCGTCTACCGGGTGGAAATCCAATTCGATCTGCCCACTTTGCTGCAATCTTGAAAGCAGTTCTATATCGCCCAGTGCGTCCTTTGGATCCACATGTTCCTGGTAAGCGAGGGGAAATTCCAGTTCGACGGCGGTTCCCGCTTCCTGTCGCAATCGGTCCGACCAGGTGCGGGTAATCGCGGTGATTTGCCGCTCAAGTTCATTGCGGGGAATTTTAGGTGTTTTGCCTGAAGCGCGACCGACGATGAACTGAATACGCACCAGCCCGTTTTCGAGAAATACCGGATAAAAGGCGGACAGGTACCCGTCATAAACCTTCGCCAAATATTCACCCATGCTAGCACGGGTCGCTGAATCGTATCGGTCACGAGGCACATAGGTCATGATGGAAACGAAACGGTCAAATTTGTCGAGACGGGGCAATGCCCGAATTCGGGGGCGCTCCTCCAACTGGGCCGCTACTTTCACAAACCGTGAAAGTGTTTTTTGATCTATCTGAAACATCGCATCGCGGGGCCAGGTTTCAAGAATGTTGATCATGGCCTTTCCGGAATGACTGCCCGAATCGGTTCCGTAATGTTCCAGAACAGCATTGGCCTTGTGGCGCAAAAGCGGAATTGTCATCACTGATTTTGTGTAGGCACTGGATGTGAACAGGCCGACGATGCGCAGTTCCCCGGCCAATTGGCCGTCGCGGGTAAAGCGCTTGATGCCCACGTAATCCAGATGGGCCCGGCGGTGAACCTGCGATCGCATATTCGCTTTGGTGATGATCACTGGATCACCGCCAAACAGAAATTCGCGGATCTCCGGTGTCAGAGGTACCGGTTTGCCCCCACGGGTCATCACAGACAACTCATCGTCGCGCAAAATACCCAAGGCTGAACCCGGCACGGACTTAAGCTCGCCAGACTTTTGGTCGCCTTTGTAAAAATACTCTCGCAAGCCCATGAACGTAAAATTGTTGTTGGTCAGCCATTGGAGAAACTGGATGGCCTCAGCAATTTGTTCGGTTGGCAGTGGCGGTGGCGTTGCACGGAATGTCTCCAACTCCTCATCCACACGCAAAAGCATGGAGCGCCAGTCGCCAGTCACAAGTTTTACCTGTTGCAGAATACCGCTCAGGCTTGCCTTTAAATCTTTGCGTTCGGCTGCCGAAGTCTGTGTCAGCACCACCATAATCAGGGAAATAGAACGACCGGATTTTGAGTCGATCACAGGGTGAGCGATCAGTTCGACATCCACATCATGGACGTTCACTTCAGCCAAAATGGAATCCAGGATAAATGGCCGGTTGGCCAGGCAGATGGTCAGCAATGTGAGCCCGTCGGCCAGTGCCTCCACGCGCAATGTTTCTTTGGGGGCGCGGTTGCTGGCAGCAAGCGCTGAACCGATCACACTGGATACGGTTTCGGCGGACTGTTCGTTGAGATCTTCTCCAACCGAGCCGTCAAACAGATGTTGAGCAAATTCCAGAGCACCTTTGCGGTCTGGCCGCGGCAGCAGCTCGACCGCATTTTTGAGAAGTTTGCTGCTGGCGGATTGGCTGGGCATCGCAAGTATCCTTTAATGCGGTAAGAATCCTTACGGAAACAAACTGGACGCTACAATGCAAGAAAAAGAAGTAATCGCGCTAGAAATCGATCAAGAATCGACCATTTCGGACAAAACAAAGGCCTATTTTGATCTCTGTGAGCAGAAACTGGGTCTAATTCCGAATGTTTTGACGGCTTACGCTTTCAACGAAGAAAAGCTGCGCACCTTCACTGAAATGTACAATGACCTCATGTTGGGTGATTCCAAACTGACCAAGCTGCAGCGTGAGATGATTGCTGTTGTCGTCTCTTCGGTGAACCAGTGTTACTATTGTCAGGTTGCCCATGGAGCGACGGTAAGGGCTTTGTCGAAAGATCCGAAGTTGGGCGAGATGCTGGTGATGAACTACCGCGTTGCAAACCTTACCGCCGCGGACATGGCGATGCTGGATTTTGCAGTCAAACTGACGGAACAACCGGCGCGAGTTGTTGAAGCAGACCGTCAATTGTTGCGTGATGCCGGGTGGCAGGATCGCGAGATTTGGGACATCGCCAATATCGCGGCTTTCTTTAACATGACAAACCTGGTGGCCAGCGCCACTGAGATGCGGCCCAATGACGAATATCACGCCATGTCCCGGTAGTTGGATTCCATATTCGCAATGGGCCCGACATCCTGCAGCTACTAAAGGCCGGGTGCGGCCCTGTCTTCTGCGAGATTGCCCTGTCGTCCAATCCACATGTCAAGAAACTGGTCAAGCCAGATGTGCACCTGTTGGTCGTACAACAAGCGCCCTTCGAGCTGCTCTCTTCGTTGCTGCGCGCCAGGGGCGGT
>CAJQPW010000324.1 GCA_905480295.1 uncultured Rhizobiaceae group bacterium | reverse complement strand
GCCCCAGGAATGGCCAATCAACACGATCGGCTTGCGCCCATATTTTCTTTGATTGGCGATGATTTGCGCAACGATCTTCCGTTCCTGTCTGTGCCGGAACATGGTGGAGCGGACCCCGCGTCTGGCCAACGTGTCTGCGATTGCTTCAAAGCCCTGGGAAAAAACGTAAAACCCACCACGCACCAAAATGACGTCGCCGGCATAGGCAGAGGGATCAGCTGAGAGGGATTGAAGCTGCGTAGCTGATTGCTGGGCCCAGACGTTCGGACGCAGAATGGTCGTCTGCAGGGCAACCGCAAGCATCACCATAAAAAACGCACTGAAAATGTTTCTTCGTTTCATCGGTCTTTTCCACCCAAAAGGAGTGACAACAATGCCCGCGACGACAACGTGACCCATTCGCTCAATACGGATTACCCCAACCGCTTTGCATCAGGCCCTGGCTCGCCATGCGCGTCCAAAAATTCTAACTCCCCGCATTTATAGGAAAATTTTGGGCAGCAATCTATAGGAACGCTCACAATAGGCTTCATAGGCCTCGCCAAACTGGCTCCTCATCATGGCTTCTTCGTGTTCAATGCGACTGAAATATAACCATGCGACGCTTGCCAGACCTGCCAATCCGGCGATCCAGTTGGGAATGAGCAGGAATTGCGCGAATCCCCAGAGCCAGAATGAAGTGTACATCGGATGCCGCGTGCGTTTGTAAATGCCGGTGTCCACCAATTTGTGATCCTTGCGGATTTCCAGGGTCACCGACCAGTTTCGGGCCAGATGCTTGTGGCTGAGGTAGAAGATGATCAGGAATCCGCTCATCGTCAGCATGCCGAACCATCCCGCCAGCGGGGAATAGGCAACATTGGCGAAACTGAAGACACCAGTTGTAAGATGCGCAATCGGCAGCAGAACCAGACCCAATATTGTCAGCCCGAGCGATACCCGTTCACCGATACTGCTGTTGTCAGCGACGGTTTCGGTGCGTTTTGCACGGCGTCGATAGGGCCAGCGAATGATCAGCCAGCCAACGATGCCCAGCGCCCATACAAGTGCGGCAGATTGTTCAGTCATGTGTGTCCTGTCTGTCTGTCACCAGGGATTGTTTGAACAAACGCGGAGATTGCGCCCGCTCCTGCAACCCGGCTGGTCCAAAGCATATTGCCGGAAAATCATAGTGATATTTTTCGGTATTGCCGAATACAAACTGATAATGGACGCGAAAGAAATTGCGTCGAATACGGGCATAGGTCTGTTTGTCGATCATGTGCTTGATTCGGATTTCACCAATCTGCATCGGATGGTTCATGCGGCCATCAATGCCCATCAAACGGGCGGGATTGGTGCGGAAAAAATTGATGACATCGGTCAGGCATTGATATTCCACCCAACCGGTATCGGTCCTGGAGAACAAATCGCCGAGCTGGGCGCGATACCATTCTGCTGCAGGATGAAGACCAACCTTCAGCGCCGTGGACCCCACCGTCAACACGGTGACGTGTGCGCTGGAGCCTGCGAAATCAGCGTGCCGTTGGTGGGCCTTGGCTGCCGCGCCAAGTATCAATGCGCCGCCGGTGCTGTGACCCACCATGATGATTTCATCATAGGTGCCCGAGCGCGCAGCAAGGGCGACCAGATCAGCCAGCCGATTCAGCTTTGCGTCAATTGCATCGTTTTTGTTGCGCAGATAATCGCGTGAGAAACTCCACAGATCCATCAGGTGCAGGACGGAATATCGTTTCCACAGCAGTTGCGCGAAGATGAAAACCCCGACGAGAAACACCAGTGGCGCTGCCAGCCAGGCCAGCTGTATTCCGGATTGGGCAATCAATCCCGCCAGCAACCAACTGATGATGACCGAGATCGCAATCATCACCGCAGGGTAAAAGAAATAAAGGGAAAAGCGCCAGCCGTGCCGGATGATGGAAAATGCGGTTCCGCTGATCACATAGTCAAAAAAGGTAACAAGGTAGCGCCAGAATCGCACGAGAAATGCCTTGGCGAATTCCTGCAGGACAATGTCGTCGAGAGAGACAAAGTGAAAATCAGTTTCGCTCACCCAACGGTCTTCAGCTTCTCCACCACTGGCACGATAGCGGGTGCAGGTGACGTCCTTACTGATTTCGTCGCTTTCCTGATGCGATACGTCGACGCCCCAAAGCGCCTCAAAACGCGCAATTTCCCGGTCCATGCGGTCGAAAAACGCTGTTGAAGATTTCGGATCAAATCCGCCAACAAAAAAAACCGCACGCTTTTTGATCATGTTGGAATTCACGCCGGTAAAGGCGGCAACAGGATTTGCCGCATCAGGATTTGATGTGCCTTAGTTTAATGATCTGATCAACTGCGTCCATCACCCGGGTCAACTATATGCCCCTATACGCGGATAATCGGCGCCGGTGTGTCATCAGATATGGGCGTCCCTGGCACCCTCCGTCAGCAATGCCCAGACATAGGGGGCAAAGGAGCGCCAGCATTCCAGACGAAAGGTCTCTTTCCTGGAGCGGTAGATCACCACTTCCGCCTTTCCAAAAATGGTTCGCGATGCCGTGCCAACGGGAAAGGCAGCCAGCGACAGGTCGCGCGGGCAACCGGCATTGAGAACGTTTGCAACCCCCGGACCGGTCAGGGCATAGGCGACGTTGCGGTGCGATATATCAACGGCGGATACTTCTGTCGCCGCGCCCTTGGGCATCAGGTCTTCAATCGCTGCCTTCTCATCCACAATCAGCCATTCGTCCGGCCCGATCCAAAACGCGGATTTTCCTGCCTTTGAAACCACAGCACCTGGCTTTTCGGGCAGTTGCAGCCCGAAACTCTTGCTGAATGAAGCAGCCCCTTTGCTGGTAGCGCGCAAATTGATCCGGCTGCTTGGAGCGGCGGCAACAATCGACACGCTGGAATTGGCAAAGTGCTGGTTGTCGGTCGGGTTGATTCGGGAAATTGATGGGGCCTTAGACATGCAACCGCTCCCCTTTCTTGTCATAGAATACCGGGTCCGTGACTTCGACCTCGATGGTTTCATCCGGCATCGGCACATACAGGGTCTTGCCCTTCAGATTGACGCCATCTTCGATCAGCGCCATGGCGATTGACTGATCCAGACTACCGGACCAGTAGGAAGAGGTGACAAAGCCAATCATCTTCATGGGGATCGGTTGGTCCGGGTCGGCAACAATTTGTGCACCTTCCTGCAGGACGGTCTTCGGGTCTTTGGTTTTCAATCCAACAAGTTGACGGCGCCCCGGCGCGGTAAGATCAGGACGCTGCAGTCCTCGCTTGCCGACAAAATCGGGCTTCGATTTGGCGACCGCCCATGACAGGCCCGCATCGTGCGGCGTCACCGTGCCATCGGTATCCTGACCAACAATAATATAACCCTTTTCTGCCCGCATCACGTGCATGGCCTCGGTTCCGTAGGCGCTGGCACCCAGCGGCTCGGCCCTTGCCCAGACGGCTTCCCACACGGCCCGGCCGTAGTCTGCTGGTACATTGATCTCAAAGCCCAGTTCTCCGGTGAAGGAAATCCGGAACAGCCGCGCTGGAACGCCGCAGACCTTACACTCAGCAACGCTCATATGCGGGAATTTCTCATTGGAAATATTGGCACCCGTCACCAAGGGTTTGATGATGTCCCGTGCCATCGGTCCCTGAACAGCAATCGTTGCCCACTGTTCGGTGGTTGATGTGAGCCAGACCCGCATCTCGGGAAATTCGGTCTGCAGATAATCTTCCATATGGT
>CAJQPW010000323.1 GCA_905480295.1 uncultured Rhizobiaceae group bacterium | reverse complement strand
TAAAGCACCGGCATCAGAGGTCTATCTGCACGAAATGCCCGGTGGGCAATACACCAACCTGAAGGAACAGGCCCGCTCACTTGGTCTGGATTCCAAATGGACCAAAGTCGCCCGCACCTATTCCGACGTCAACAAGATGTTCGGCGATATTGTCAAAGTAACACCGTCTTCCAAAGTCGTCGGTGACATGGCGCTGATGATGGTGAGTCAGGATCTCACCATTGCCGATGTCGAGGATCCGAAAAAGGATATCGCTTTCCCGGATTCCGTGGTGGCGCTGATGCGTGGTGATCTAAGCCGCCCGGCTGACGGCTTTCCTGCCAAAATTCAAAAGAAAGTTCTCAAGGGCAAAAAGCCGCTGACCAAAAGGGTAGGTGAACTTCTCAAACCAGCCAATTTGAAGCGGGAACGCAAAGCCGTAGAAAAGGCAATTGGACGCGCCGTCAACGATCAGGAATTTGAATCTTATCTGATGTATCCGAAGGTTTTCACCGACTACGCGCTTGCTCAATCTGCCTATGGTCCGATGAGTGCCCTGCCAACGCCCAACTATTTTTATGGGATGGAGGCCGGAGACGAAATTCGGGTTGAAATCGAAAGGGGCAAATTGCTGGTCATCCGTTGCCTTGCCTTTGGCGAGATGGATGAACAGGGCATGGTCACCGTCTTCTTCGAGTTGAACGGCCAGCCGCGCCGCGCCCGTGTTCCTGATCGGGTGCATGGTGGTGACGCGATAGTTGCCCGGGCCAAGGCCGACGACGGCAATCCCAATCAAATCGGAGCCCCAATGCCCGGTGTGATTTCCACCATCATGGTTGAAGCAGGAACCGAAGTCAGCGCCGGTGATGTGATTTGTTCCATCGAAGCCATGAAAATGGAAACCGCCTTGCATGCGGAAGTCGATGGAAAAGTTACCGAGGTCTTTGTCAAACGCGGCGATCAGATCGACGCCAAAGACCTGCTGGTACAACTGGAATCCTGATCCCCAAACCCGGGGATCAGACCCACAAAAGCAGTCGCAAAGACTATGGTGTCGGGCGCAGGTCCTCGACCAGGCGCTCGATCATGGGCAGGATACGTGTCACCATCACGTCGACACCTTCGGCGTTGGGATGCATGCCGTCGTCGAGTGTCATTCCTGGTTCCGTCATCACGCCATCGAGAAAAAACGGATAAAGCGCTAAGTCATACTTCTGCGCCAACGTAGCGTAGATAGGATTGAACTCAGCGGCATAGTCCTCGCCCATATTCGGAGGGGCCAGCATTCCGACCAGAAACACTTTGATATAGCGTTCCTGCAGCTGTTGAATCATGGTTTCCAGATTTTTGGCCGTGGTTTGCGGCGGCAGACCCCGCAGGGCGTCATTGGCACCAAGTTCCAAAATGACGGCATCGGTTCCATCGGGAACAGACCATGCCAGTCGGGCCAGACCGCCACTGGTCGTATCTCCGGATACACCGGCGCCGACAATTTCAGCCGCTATGCCGTTGGCATCGAGCTGCACCTGCAAGCGATCTGGGAACCCTGCCCCCTGAGGAAGCTGATATCCAGCCACCAGACTATCGCCCAAAACGACGATCTTGGGGCCCTTGGAATCTTCATCGATTTGATCCGACGTGGTTTCGGATGCCTGGGCGAAGATGGACATCGACAGTAACAAAAAGGCGACAAATGCAGGATAACGCATTAATACTGGCAAAAAATTGTTCACTTTCACTTTGACATTCCTCCCAGGAATTCCATATCAGGCAGAATGCCTGTCGGGCAAATTCCAGTTGAATTCTATTCCGGGCCTCCATAATGGCCGGTCCGGACCTAAATAAGAACGGTGACCTCACTATGCCAGCTGATGCGACAAATTCTGTCATAACGCTCGACGATATCCATCTTACTCTGGGGGAAGGCGCGTCACAGGTCCATGTGCTTCGTGGCATCAGTCTGGATGTCGAAGCAGGAAAGAGCATCGGCATTGTCGGCCCTTCCGGATCTGGAAAATCAACCCTGCTGATGGTGATGGCAGGTCTTGAGCGGGTGGATAAGGGCGGCGTAACACTCGCCGGAGAGGATTTTTCCAAGCTGGACGAAGATGGGCTGGCTGCATTTCGAGGCCGCAATATCGGCATTGTGTTTCAGTCCTTTCACCTGATCCCAAACATGACGGCGCTGGAAAATGTCGCAGTGCCGCTGGAACTTGCGGGTCATGAAGATGCCTTTCAACGAGCTGCCGAGGAGTTGACCGCCGTTGGCCTGGGCGAAAGGCTGACCCATTACCCGGCACAAATGTCGGGCGGAGAACAACAAAGGGTGGCCATGGCCCGCGCGCTGGCACCCAATCCAAAAATTCTTGTCGCCGACGAGCCTACCGGTAATCTGGACGAAGAGACCGGCGCACAGATCGCCAATCTGTTATTCTCCAAGCAAAAGGAACGGGGAACGACCCTTGTCCTGGTGACCCATGACCCATCTCTCGCCGCCCAGTGCGATCGAACCCTGAGGGTTCGGGACGGAGAAATTGAAGCTGGCAACGACGCCACTCCTTCCGCAAAAAAGAAGTCTGCGGCATGACGGTCACCAGCCCCACACTCTCCGCTGAGACACAAGACGTTGCCGAACCGGTGACAAAGGTAGCATCAGCCGCCAACCTGTCGCTTGCCCTAAAATTTGCCCTGCGCGAATTGCGTGGTGGCCTTTCCGGATTTTACGTGTTTCTCGCCTGCATCGCGCTTGGCGTTGCCGCCATTTCTGGCGTTAACTCCGTCGCGCAGTCAATCACGTCCGGAATTGCTCAGGAAGGCAAGACGCTGCTTGGTGGAGACATTGCGTTTCGAACCGTTCATCGAAAAATTTCACCCGATGAACGCAGTTGGATATCAGCACAGGGAAAACTGTCTGAAGCTGCAACCATGCGGGCGATGGCGCGTTTGACCGACGGCTCCGATCAGTCGCTGATCAAATTGAAGGCGGTCGATGCAAGCTGGCCGCTGGATGGCACACTGATAACCAAGCCTGAAGGCGCGTTTGGCCAGTCTGGTGTTGTTGTAGAACCGATCCTGCTGACCCGTCTGGGATTAGAGCTTGGTGATGCGATCAAGGTCGGGTCCGCTGAACTCGTCATTACTGGAACAATAGAGGATGAGCCGGACAGGGTTTCCGACGGCATCTCCTTTGGCCCAAAAGTGATCATCAATCTTGAGGCGCTGGCACAAACCAAACTGGTTCAGCCCGGCTCGCTGATCAATTGGACAACGCGGGTCAATCTGACAGATGGCAGCGATGGAAATCTCGCCAAGGTTATCGCCGAGGCAAAATCAAAGTTTCCTGATTCTGGCTGGCGAATTCGCTCCCGCGCCAACGCTGCGCCATCCCTGACCCGCAATGTCGAACGATTCTCACAGTTCCTCACCCTGGTGGGACTGACGGCACTGATTGTCGGCGGTGTCGGCGTTGCCAATGCCGTGCGCGCTTTTCTTGATACCAAGAGCCACGTCATCGCCTCGTTCAAAAGCCTGGGCGCACCAGCGCGTTTTGTGTTTTCGGTCTACCTGATCCAGATTCTATTGCTCGCTCTGGTCGGTGTCGCGATCGGACTTGTCGTCGGTGCCGCATTACCCATCATTGCCAAGTCGGTATTGGCCGATATTCTGCCGGTTGGATCGGCAACCGCATTTCATCCTTCCGCCCTGGTCGTTGCCGTGGCCTATGGTCTGCTGACCGCTCTTGCCTTTGCTCTGTGGCCGTTGGGTCAGGCACGGGATATTCCTGCAACAGCGCTGTTCCGCAATGCCACACGGGAAGAGGCGCCCTGGCCTCGGTTGATCTACCAGCTGGCAACCGCCACCGTGGTGCTGTCTTTGGTCGCCCTCGCCATCTATCAGGCCGGAGACCGACGCGTTGCATTGACATTTGTTGGCGGTATCGCTGCCTCATTCATCCTTTTGCGCGGTGTTTCCTGGGCTATTCAATGGGCGGCGCGCCATGCGCCTCAGGTCAAATCCACCCCCCTGCGTCTGGCCGTGGGTAACATTCATCGACCCGGCGCCCTGACCCCATCCGTTGTGCTGTCGCTCGGCCTGGGTCTGGCTCTGCTGGTGTCGCTCGCCCTGATCGATGGCAATCTGCGCAATCAGATTTCCTCCAACATTCCAGAAAAAGCACCGGATTTCTTCTTTGTTGACATCCAGGCCGCGGAATATGAGCCATTCAAGAAATCGCTCAACGAACTGGCTCCGTCGGGCGAAGTGCAGACGCTGCCGATGTTGCGAGGCCGTATCGTTTCCATAAACGACGTGCCAGCGTCCAAGATCAAGGCCAAAGAGGGCGGCCGCTGGGTTCTGCGCGGTGACCGTGGCATCACCTATTCAGCCGAAGTGCCCGCCAATGCTACATTGGAAAAAGGACAATGGTGGGATGAGAATTACAGCGGCGAAAATCTCGTATCTTTCTCAGCAGAAGAAGCCGACGAAGTTGGAATTGATGTTGGCGACAACCTGACAATCAATGTTCTGGGCCGCAATATTTCAGCCAAAGTTGCCAATCTGCGTCATGTTGAATGGCAATCCATGTCGATGAATTTTGTCATGGTGTTTTCTCCCAACACATTTGCCGGTGCGCCCCATGCCCATCTGGCGACCCTGCGGGTGGGTGAAGAGTCAGTACTGACAGGGACGCAAACACAGGCGCAGACAGAAAGGGATGGCGAGATTCTCAAAGCCATCACATCATCCTTTCCAACCATCACCACGATTCGCGTGCGCGATGCGCTGAACATCGTCAACGGACTGATCGAACAATTGGCAACAGCCGTGCGGGCAGCAGCCCTGCTTGCTCTGGCCGCTTCGATTTTGGTTTTGGGTGGCGCATTGGCAGCCGGCAACCGCGCCCGTATCCACGATGCGGTGGTGCTGAAAACGCTGGGAGCGACCCGTCGCACCCTGATTTCGGCCTATGTTTTGGAATATTCCCTGCTCGGTCTGGCAACCGCACTGTTTGCGCTGCTGGCTGGTGGGCTTGCCGCATGGTTTGTGATCAAGATGATCATGGGTTTTACCTTCACCCTGCTGCCGGAAGTGGCGATTCTCACCGTATTAGCAGCATTGGTGTTCACGGTTGGGTTCGGTCTGGTTGGAACCTGGCGTGTTCTGGGACAAAAGGCCGCGCCGGTTCTGCGGGAACTATAAGCGTTAACAAGCCATTAACCCTGCGAATTGCTCAATTGAAATTGAACAATTGACACTCCATTAGGTCTTGAAACATAGGCGGTTTGACCTCATATTGTGGTCAAGGTCGGAAACAGGTCTGTTTTCCGATGTTTTCTGTTGACCACTTATCAGGTCGCACCAAACTCAAAAGGGATCACAATGGCTGACTACCGAGATCAAATGCAAACCCGCGCTGGCACCCAGACCCGTGCTGATATCGATCAGGGTCTGCGCAGCTATATGCTGGGAATTTACAACTACATGGCAACTGCCATCGGCGTAACCGGTGTTGCAGCGTTTGGCATGGCCACATGGGCATCCAACAATCCAGCCGTTGCAAACGTGCTGTACAACAGCCCGTTGAAATGGGTTATCATGATCGCGCCGCTGGCCTTTGTTATGGTGATTTCTTTCGGCATCAACAAACTGTCGAAATCGGCTGCAACTGCAATATTCTATGCGTTTGCCGCTGTCATGGGCATTTCCATGTCCTGGATCTTCATGGTCTATAAAATTCCAAGCATTGTGCAGACATTCTTTGTCACCGCCGCATCGTTCGGCGCTCTGAGCCTGTATGGTTACACAACCAAACGCAGTCTGTCCGGTATGGGATCATTCCTGATGATGGGCCTGTTCGGCATTATCATCGCCATGATTGTTAACATCTTCATGCAGTCCAGCGCCCTGGCGTTCGCCATCAATGTTCTTGGCGTGTTGATTTTTGCTGGCCTGACAGCCTATGACACGCAACGTCTGAAAAACAACTATGACATGGTTGCCGGCAACGCCGAAGCAGTCGCCAAATCATCCATCATGGGTGCGTTGAGCCTGTATCTGAACTTCGTCAACATGTTCATGTTCCTGCTCAGCTTCATGGGCAACCGCGAATAGTTCGACGCAAAATTTGCTTGATTAAGGGCGTTCCCATGGGAGCGCCCTTTTTTCATGCTGACCTATGATCATTCGCCCCGCCACCGAATCAGACATTCCACAGATCACCACAATCTATGCCCGCTCTGTGCGTGAGGAGATTGTGAGCTTCGAACTCGAACCTCCCGACGAGACCGAAATGCTGCACCGCATGCAGGGGCTACTGGCCAACGACTATCCATATCTGGTGGCTGAAAAAGACGGTGAGATTGCCGGCTACGTCTATGCCAGCGTCCACCGCCCGCGCCCGGCCTACGCCAAGACCGTGGAAAGCACGGTTTATGTTGATCCATCTTTCTGGCGGCAAGGCATTGCCCGCGCTCTGCTTGTGGCGCTGATTGAGAAATGTCAGCAGCAACAGTTTCGGCAAATGATTGCCATCGCGGCCTGTGATCCTGATGCGGATCTGTCAGAGATTCCATCGGTTCAGCTTCATCTGGCGCTCGGTTTTGTTGAATCGGGCCGCCTGAAAGCGGTGGGATACAAGCACGACAAATGGCTCGACATCGTCCTGATGCAACGCGCCGTACAAATAAGTTGATCCGTTGACTGGCCATTTCCGCACGGGCGTGGAAGGATTCCACCGGGCGGGCGAAGAAACGGTGAGATAATGGTGGAAAACAAAGAGACTTCAAAACGGGGTATTTGGGGTTGGATGCTATTCGACTGGGCCGCCCAGCCCTTTCACACGGTGATCATCACTTTTATTTTTGCCCCCTATTTTGCCTCTCACGTTGCTGCTGATTCGATCACCGGACAGGCCCAATGGGGATACGCAGCGGCTATTGCCGGAGTGCTGATCGCCGTTTTCTCTCCGATACTGGGATCGATTGCCGATGCCACCGGACCGCGAAAACCCTGGATCGCAATGTTTTCTGTGTTGGCAATTGTCGGATCAGTGGCCCTGTGGTGGGCCTATCCCAATACCGTTGAGGGAACGTCCGTTGTTCTAGTGCTGGGTGCCTTTGTCGTAACCATGCTCGGGTTTGAATTCGCTGCGGTTTTCAACAATGCGATGATGCCGGACCTGGTACCCCGTGCGGATATTGGTCGTCTGTCCGGCAATGCCTGGGCGCTGGGCTATGTCGCCGGTCTTCTGACCCTGATCATTGTGCTGGTGACCATGGCGACTAACGACAAGGGCGTGACCCTGATCGGATCGCAACCCCTGTTTGGCATCGATGCAACCATGAAGGAAGGGGAGCGGGCCACCGGCCCGTTGACTGGATTGTGGTATCTGATCTTTGTTCTTCCACTGTTTCTGTTCACCCCCGATACGGGACCCCGCAAGGTGATCTCCGGCGTGGTAAAAACGGCGCTCAATGATCTTGCTGCAACCATTCGCCGTTTGCCGCAAAACAAATCTCTTTTTGCCTATCTCGGTTCCTCGATGATTTACCGAGACGCGTTGAACGGGCTTTACACATTTGGCGGCATATACGCGGTTGGCGTCTTAAACTGGTCGATAGTGCAGGTTGGTGTATTTGGCATACTTGCTAATATCACCGGTGTTGCCGGGGCCTATTTTGGTGGCAGGCTGGATGCGGGCCACGGCCCTAAATTTGTCGTACGCAGCTGCGTGATCATCCTGATCATTGCCAGCCTGACGGTTATCACCACGGACCCCACCCACGTGTTCTTCATATCCGTCGGTGCCGGCAGCCCGTTGCCGGATGTCATATTCTTCATCTGTGGTGGCCTGATTGGCGCTGCCGGTGGTGCATTGCAGGCCGCATCACGCACCTTGATGGTTGATCAGGCTGAGCCCGGTCGCATGACCGAGGCGTTTGGGCTCTATGCCCTGTCAGGGCGGGCAACGGCGTTTCTTGCCCCGGTATTGATCGCATTGTTCACTGATTTGAGCGGCAGCCAGAGAATCGGTGTCGCACCGATTGTGGTGCTGTTCATTCTGTCTTTGATGCTGCTACCTCTTGTAAAACAGCAAAATTATGGTGCCAGCACCGATCAGTGACGAAAGTGGCGCATGCCGGTGAAAACCATCGCCAGATTGGCATCATCCGCAGCAGCGATGACTTCATCATCGCGCATCGACCCGCCAGGCTGAATGACCGCCGTTGCTCCCGCTTCAGCAGCGGACATCAACCCATCGGAAAACGGGAAGAACGCATCGGAGGCAACGACCGATCCTATGGTTTTTGGCTTGTCCCAACCGGCGGCGGCCGCTGCATCTTCGGCTTTGCGGGCCGCTATTCGTGACGAGTCCACCCGGCTCATCTGTCCTGCTCCGATGCCCACGGTGGCCCCGTCTTTGACGTAGATGATCGCATTGGACTTAACATGTTTGGCCACCCGGAATGCAAAACGCATGTCAGAGAGCTCGGCGGCCGTTGGCTGCCGCCTGGTCACAATTTTCAAATCGATATCATCGACATTGCCATTGTCACGGTTCTGCACCAGCAGACCACCCGACACGGTTTTGATCGCCAGTCCCGGTGCGCGCGGGTCAGCCATTGACCCGGTGAGCAGCAGGCGAAGATTTTTCTTGGCTGCCAGAACCTGTAGTGCTTCCTCGCTGGCGGTGGGTGCAATGATCACCTCGGTGAAAATTTTCACCATTTCCTGTGCTGCATCGCCGTCCAGCTCCCTGTTCATGGCGATGATTCCACCAAATGCCGAAACCGGGTCGCAGGACAGGGCCGCCCGATAGGCATCGGCCAGAGTGCCGGCTGTCGCCACGCCGCAGGGATTGGCGTGTTTGATAATCGCAACAGCTGCCGTCAATTCACTGTCGAATTCGCTGGCGAGTTCAAACGCGGCATCGGTATCGTTGATATTGTTGTAGGAAAGTTGTTTGCCCTGAATCTGTTGCGCCCGGGAGACCCCGGCTCTGACCTCAGGGGTTGCATAAAGGGCAGCAGCCTGATGCGGATTTTCTCCATAGCGCATGGTCTGCAGCAGCGCCCCACCAATCGACCGATTGGCCGGGTCCGGCACGTCAAAGGCCGTGGCCATCCAATTGGAAATCGCTGAATCATAGGCGGCAGTTCGCGCAAAGGTTGCCTGCGCCAGTTTCTTACGCATGGCCAGGGTGGAGGCCCCCTGATTGGCCGACAATTGCTCAATAAACCCGGCATAGTCGTCAGGGCTGGTGAGCACACTGACATAAGCGTGATTCTTGGCCGCAGCACGCAACATTGCCGGACCACCAATATCAATATTTTCCACCACGGCGTCATCAGCCGCACCGCTCTGCATGACTTCTTCAAACGGGTAGAGATTGACCACCAGAAGGTCGATTGACTCAATGCCGTGCTCAACCATGGATGCGGCGTGATCTTCCGCATCACGGATTGCCAGCAATCCCCCATGTACCGCTGGGTGCAGGGTTTTAACGCGCCCGTCCATAATTTCGGGAAAACCGGTAACATCCAACACGTCCGTCACCGGATAACCCGCATCCTGCAAGGCACGGGACGTTCCCCCGGTGGACAGCAATTGTGTACCCTGACTGGTCAGTGCCTCTGCAAGGTCCAGCAGGCCTGTTTTGTCAAATACTGACAACAGGGCGCGTTTGATGGAAACCTTATCCGGGGCGGAAATGGAACGGGTAGCGATGGCCATTGTTTCGGGCTCAACATTTGTATGAAGGAATGATCTCTCAATGCCCCGATCGCCGGGCAAGGTCCAGCATGAACATGCATCTTCCCCCATTGATTGCCCCCTACCGCAAGACGCAAGCTTGGCCGCACGCATCTCCTCTGATAAATCGATGATGCAATGGCCGTGGCAATACACCGGTCAAATCTGGATAATGAAATGCAATGTCGGGTTTAGCGGTATTGGGAAGCGGTGCATACGGAACCGCTCTGGCGTCAATGCTCGCCAGTCAGACATGCCCCGTCACCCTGTGGGGTCGCGATGTCGGCGTTGTCGAACACATCAACACCCAAAGGCGTAACCCGTCTTATTTGGGTGACATCCCGCTATCCAGCCATTTGACAGCGACAACCGATTTGGATCAGGCCTGCCAGGCCGATACGGTCCTGTGCGTCACGCCGGCCCAGACCTTTGCTGATCTGTTGCAGAACCTGCACCCGCGGGCTGACAACATTGAGCACCTGGTGCTTTGTGCAAAGGGGATCGATCAGACCAGTGGCAGGCTGATGCACGAAATTGCAACAGATGTTTTTCAACCAAATCAGGTCGCGGCCCTTTCCGGCCCCAGTTTTGCAACCGATGTTGCGCGTGGATTGCCCACTGCGGTGAGCCTTGCAGCCTCAAATCAAAAGGTTGCGGAACAGCTCTCAGCCTTTCTTGCCCGCCCCCGCTTTCGGATATACGCCACCGATGACCTGACCGGCGTGGAGATTGGCGGCGCGCTTAAGAATGTTCTTGCTCTGGCCGTCGGCATTGCCCGCGGTCTGGAACTGGGTGCCAGCGCCGAAGCTGCTCTGATTGCCCGAGGGTTTGCAGAACTGAACCGTGTTGCGCTGGCCCTCGGTGCCCGGCCTGAAACGCTGGCCGGCCTGTCCGGCCTCGGTGATCTTGTCCTGACTTGCTCGAGCCCCCAGTCCCGCAATTTCTCCTACGGCATTGCGCTGGCCCGTCAGGAAGACCTGACCAGCCGCCCGCTGGCTGAAGGTGTGCATTCAGCCGAGATGGCCCTGCAAACAGCGCTCAAACTGGCTGTGGATGCACCGATCATCGAATGTGTGGTTGCGGTTTTGTCAGGTAAAATTTTGCCCCTTGAAGCCGTTTCCCTGTTGCTGGCCCGCCCGCTTAAAACCGAAAATTGATGGAACCGGGCACACCTTGACCCCATCGCCCTGATCGGCTCAATAGACTGACAAACCCGCACGAGGAAACGTTGATGCAATATTGGTTGTTCAAATCCGAACCCTTCAAATGGTCATGGGATCAGCAAAAGGCCAAAGGCGAGGCCGGTGAAGAATGGGACGGCATTCGAAATTATCAGGCACGCAACAACATGCGGTTGATGGAACTTGGCGACCGCGCATTTTTCTATCATTCCAATGAAGGTCTCGACGTGGTTGGAATTGCCGAAGTGTCTGCCCTGTCCGCACCGGATTCAACAACCGACGACGAACGCTGGGATTGTGTGCATATTCGCGCCCTCGCCGACGTGCCAAACCCGGTGACGCTGAAAGCCGTCAAAGCCAATCCCGCTCTTCAAGACATGTCATTGGTAACGTCGATGCGTCTTTCCGTTCAGCCCGTCAAACCCGATGAATGGATTGAAGTGTGCAGAATGGGTGGCATTGATCCCGACACGCTGAAACCGGTTTAAGATTTCTGCCGGGCTTCCGCGCGCAATTCCTGCAGTTCGGCCCTCATCAGCCGCATCTCACTTAAAATCGCCTTCTGATCGTCATGCAATTGGCTGCGATCATCGGCGGCGTCCTGTTCGTGTTCGGCCTGCATGGCCGACACAATGATACCGATGAACAGGTTCAGCACAGTGAAGGTCGTTGACATGATGAAAGGGATGAAAAACGCCCATGCCCAGGGGAAGGCTTCCATCACCGGGCGCACAATTCCCATCGACCAGCTTTCCAGCGTCATGATTTGAAACAGTGAATAGGAAGACGCCCCAAGCGATCCGAACCATTCAGGAAAAGCGGTGCCAAACAAGCCTGTTGCCATCACCGAAAACACATAGAAGACCAGCAGCATCAACACCATGATTGATCCCATGCCGGGCAAGGCAGTGACCAGACCGGTGACCACCTTTTTCAAGGATGGAATCACCGACAGCAGGCGCAGGATTCGCAAGACGCGAAAGGCACGCAGCACCGAGAACCCAGCTGACGCCGGAACCAGCGCAATCGCCACCACAACCAGATCAAAAACCCGCCATGCGTCTTTGAAAAAGGCCCAGCGATGGACAAAGAACCGCAAAGAAAGTTCGATCACAAAAACGGTCAGGATCATCACATCGAGGATTTTCAGCAACGGCCCGGCAAGGGCCATAACCGGCGGTGCGGTTTCCAGCCCCAATATCAGGGCGTTCAGAACCACCAGGACAATAATTGCCCATTCAAATCGACGGGAAGATATGAGGTCAGCTACACGTGCTCGCATGGAATATCACTGGATGGTTAGGGTTGATTGCGATGTAGGTTTGGTTCTGCGCAATACCAGCCCGGATACTGGCAATTTTCATTGCGGGCAAGCCCATACCACCCTACATCAGGGACAATTGAAATTGGGACCTGACACGCATGTCGACATCAATCAACCAGGAAATTTTCAATTGGTCCGGACCGTTGGGTCTGCCGCGTTTTGAGAGCATTGCCAGCGAGGACTATGCCGCAGCATTTGATCAGGGCCTGATCGATGATCGCAATGACATCAACCGGATTGCTGATAATCCAGACACGCCGACTTTTGAAAATACTATTGTTGCGCTGGAAATGTCGGGCGAACATCTGTCCCGCGTTTCAGCCCTGTTCTGGAATTTTTCAGGATCAAACAGCAATGATGTTCTGCGCGCGCTGGAGCGGGATATCGCACCCAAATTGTCCCGCCACGCTTCTGAGACAGCGGCCAACACTGCCCTGTTTGCCCGCATTGACAGTCTTTGGCAGCACCGTGAATCCCTGCAATTGAGCACTGAACAGGAACGGGTGCTTGAACGCACCTGGAAGGGGTTTGTGCGTGGTGGTGCCGCGCTCGAGCAGGCGGAGCAGAAACATCTGGCAGAAATCAATGCGCGACTGGCGGCTCTCGGCGCCGGGTTCTCGCAAAACATCCTTGCCGATGAAGCCAACTGGGCGATGCTTGTCGAGCCGGATGACCTCGCCGGATTGCCAGATTTTCTGGTCAACGCCATGGGCGCTGCCGCCGAGGAAAAAGACCATGAGGGAAAACACGCAGTCACGCTTTCACGCTCCATCATCGAACCCTTTTTGACGTTTTCCCAGCGTCGGGGACTGCGCGAGCAGGCGTTTGCAGCCTGGAGTTCAAGGGGAGAAAACCCCGGCGAAACCGACAACCGCGAAGGCGTTCGCGAAATCGTCGCTCTGCGCCAGGAAAAGGCCAAACTGCTGGGGTTCGCCAGCTTTGCCGACTTCAAGCTGGAAAACCAGATGGCCAAGAAACCGCAATCGGTGGTCGAGCTGCTTGAAACCGTCTGGGAAAAGGCAAAGGGCAAGGCTGCTGAAGAGGAGCAGGACCTGGCTGACCTGATTGCCGAAGAAGGGCACAATCATTCAGTCTCTCCCTGGGACTGGCGCCACTATGCGGAAAAGCTGCGGACCCGCAAATTTGACTTCAATGAGGCTGAACTCAAGCCTTATCTGGCAATTGATAACATCATCGCCGCCGCTTTTGACGTTGCCAATCGCCTTTTTGGCATCACCATCGAGGAACGGCCAAACATTTCCGGCTACCACGAAGATGTGCGGATATTTGAAGTGTTAAACAGCGTTGGCAGCCATCGCGCCGTCTTCATCGGTGACTATTTTGCCCGCTCTTCAAAACGTTCCGGTGCCTGGATGAGCGGATTTCAGTCGCAGCACAGGCTGGAGACGCCAAAGGGGGTGGGACAAAGCCCGATCATCGTCAATGTGATGAATTTTGCCAAAGCCCCTGCCGGTCAGCCAACCCTGCTGTCGATGGACGATGCACGCACCCTGTTTCACGAATTTGGCCACGCCTTGCACGGCATGTTGTCCGACGTAACCTACCCCAGTGTTTCCGGCACGTCCGTGGCCCGGGATTTTGTCGAATTGCCAAGCCAGGTTTACGAACACTGGCTCACCGTTCCTGAGGTGCTTTCCAAACATGCCCGCCATGTTGAATCAGGCGAACCTATCCCGCAGGACCTGCTCGACAAAGTGTTGGCTGCCCGCACATTCAATGCGGGATTTGCAGCCGTTGAGTTCACCGCGTCCGCGCTGGTCGACATGGATTTCCACAAGGATCATGCAGAGCCGATTGCCGATGTCATCGCCTTTGAAAAAGCTTCCCTACAGCGTCTCGGCATGCCAGACGCCATCACCATGCGTCACCGCACTCCCCATTTTGCCCACGTGTTTTCCGGCGACGGCTATTCCGCCGGATATTACAGCTACATGTGGAGCGAAGTGCTGGATGCGGACGCCTTTGCAGCGTTTGAGGAAGTCGACAATCCGTTTGACGCGGCAACCGCTAAACGGTTGCACGACCACATCTATTCAGCCGGCGGCAGCGTTGATCCCGAAGAGACCTACAAGGCCTTTCGCGGCAAAATGCCTAGCGTCGACGCGATGATCGAAAAACGCGGCCTGGCATAGAGAAAGGCAGGGCCGTCAGGCCCTGCTGAGTTTCTTAAAGGCTGCGAATGTCGACAAAATGGCCGGCAACGCCAGCAGCCGCGGCCATTGCCGGGCTTACCAGATGGGTGCGGCCCTTGAAGCCCTGACGCCCCTCGAAATTGCGGTTGGAAGTGCTGGCGCATCTTTCTTCCGGCTTCAGGCGGTCGTCATTCATCGCAAGGCACATGGAACAACCGGGCTCGCGCCATTCTGCACCGGCTGCAACAAATATCTTGTCCAGCCCTTCGGCTTCCGCCTGCGCCTTAACCAGTCCCGATCCGGGCACGATCATCGCCGAGACACTGTCAGCAATTTTCTTGCCATCAAGCACCGCAGCAGCGGCCCGCAGGTCTTCGATACGGCCATTGGTGCAGGAGCCGATCCAGATCCGGTCGATCTTGATGTCGGTGATCTTGGTACCCGGCTCCAGGCCCATATAATCCAGCGCCCGCTGTTTTGAGGCGCGTTTGTTTTCATCTTCAATTGAGGCCGGATCCGGAACTTCACCCGTGACCGCAATAACGTCTTCCGGTGAAGAGCCCCATGAAACGATGGGAGTAAGATTATTGGCGTCCAGCTTAACAATCTTATCGAACTGGGCATCATCATCGGTCTTCAGCGTTTCCCAATAGGCAAGAGCCTGATCCCAGGCTGTGCCGCTTGGTGCCTTTGGACGACCTTTGATATATTCAAAGGTCTTTGAGTCTGGGGCAATCAGACCTGCACGCGCTCCGCCTTCAATCGTCATGTTGCAGACCGTCATACGGCCTTCCATGGAGAGGGCTTCAATCGCTGAACCACAGAATTCGATGACATAACCGGTTCCGCCTGCGGTGCCGATTTCGCCGATGATGGCCAGAATAATATCCTTGGCGGTCACACCGTCCGACAGATCGCCAGACACTTCGACCTTCATGTTCTTGGCTTTTTTCTGGATCAGCGTCTGCGTGGCAAGCACATGCTCAACCTCTGATGTTCCGATACCGTGGGCCAGAGCGCCAAAAGCACCGTGGGTTGATGTATGGCTGTCACCACAAACAATGGTCATGCCAGGCAGGGTGAATCCCTGTTCCGGGCCGATAATATGAACGATGCCCTGGCGGTTATCGGTTTCAGAATAATACTCAACACCAAATTCTGCCGCATTGTTGGCCAGCGCTTCTACCTGAACCCGACTCTCTTCATTTGCGATGCCGCCGGCCCGGTTGGTAGTGGGAATGTTGTGATCAACCACGGCCAGTGTTTTTTCCGGTGCCCGCACCTTGCGGTTGGTCATCCGCAGACCTTCAAAGGCCTGTGGGCTGGTCACTTCGTGCACCAGATGGCGGTCAATATAGAGCAGGCAGGTGCCATCTTCCTGTTCGTGGACCAGATGGTCGTCCCAGATTTTGTCGTAAAGCGTGCGAGCCATGAATGTCTTCCCTGGAAGTGCTATCGATTTGCCAGTGGATATGCGCAACCTAGAGCTTTGCGTCAAGAAAATGCCCACAAATTCGTCAATTTATCTGCTGC
>CAJQPW010000322.1 GCA_905480295.1 uncultured Rhizobiaceae group bacterium | reverse complement strand
CTTCGAGGCGCTGATTGAAACTCCAAATATGCTCAAAGGCAGTAAGCCGCCCAAAGGCAATCGAGTGTGCATTGCCTCGACGACTGGTGGCGGTGGGGCGATGGTTGTCGATTGTCTGGCAGAAACTGGAATCGATATTGCTGCTCCCGGCGAGGCAGTGGCAGCGCGACTGCACGCTGCTGGAGTGCCCTATCACGGTTCGAAACTCGTCGATCTCACGATTGCCGGGGCCAGTGCTGAAACCGTAAATGGCGTGATTGGCGATCTAATGGATAATTCGGATTGCGACGCCGTGGTTATGGTGGTCGGATCCTCAGCAAGGTTTCATCCTGAACTGGCCGTGCAACCCCTGATACGCTGGGCGAACGGGCCCAAACCCCTGGCAGTCTATCTGGCACCTGATGCACAGGAATCCTTGCGTCTCTTAGGGCGCGCTGGCATCGCCACATTCCGCACTCCCGAGGCGTGTGCTGAAGGCGTTCATGCGTTCTTAAACTGGCGAAAACCTGGCATAGACGGAATGCCCGAAGCGAGCGGGATCGCGCATGCCCGTACCTTAATCGATCAGGCCCCAGGCAATGTTCTGGGCGAGGCCGCCGCGTTAAATATATTCGATAGTCTTGGACTACCGGTACCCGGTGGCATATTGGTGTCAGACGGCGACAGTGCTGTGCAAGCGGCCGAGAAATTGTCCTATCCTGTCGCACTGAAAATCCAATCAGACGACATTGCCCACAAGACCGAGGCCGGGGGCGTCTTCCTGAACCTTGGCACGGCCCAAGAGGTCAAACAGGCCGGTAAAGACATCTTGCGCAACGTGTCGAACATGCATCCAAGCGCAGCCATCAAAGGCCTGCTGGTGCAACCGATGCAGACCGGCATTGGCGAGGCCTTGTTGGGATACAAACGCGATCCAATGGTCGGCCCGATAGTTGTGTTGGGCAGTGGTGGCGTGCTGACTGAGATCTTCCGCGACAGCGCCATACGCATTGCACCAGTCAACCGCGACCAGGCCCGTGCCATGGTGAACGAGGTGCGAGGTTTGGCTCCAATTCGCGGGTACCGCGGATTGCCGGAAGGTGATGTCGACGCGTTGATCGATGCGATTGTAAACATGTCAGCTTTGGCAGAAATCGACAGCATCCAAGAGGCTGAGGTCAATCCGATGATGATCAGGAAAAAGGGCCACGGGATCATCGCAGTTGACGGGCTGATATTTCGCGCACAAAGCGGTGAAAACGATGAATAATATCAACTTAACCCAAGCTGAAAAATCCTATGATTTTTCACAACTTCACAAAGGACCAGGTGCATTTGTTATTGCCAATCCCTGGGATATTGGCTCTGCCCGGCTTTTGCAGGGAATTGGGTTCAAAGCTCTGGCAACAACAAGTGCGGGATACGCGTTGTCGCTGGGTCGGCAAGACGGGTCCTTCAGCTGTGAGGAAACATTTGGCCATGTTCGGCAGATTGTTGATGCTACCTCTTTGCCAGTCTCGGCCGACTTGGAAAACGGATTTGGAGATTCCCCAGAAACCGTTGCAAAAACCATTCGTCTAGCCGCCGAGGCCGGTTTGGTTGGTGCCTCCATAGACGATACGAGTGGACTGAAAAGCGTGCCAATTTTTGATGTAGGGCTGGCAACAGAACGGATCGCGGCAGCCGTGGAAACCGCTCAGGCGCTGCCGTTTGAATTCACGCTGGTCGCCAGAGCGGAAAACTATCTGTATGGACGACCAGACCTGGACGATACGCTTGACCGACTGCAAAAGTTCGAGGCTGCCGGTGCGGACGTACTCTACGCACCAGGCCTGAACGATATTGCCAGCATCCGAATTGTTTGTTCTTCTCTTACTGCACCCGTCAACGTGGTGATAGGTTTGGGGGAAGCCCAGTACAGTGTGGGCGACTATGAAGCGGCGGGAGTGCGCAGGATTAGCCTAGGTTCGACATTGTCACGCGTCGCCTATGGCGCACTTTTCCGTGCAGGCCGCGAGATAATTGAGGAAGGCAGCTTTGCAACTGCCCTTGAGCTGGCAATACCCAAAGAACAACTTAAGCTTGGTTATTGATGAAAAAGTTTAGAGCTCGGCGTGAAGCTTGGTTGCCCGGCATTCCACCACACCGAGTGTCCGAGGGGATGCGGTAATCCGAAAGAAGAAAATGAATCCAAGATGATAAATCCGGTTACATACACTCGCGAGGACAATCTCGCTGTCATTCGAATCGACAATCCACCTGTTAATGCTTTGAGCTCAGACGTTCGCGCGGGCCTTGTCGGTGCCATGGATCGCTTTGATGAAGACGCCGGCGCCGAGGCCGCGATTGTCACCGGCGCGGGACGGTTGTTTTCCGGTGGCGCTGACATTCGGGAATTTGATGAGCCACAGGTCGATCTAAATTTGACCTCTGTCACCCTGCGCTTTGATTGCGCGACGAAACCGGTCGTTGCGGCCATTCAGAAAACAGCATTTGGCGGAGCGCTGGAGCTTGCCCTGAGCTGCCATTTTCGGATCTGTGATGGATCGGCGCAATTCGGCTTGCCCGAAGTAAAACTTGGCATTTTCGCCGGTGCAGGTGGCACACAAAGGTTGCCCCGGCTCATAGGGCTGCAGCGAGCGCTGGAAATGATTGTTCAGGGCGAACCAGTAGCCGCGCCAAAGGCAAGACAGTTGGGGATTGTTGATGCTATTGCCGACGATGATCTGCTGGACTGTGCGCGGGCGTTTGCACGTGGCGTTATCGAAACCGGCCCAGTCATAAAACGCACCAGTGACCCAATCGATGGGCTTGGACTAGACGCAAAGGCGCAATCTTCGCTGGCCGCGGCAAGATTGCTCGCAGCAGAGAGAATGCGCGGGCAAACCGCCCCACTTCGCGCGATCGATAGTGTTGAAAACGGCCTCACAACGACGTTTGAAACTGCGCTTGCGGCCGATCGCAAGATCGTTGATTCACTCAAGGCCGGCCCGCAAAGTCGGGCGCTGCGCTATGCGTTCTTTGCTGAGCGCCAGGTGACGAAGATCCCGGACATCCCGACAGACACAACCGATCGGCCCATTAACAGTGTCGGTGTGATTGGGGCTGGAACAATGGGATCAGGAATCGCGGTCAGTCTGGCGAACGTCGGGATTCCGGTCACCTTGGTCGAAACAACCCAGACAGCAATTGACCGCGGTGTTGAGAACATAGCAAAGATCTATGACCGGATGGTGGATCGCGGCCGCATTTCGGACCCAGAGCGCGTGCGCCGGATCAATCTAATCTCACTTTCAACATCCTATGATGAACTAGCGCAAGTCGAGCTGGTGATTGAAGCCGCGTTTGAAGATCTCGACCTGAAAAAGAGAATCTTCTCCAGGCTTGACGAAGTCTGCCGCCCAGGTGCGATCCTGGCGACCAATTCGTCATCGCTGGATATTAATGAAATAGCGGCCACGACCAGGAGACCACATGATGTCTGCGGGCTGCATTTTTTCAGCCCTGCCAACATCATGAGACTGTTGGAAATCGTGCGCGCTGACCAAACTGCTGATGACGTGATCACTACAGCAATGGCACTTGC
>CAJQPW010000321.1 GCA_905480295.1 uncultured Rhizobiaceae group bacterium | reverse complement strand
CAGGCAGCCCGGCGGTGTCGGCATGATCATACTCCGACTGGCCCTGCAGAGTTTACGCAACCGCCGCATCACGGCGCTGTTGACCGTCCTGTCCATCACGCTGTCGGTGGTCATGCTGCTTGGCGTTGAGAAAATCAGAGCCGGCACCAAGGCAAGTTTCCTGAACACCATTGCAGGCACAGACTTGATCGTGGGTGCCCGCGCCGGTGATGTGCAACTGCTTTTATATTCGATCTTCAGGATTGGTGACGCCACCGCCAACATCACCTGGGCGACGGTGGAAGACATCAGGAAACGCCCTGAAGTTAAATGGGTTGTCCCGATAGCCCTGGGCGACAGCCACCGCGGGTTTCGTGTGATGGGCACGTCGACCAGCTATTTTGATCACTATCGGTATCGCCGCAATCAGGCTCTGGAGTTTTCTTCAGGAGACCGTTTCGACGACTTGTTTGAGGCCGTTATCGGCCACAAGGTGGCGCAGCAACTGGGCTATGAGGTCGGGTCGGAAATTGTCGTTGCCCATGGTTCAGGCCGGGTCAGTTTTGGCGCAGACCATGGGGACAAACCGTTTCGCGTATCGGGGATTTTGAAGCCCACCGGAACCCCCGTCGACAAGACCGTTCATCTGAAGATGCAGGCCATCGAGGCGATCCATGTGGGTTGGGAAAATGGTTCAGCCCCGCGTGGCGATGACATCCTGTCGGCAGAGCGGGTGCGGCAACTCGACCTGAACCCAAAATCTGCCACGGCGCTGTATGTGGGCCTGAAGTCGCGCATGATGACGTTTTCCCTGCAAAGATGGGTCAACAATTATAAGCCGGAGGCGATCAGCGCCATTTTGCCCGGGGTCGCCTTCGGCCAATTGTGGAACATCCTGGGCAATGTGGAGCTGGCGCTGTTGGCGATTTCCGCCATGGTGGTCTTCACGGCATTTTTGGGCATGGTGATTTCAGTACTTGGCTCACTCAACGAGCGTCGGCGTGAAATGGCCATCCTGCGTTCTGTCGGGGCCGGACCGGCGCAGGTGTTCGGCCTGTTGCTTTCTGAAGCCGCGATTCTCGTCCTCTCGGGAATTTGTATTGGCGTATTGGCGAATTTCGCTATCGTGTATCTTGGACGTTCAGTGATTGAGGGATGGACCGGTCTTTCACTGAACCTGGAATTGATAACGATGGCGGAAGCCAGACTAATGGCGGGAATATTTGTCGGTGGCGTGATTGCCTCAATTGTGCCCGCGATACGTGCCTACAAGCTTTCATTGTCCGATGGGCTGACCATTCGAACCTGATTGTGAATATAAAAGTGAAATTTTTTCAAATCTCGGCATGGGCCCTGTTGGTGTTCATCAGTGCAGCATTTTCTGCCTTTGCCGCACCCAAGGTGATCACATGGGGGGATCTTGCACCCGTGGCTGATGGAAACCCGACCATTGATTTTGGCAAATTCGGCAAACCAAAGGGCATGCCCAATATCTCCGAGTTCGGCGGATCTCAAAGCGCCATGGACGATTATCTGGACAATATGGAATTCATGCGCCAGATGCAGCCGCTTGACGGCGATGCACTGGCGACACGCCTGAATGGAACGGAAATCAAGATTGCCGGTTATGTCACGCCGCTCTCTTATGACGGCGATAAGGTGGTGGATTTTCTCTTTGTACCCTATCTTGGTGCCTGCATTCACGTGCCGCCGCCCGCAGCCAATCAGATTGTTTATGTCGAAAACGCAAAGGGTCTGGATGCATCGAACATTTATGACCCCCTGTGGTTGACCGGCAAACTGACAACAACACCGGTGTCAACCCTCGTGGCCAATGTGGGCTATTCCATTTCGGGTGCTCAAATCGAACCCTACGACGAATAGAGTTTCAACACGGGATCTGCAAACAGACGCCCGGTTCAGACTGTATTGTCTGGCCCCATCTGCTGCTCACAATGCGATCACCCGGTTGGGGCGTCCTGTTTCAGCGCCGGCTCGCTGAGGTTGAAAAGCTCTATTGGATCAACAATTCCCCGCACCTCGTGCGATCCGCACGCGGCAAAGAACTCAGGCGCGGCTTCGGCAATCGCCTGGGTAGCAAGGACCCGGTGTCCCATCGACTTGGTCATGCCCTCAATACGGCTGGCAATGTTGACCGCCCCACCAAGCACCGTGAAATCGAGCCTGCCTGGGCTGCCGATATTGCCGTAACTGACCTGCCCGACATTGATCCCGATGCCGATATCGAGCGGTGGTTTACCCTCCCCACCGCGCTGGTCATTGAGCTTGGCCAAACCGGACAGAATCCCCTGCGCTGCAAGAGCCGCCTGCTGGCACTGTTGCGGCCGCTCGGCGGCTGCACCAATCGGGAAGATCGACAGGATGCCGTCACCCATGAATTTCAAAACGTCGCCGCCATTTTCCTCCACCGACTGCACCACCACCTCGAAATAACCATCCAGCGCATTAAAGACATCGCTTTCGCTGGAACTGTCGGAGAGCGCCGTAAACCCGCGCAGATCGGAAAACATCACAACCGCCTCAAGGCTCGTGCGCTCCCCGCGCTGGATCGTGCCATTCCAGACCGCCTCGCATGGCCCGTCTCCCAGATAGGTGCGCAGCAGGCTTTTGGATGATTTGCGCATGGTTATCGGCTCCATCGCCGAACCAAGACCCGGTTTCGCAGCTTCAATCATCTCCAGATGTTCGGGCAAAAAGCCGTCTTTTGATTGCGAGGTGAAGGTCAGTCCGTGTTGCGAGCGGTCGCCTTAGTCCAGCAAGGTCGCGTAATAGTCCGTGCCGCCGGCTTCTGCGAATTCCAGATAGGAAAGATGTTCGGTTTCCGGATCAAGATTGCGCAGGCTCTTATGCAGGGGACGCTGGTTTTTAAAAATATATTCAAACCCGCTGCCAATATAGTCGATCGTCAGCATTTGGGCATGCGTGACCTCGTAGATTTCGGTGCCCTCGGGGGTCCAGACGATGCCCCATGCCAACAGCAGGGGATTGGCAAACCGCTGGCTGACATTGGCACGCCACAGCGGCACCCCAACCTCAATCAGGGTTGAGCAAAAATGGTCAACCACTTTCAGCGGATCGCCTGAACACCGGCCTTCAGCCATCATCCATTGGTTCAGATCATCAATCACATCCATCGGCACAGACTAACCAGCAATGGCAAAATCACAACGGTCAAAGTGGACCATCGGAAAGTTCGCGTTAAGAGCGCCCGGTAAAACGCGAAAACAGGCGTCCGTCGGTTACCGCAAAGCCAAGGGCGATGATGGCAAATCCGATCCACGCTTCCGCCCCCATCTGTTCGCCGAGAAAGACAACGCCAAGACCGAATGCAAAGGGTGGAATCAAAAGCGTGACCAGCATCAGGTTGGCAGCCCCGGCTCTCACCAGAATGGCAAAATAAAGATAATAGGCCAGCGTGGTGGACAGGGCCGCCACCCCCAGCAATGCCCCCCAGACACCTGCTGAAAGATCAAATTGTGGCGCACCGTCAAAGGCAAATACAATCGGAACCATCAACACCGTGCTGCCAACCAGCATGCCCAGAGCATTCATCAGCGGCGGCTGGTCGGCCAGGGTGGTTTTTCCCCAAACGCTGGCAAAGGCGTAGGAAAGGGCCGCACCGATCACCGCCAATTGAGCCAGATTACCGAGATTCAGCCCGCCAAGGAGATCGGGGCCCATAATGAATGCCACACCCACAATGCCCAGTACCGCACCAATTATTTTCTTCAA
>CAJQPW010000320.1 GCA_905480295.1 uncultured Rhizobiaceae group bacterium | reverse complement strand
GCCAGCTTTGTTTCGCCAAACCAACTGGCGAGATTGGAAAGTTCATTAATGCCATCTGCAATAGAATCATGATCATTCATGTATTCCATATCCTCGACTATGTCGGACAGGAGTTCAGCGCTGCGTACTTTTTCAGCGAGGTCTTTTAGGTTGGATATGATCTCATCGTCAAATTCATCGGGATAGGCTTTCCAGCCTTCTCTTAAGTCGTCCAAAATCTGTTCGCCCTGCTCAAACACTATGTTTTCGTTGGGATTGCTGGACACCAATTCTGCAAGTTCCTGGACTCTATTTTTGACGGATGGACTACTCAATATTGTTCGCCTCGCACTGAGCATATGAAACTGCCTCTGAATAATAAGTCTCAGCTTTACTCACATAGTATCTGAGCTTTCGTATGTATTCCTCGACCTCATCTCGGTAGCGGCTCAGTTCTGAATTGTAGTTGTCGATCTCCCAGTCATCGCAGGTGTGGGTGTTGGAAAACGTGTCAACACAGTAGGGGGCAGAGGGCTTACTCGGGCGATTATACGTCGACGGAACATCTGGCACGGATGGTTCAGAACAATATGCCCAAGCGGTAGAGGGCAGGAGCGAAATCAGTGCAAGCGTTACAACAGTTTTCGCGAACCTCTCTCTGCGTGTCATTTTGATAGGGTCCTAGTGACAGAAAAATGTTGTTGGCCGCATTCAACGTCTACTGGGGCGCCGCAGATCATGCATTCTGGTGCTTCACCAGTATCAATGTCTTCCAACTCAGATCTCCCAAATTTCGATGACGGGTGAATTCGTGATTGCGCTGACTAAGTAAGGGAAAAATTGTCTTCCTTTCCGCCTTCGGTTGCGGAAAATCGTCCTTGTGCCTCCTGCAGTTCGCTCTGCAGAGCCTCAAAAATCTTTATGATGTCATCGTCTGCGTAATCGTAATTGGCCTTGTTGGACAGGTTTCCAATCAGTCGAATATCCTTGATAGTCTTGTTCACTCGCTTTTCGGCCAGACTGACGAATTTATCGATTGGGGGGCCACAACCATTATTACATTAATGGAGCAATTCGAACTCGATGAACTGCAAGTACCTGATCTGGGTAATAAGATTATAGAACGAGGCATAGATTGGCTCCATCGTTGGCGGTGGCAAGATCAACGTGGTGCTGCGGAACATCCTGAAAGTTGAACCGGTGGAGTTGAAAAACCAGTCAGCGGAAGTGCCAGCCTATGGTGTTATGACCCGTTGGGGATCAGCAGATGCGATGGTTGAACGGATGAGCGGGATGACTCATCTATTTGAGGACAACGGTGCAATGTTCATGCGGTATTGGACAATCATGACCGGATCGAATGCCGGACGTCGTCTGCTGGCAGTGGGTTATCCGTCAATGGATTCAATCGAAAATACCTACAAGGCGCTGCGTGCCGGCGGGGAGTACAGCTCAATTCTGACCAAGATGGATCTCGACTTCCGCAACATAGTTAGGATTGTTGGCTAAGGCTAGGTAAAAAGAAATACGAAACGTTCTGCCGCCAGAGATTGGCGGCAGCTATTGACAATAGATACTTGAAACGGATTGGCGCGATTCCAATCGGTGCATTTTCAGTTTGCAGAGCGCCTATAATTGGCCACCACACTTATTTCAAGTAACTTCAATCGGTAGCCAGCATAGGCATCAAAATGGAGTACAACCCGGCGGCAATCAGTCCAATTCCTGTCAAGGGTACAAACCACCGCGCGTTCGGTAAAAGTTTTTCAGCAGCCACATAAATTGCTAATCCAGCGATCCAGTACAAATTCATTACTCCACCGACAAATAATAGCGCCATAAGAGCCCAACAGCACCCAAAGCAATACATGCCATGATCCATCCCGGTTATTAGAGCCCCACGGGGGCCAGGCCGGTTGTGTTCGGCGAGAAAATGCGCCGGAGACCTGCAATGTTTGAGACAGGCCAGTTTCAGACTGGACATTTGGTAAAGACCCGCAGCTAGAAAGATGACACCTGATATGGTGGGAGAACCGATCTTCATCAAACCATCATTAATCAGACCCGAATTCTCCAGTACAAATTGAGCAGTGGCGGCGACCGCACTAAAAGCTCCCCAAACGATCAAATACCCCAGTAGGAACAGTAAGCTGAGTTGAGTCGTTGAAGTGGCGTCGGCGCCAATCCGTTTTATTGCCGCATATAGCAATAAAACAGGGGCAGCACTGGGTGTCATCATCGCGATCATCATTACCCACCACATCAGGAATATCAGCAATGCATAGGACAGGGTCCAACCAGGAGCTTTATCCATTGGCATGGGGTGATCCATAGTGCCAACCATCCGCGTCATGTCGATGGCACTCATGTTCATGCCAACACCCATCACGGTGTAGGTCGCTGATGCGATTATGATTAGTGCTGCGCAGATCAACACGATGAACTGATCATGTCGAACCAATCTTTCGATAGGCCCGGAATTCGGCCGCCCCGACGAAGAGTTCAATGTAAGACCCTTAGGCGCGGACGACGCCTGAACCAGTTAGGTGCAGATGAGCAAAGTGTGCATGTGTGGCATTGTTTTTTATAAGCTCGATCTCGCCGCCACTGGTCTTCGTGCTGCCGTTGGCCATCTCAGCCTGAGTAAACTCAAAACCATTTGGCAACTGAATCGCAATCCGATGTGGATCGCCAGATACTATGTTAGGTATCGGCTTGGCCTCTATCTCGAATATATCCCCCACCTTGGCTGAACCCACGCGGTTTTCACGGTCCATCTTTGCGGAGATCGGAGCACTTAGGGTTTCGTGTTTTTTTGAGCACATAGCACTAAAGACAAACCACATGGTGGCCATTTCTTGCGTGTCACCACCGCTCATGATCGTTTCTAGAGCTGCTTTTTGGTCCGCATCAGCACGGTCGTCGATGATTAGCTGCATCTCACCATCACCCTCGTGAATCGCACCCGGCCACTTGTAAACGCCTGCTGCCCTTAGCCCATCAAGATTGGTGTCGCCGTAATGACCTTTATCAATGTCGAATACGACGGCAGCCTCGCATGTGCCATCTGTAGGTAAAACGCCGAACTGGCACGGACAACCAAAATTGCAATTGCAATTGGCCATTTCTTCACCTTCAATACTCCACTCCTGCATCCCTAAATCTCCTCTCAATCGATAACTATTTTTTATCCACGCTTCATTGGAAACTATCCAAAATGGGGGATAGGATGACTAATTTAATGCTTACGGTGCAAACGGTCAATGATGCGCTCATGCGTGCAGACACTTTGCCCTTCAGCGACAATGACCAACCGTTCTGGATAGACGCGAAGGCTTACAGGGCGGTTCGCAAAACTAGCGGGGACGCTGTTCCGGTTGCGTTCAAAGGTGATCAAGCACGTTGGGGACACGCGTTTGCTGTGCTCGACAAATCCGTCGAAGGCTGGTGGCAAGGCCATCAACATAGGCTTCTCAGCTTCCCAAGCATCAGCGACT
>CAJQPW010000319.1 GCA_905480295.1 uncultured Rhizobiaceae group bacterium | reverse complement strand
TCTTCAAGTCATCTTCCGATGCCCATTTCTTCTTGATCACCCGCTGTTTGACCCGCTCAATCGGATCCTGTTCAGCGCGCATTTTCTGGACTTCGTCTTTTGTCCGATATTTCGCAGGGTCTGACATGGAGTGGCCACGATAACGATAGGTCTGCATATCGAGAATAATTGGCCCATTGCCGGCACGACACCATTCTGTCGCGACTTCACCAGCGGCCTGCACGGCCCGAACATCCATGCCATCAACTTCTATGCCGGGAATATTGAAGGAACAGCCGCGGCGGGAAAATTCGGTTAGAGCCGAAGAGCGATGCACCGCCGTACCCATGGCATACCGGTTGTTTTCGATCACATAGACGACCGGCAGGTTCCAGAGCTTGGCCATGTTGAAGCTCTCATACACCTGACCTTGATTGGATGCCCCGTCGCCGAAATACGTCAGACAGACGTTGCCATTGTCGCGATAGCGGTTGTTGAAGGCCAACCCCGTTCCCAGCGAGACCTGGGCACCAACGATGCCGTGACCGCCGTAGAAGTTCTTTTCCTTGGAGAACATGTGCATCGAACCGCCTTTGCCGCGGCTGTAACCGCCCTCACGACCGGTCAATTCCGCCATGACCCCTTTGGGATCCATGCCACAGGCCAACATCTGGCCATGGTCACGATAGGCGGTTATCACCTGATCACCTTCGATCAGTGCCGCCTGCATGCCGGTGACGACCGCTTCCTGCCCGATATAGAGATGGCAGAACCCACCAATGAAACCCATGCCGTATAACTGGCCAGCTTTTTCTTCAAACCGGCGGATCATCAACATGTCGCGGTAAGCATCAAGCTCCTGTTCCTTGCTGAAGTCTTTGGGAGCCGGAGTTTTGGGAGCCGACTTTGATGATGACGGCTTTTTGGCGGTTTTGGTTTTGGCCACGGGCGCACCTTTACTAACGAAGTTCAAGACCTGAGGCAGCAACCACGAGAGGGGGTCGATTGCCCATTGGCTAAACATAGTGAGGTGGGAGAAATTGGCAATCGCAAAAACGCATAACTGATTTGCGTCTAGTGCATTGAAACTAAGTCACAAACAGTGGATTAACTGGATTTATGTTAATTGTCTAATTGTTGATAAACAGCACGACTTCGTCTTCGCGCAACATATTCAACTGAGCCCGCACATGTTGATCAACCATGTCCTTTTCCATACTGCCTTCACGCAGCAATGCGACACGATCTTCCAACAAGGCACGGCGTTGGGTTCGCTGCTCCAATTGATCCTGCAATTCGACCATTCGCTTTTGCATCAGCAGATTAGCGCGGATGCCATACTGTCCGTTGAAGGCGTGAAAGCCAAAATATCCCAGGATCACCAACGTCATCAGCGGCGCAATAAAGCGCGCCAAAGTGGGTTTTTTGCGGGAACGAACAGCCATGGACTGACCATGGCCGATTCGCGGTTAATGAAAGGTAAGTTTAGCTGCGTAAAACGCCACGTCCGGCAAATTCCGCCTGACCACCCAATTCTTCTTCGATTCGCAGAAGCTGGTTGTACTTGGCCAGCCTGTCTGAGCGCGAAAGCGATCCGGTTTTGATCTGCCCGCAATTGGTGGCAACGGCAAGATCAGCAATGGTGGTATCTTCGGTTTCACCGGAACGATGCGACATGACCGAGGTGTACCCGGCCCGGTGGGCAGTCTCCACAGCATCAAAAGTTTCAGACAGGGAGCCAATCTGGTTCACCTTGACGAGGATTGAGTTTGCAACCCCCATGGCAATACCGTCTTTCAACCGGGTGGTGTTGGTGACGAACAGATCATCCCCCACCAACTGGCAGCTGTCGCCTATTTTCTGGGTGAGTGACTTCCAGCCATCCCAGTCGTCTTCACCCATGCCATCTTCGATCGAAATGATCGGGTAACGACCGGCAAGTTCAGCCAGGTAGGACGCCATTTCTTCAGAGGAAAGCGACCGCCCTTCCCCTTTCAGCTCATATTTTCCCGTTTCGAAAAATTCGGTCGAGGCGGTATCAAGGGCGAGGAAAATTTCCTCACCTGGCTTGTATCCTGCCTTTTCTATCGACTGCATCACGAAGTCGAGCGCCTCAGGTGCGCTGCCGATATTGGGCGCAAAACCGCCTTCATCGCCGACATTTGTGTTGTGACCGGCATCATGCAGACCCTTTTTAAGGGTGTGAAAAATTTCTGCTCCCATGCGAAGGCTTTCACGGAATGATTCTGCACCCACCGGCATAATCATGAATTCCTGGAAATCGATTGGGTTATCCGCATGCTCTCCCCCGTTGATGATATTCATCATCGGTACCGGAAGGACATGGGCCGACGGGCCGCCGAGGTAACGGTAAAGTGGAAGGCCAGCCGCTTCTGCAGCCGCCTTGGCCACAGCAAGCGAGACACCAAGCACAGCATTGGCACCAAGGTTTGATTTGTTTGCGGTGCCATCCAGTTCGATCATCGCGTGGTCGATGGCCAGCTGGTTTTCCGCTTCCATGCCGCAGACGGCGTCATAGATATCTGCGTTGACACCTTCGACTGCCTTGAGCACTCCCTTGCCCATGTACCGGGTGCCGGAGTCACGCAGTTCAACAGCTTCATGCGCCCCGGTGGAGGCACCCGATGGGACCGCCGCCCGGCCGAACGAACCGTCTTCCAACAAGACATCGACTTCTACCGTCGGGTTGCCGCGGCTGTCGAGAATTTCGCGGGCATGGATGTCGACAATAGTGGTCATGGTTGGTGGCTCCGTTGGATTTGCTTTTGGGCTTCTACGCCAATGGGATAAAAAATTAAACCGATTTAATGGCCGGTATCATAGAAGGACCGCTGATTTTTGTCCTGATACGGTATAAGCGCGATGATGCTGTGACATACAACCAGTCGCGTGCGGGGCCGCCAAAACAGAAATTGGTCGACTTTTCAGGAAAATTGATCACACCCAGGCAAATTGCCGCGCTGTCGAAAACATGCACGCCGTTAGGACCATTGCAGAAAATATGATCGGTATCGGCGACTTTCATGCCGTCCGGAACCCACTTTCGCCCCTCCTGTTCGCCGTCCACACGGGCCCAGAGTTGATCATTGGTCAAACTGCCATCAGGACTGATGTCAAACCGCCTGATACAGGGGTCGGCGCTGTCATTGACGAATAAATGCCGCTCATCGCGAGAAAGGCACAGTCCATTGGGTTGTTTGAAATCATCGACGACCAGATCAAGCCGACCGTCAGGATCCAGACGATAGACGCCCTGATGATTGAGTTCGACCGGTCTGAGAATTCCCACGTCATCTCGAATACGACCAAAAGTGGGATCCGTGAACCAGATGCGTCCCAAGAGATCAACCACAACATCATTGGGGCTGTTCAGGGGTATTCCGCCAAAATGGCTGGCCAGCGTGGTCACTACTCGTCCGTCATGGTCGTGACGAACCAGGCGGGATGTTGCGTGTTCGCACGAAACGATATGGCCTGCACCATCAAAGAAATTGCCATTGGCCATGTTTGAAGGTTGGCGAAAGACACTCAATCCATCCGATTGCGACCAGCGATATTGAATGCTTGAGATGATATCTGAAAAAACCAGCCAATGTTCATCAGGGTGCCAGATGGGTCCCTCGGTAAAAATGAACCCGTCAGCTAATGTTTCCAGCTTTGCATCCCGGTCAAAAACCTCGAAAAGCCGTTCGTCGCGTATTTCAAACGTATCCATCACACCGCCATTTTCGCCAGTTGAGTTGTAATTACAGCTGCACCCCGTAGCCGCTTGTCAGGTGTCGCATAGTCCCGCGACAAGACGATTGACTGATCCGGACGGATCTTGGCCAGAGAACCCTGTTCGCCAATCCAGCCTATCAGCGCTGCCGGATCAGAAAACTCTTTATTGCGGAAATGGATCACCACACCCTTGGGGCCAGCATCGAGCTTTTCGATATTGGCGCGGCGGCACAGGGATTTCACAAACACGATTTTCAGCAAATGTTCGACTTCTTCCGGAAGTGGGCCAAATCGATCAATCAGTTCCGCACCGAAGGCGTCAATTTCCTCAGCCGTATCCAGTTCGGCCAAACGACGGTACAGGCTCATGCGCAGGGTCAGATCAGGCACAAAAGATTCCGGTATCATCACCGTCACACCAACCGTGATCTGTGGTGACCATTGGCCATCCACCTGGCCCTCGCCGTCTTCTTTCAGTTCCGCAACCGCTTCCTCCAGCATTTGCTGATAAAGCTCAAATCCAACTTCTCGCACGTGGCCGGATTGTTCTTCGCCCAGGATATTTCCAGCCCCCCGAATGTCGAGATCGTGGCTGGCGAGCTGGAATCCGGCACCCAGCGTATCCAGCGATTGCAAGACTTTCAGCCGGCGCTCAGCGGTGGCCGTGAGAACCTTGTTGGGTGGCAAGGTCATCAGAGCATAGGCCCGCGTCTTTGAACGACCCACCCTGCCCCGCATCTGATACAGTTGAGCCAGACCAAACATGTGAGCGCGATGCACGATCATTGTATTGGCTGTGGGAATATCCAGTCCGGATTCGACGATTGTGGTCGATAACAATACGTCGTAGTGGCCCTCATAGAAGGCATTCATCACGTCTTCCAGTTCACCCGGTGGCATTTGTCCATGGGCAACAGCGACCTTCAGCTCAGGCACATGCTCATCCAGCCATTCCTTGCGCCCACGAATGTCCGACAGCCGAGGGCATACGTAAAAGCTCTGACCACCCCGATAGCGTTCCCGCAACAACGCTTCACGAACCACCACCCCATCAAACGGCATAATGAACGTTCGCACCGCCATTCTGTCCACGGGCGCTGTTGTGATCAACGAAAGCTCCCGCACACCGGTCAAGGCCAATTGCAGGGTTCTGGGAATTGGCGTGGCGGAAAGGGTCAGCACATGAACATCGGAACGCAGCTCTTTAAGCCGTTCCTTGTGCTTGACACCAAAATGTTGTTCCTCGTCGATTATCAGCAAACCGAGACGGTCGAATTCCACCGACTTTCCAAGCAACGCGTGGGTTCCAATGATGATATCAACCGTTCCATCTTTGGCACCGGCCTTCGCTTCAGCCAGTTTCTTGCTGCCCACCAGTCGGGAAGCCTGTGCGACATTGATCGGCAGGCCGTAAAACCGTTCTGAAAAGGTCTTGAAATGCTGCCGCGACAAAAGTGTCGTTGGCACGACAACGGCTACCTGTTGGCCGGACATCGCCGTTAGGAACGCTGCTCTCAGGGCAACCTCGGTTTTGCCAAAACCGACGTCGCCGCAGATCAATCGGTCCATCGGGCGTCCCGACGCCAGATCATCAAAAACCGATTTGATCGCATTGCTCTGATCGTCGGTTTCCTCGTAGGGGAATTTGGCGGCAAATTCGTCGTAAACACCCTCTGGCAAGGTGATCGGATCGGCTGTTTTCATCATTCTTGCTGCGGCAATGGCAATCAATTGACCGGCCATTTCCAGAATGCGTTTCTTCAGTTTGGACTTGCGGGCCTGCCAGTTTGCACCACCAAGCCGATCAAGCATGACTTCGGCATCACTATTCCCGTATCGCGAAAGCAGTTCTATGTTTTCCACCGGCAGAAACAGCTTGTCATCGTTGTGATAGCGCAGTTCGAGACAGTCATGGGGGGCACCGGCTGCCTCAATCGTGATCAGGCCATGGAACCGGGCAATGCCGTGGTCCACATGCACGACCAGATCACCGGCCGACAGGCTGGACACTTCTGATAGAAAATCGGAGGCCTTGCGGCTGCCTTTACGGCGCTTAACGAGACGGTCGCCCAAAACGTCCTGTTCACCGATAAAGGCAATATTCTCGTCCTCAAAGCCTGCTTCAATGCCGAGAACGGCAAGTGCAGTTGTGCCCTGATCGAGCTTTGCTACTTCACCCCAGTTGCTGACCTTGCTGACATTGGTCAGACCGTGCTCATCAAGCACCTGAACCAGGCGATCCTGCGACCCTTCGCTCCAGGAAGCGATAACGACCTGCTTCCCCTGTCCCCGCAGAGTGGCAGCATGGTCGCTGAGTGCCTGGAATATGTTGACTGTGCCAGCGCTTCGTTCGGCAGCAAAATTGTGACCCTGACGGGCGGCAAGACTTAAAACCCGCGCTCCGGCAACAAAATCCGGTGCATCAAACGGTGACAAAGATACCTGCGGTACCAGAGTTTGACGTTGTTCGATCTCCTGTCGACCAAGATAAAGGGTCTCGATTGCAACCGGCTTGTACGGCGCAGCGCCACCTGTTCCGTCCCCATCCAGCCCGCGTGCCCTCGCCTCGTGGTGATCCAAAATCTGGCTTTCCCGCTCCTCTAGCGCTTCGGCAACGAGGTGGTCGGTGAATATGCGGGCACCATCAAGATAGTCGAATAGCGTTTCGAGCTCTTCAAAGAACAGTGGCAACCAATGTTCCAACCCGGCATAGCGGCGCCCTTCGCTGATGGCAGCGTAGAGAGCGTCGTCCCTTTGAGCCGCGCCAAAGCTTGTCAGATAGTTGGTGCGAAACCGTGCGATTGTATTCGCGTCAAGCGTCACTTCGCTCATCGGCGACAGACGCAATTGCTTTAGCTGTTTTGTCGTGCGCTGGGTGTCGGCGTCAAAACGGCGCAGCGTTTCCAGTGTGTCACCAAAGAAATCCAGTCGAACTGGGCTGTCATCACCGGGGGCAAACAGGTCAACAATGCCCCCGCGTACCGCATATTCGCCCGCATCCCGTACTGTCGGAGTGCGTTGAAATCCATTACTATTAAGCCAGTTGATCAGGTCATCGGTGTCGATCTGTTGGCCAGGCCGAATGCGCCTCACCTGCCGCGCCATATAGGAACGGGGAGGAACGCGCTGCATCAGCGCATTGGGCGTGGTGGTAATCAATAGTGGCGGCGATTGCTTTCCATCCGCTTCACTGCCGACGGTTGAATCAGCAAGATCGGCCAAGGTGGATATGCGCTGTGCAAGCACATCATTACTCGGAGACACCCGGTCGTAAGGCAGACAATCCCAGGCTGGCAGATGCAGGACTTCAGCCCATGGTGCAAAAAATTCAAAGGCAGCCTTCACATCCGCTGCACGCTGACCGTCCCGGGCAACAAAGACGATTGCATTGTCGTCAGACCCCTGCTCCGCCAATGTGGCCAGCGCCTCGGCAAGCACCACCGCTTCATACCCGTCCGGCACGCCCCCAAGATGAATGGGTGCGGGATCGCTGAGCCAGTTTTTAAGTTGAGCGAGAGACGGAGAAATCATGATTCGCTTTTGTGAAACTTTCGGATCTTCTGAACAACGGAACTGTTCTGATTGGGCGGCACCGGAACGGAACCCGACAACCATTTATACATGTCAGGATCTGGCAATTGCATCAGGAGTTCGAATTCATCCAATTCCTGATCGCTCATGTCCTCAATTGCGGTATTGGCAAATGTGCCCAGCACGTAGTCCATTTCGCGCATGCCTCTGTGCCAGGATCGAAAAAGCAATCTCTTACGGCGGTCGTCAAGACCGGCACTGCTGCGCATGGCTTCGCTCACAGAATTCTCCATCGTTGGGGTGATTGCAGCCTCTATAGGCCGCACAGCAGCAATTGTCAGCCATCGTTTGGAAATTCAATGATATGGTTCAGGTTTTTTCCACGACAGCAGCGCTGTGACTTAACAGCGCTTGATGCTGCGCAAGAGCCCGGGCATTCTCATGCCATGCGTCCTGATCTTCTCAACCCTCTGTTTGCCTCCGTAACCAGCCTTGCTGGCATCGGGCCCAAACTTTCTGTGGCGTTGACCAAATTGCTCAAAGCCAGCGAATCTGCGGAACCAGCTGTGGTTGGAGATTTGTTGTTTCATCTGCCATCCGGACTCATCGACCGCCGCAACCGCCCCACGATCATGGACGCTGCGGAAGGCGCCCTGTCGACCATCGAAGTTCATGTCGATGGCCATGAACCGCCACCGCGCGGGAATCGACGCATTCCCTACAAAATCAAAGTGAGCGATGATTCCGGTGAAATGGTCATCGTTTATTTTCGGGGCCAATCGCGATGGCTGGAAGCCCAATACCCGCTTGGAGAAACGATCTTCGTCAGCGGTAAGGTGGAATGGTTCAACGGCCGTCCCAACATGGTTCACCCTGACCACGTCGTGCCCCAGGACAAGCTGCACGAATTGCCCCTGGTTGAACCGGTCTACCCGCTAGTTGCCAGTCTTTCGCTGAAGGTATTGAGCAAATCAATCAACACGGCGCTGCAAACCCTGCCCAGACTGCCTGAATGGATTGAGGATGGGATGTTGCAGCGCCAGCATTGGCCCGACATGGCGCAGGCTTTGGACCAGGTCCATCACCCCCGCGACCAGCTGGACATCTCACCTGATTCCAATGCCTGGAAACGCCTCGCCTATGATGAGTTGCTGGCCGGTCAACTTGCATTGGGCATGGTGCGCAGCCGGATGAAAAAGAGCGCTGGCAAATCCTGGGCTGGCGACGGGCGCAAGCAGAATGCTATTCTTTCTGCTCTGCCGTTTGAACTCACAGGTGCCCAGAAGCGTTCCGTTGCAGAAATACAGGCAGATATTGCCCATCCTGAGCGCATGTTGAGATTGCTTCAGGGCGACGTCGGTTCAGGCAAGACTGCTGTTGCCCTGCTGGCCTGCGCAACGGCAATTGAAGCCGGCGGACAGGCGGCTCTGATGGCGCCGACAGAAGTCCTGGCGCGCCAGCATATGGCAACGATTGAACCACTGGCATCTGCCGCCAGTATCAATGTCGCGGTCCTCACCGGACGTGAAAAAGGTAAAACCAGACAAGATATTTATGACAGGCTGGCAAATGGAGAAATTGACCTCCTGATCGGAACGCATGCGCTGTTCCAGTCTAACGTCACCTTCAAGAACCTGGCCCTGGGTATTGTCGATGAACAGCATCGCTTCGGTGTGCATCAACGACTGGCCCTCGCATCCAAAGGCGGTGCAGCGGACATTTTGGTGATGACGGCCACCCCTATTCCACGCACACTCGTATTGACGTTTTTTGGTGACATGGACGTGTCAAAACTGGACGAAAAACCGGCCCATCGTCTTCCGATCCAGACCAATGCCCTGTCGTTGGAGCGATTGGATGAATTGGTGGAGAGGATACGCCAAGCTGTCGCGCGGGGCGACAAGATCTACTGGCTCTGTCCGTTGGTGGAAGACAGCGAAGAACTGCCGGTCATGTCCGCCGAAACCCGATTTAAATCCTTGCAGGAATTGTTTGGTCAAAATGTCGGCCTGGTACACGGGCGTATGAAACCCGCCGAAAAAGACACGGCAATGCTGGATTTCAAAGAAGGCAAAACCCGAATTTTGGTTGCAACAACGGTGATTGAGGTCGGAGTGGATGTTCCCGATGCCACAATCATGGTGATTGAACATGCCGAACGGTTCGGCCTTGCCCAATTGCACCAATTGAGAGGCCGCGTCGGACGAGGAGACAAACCTTCATCTTGCCTGCTTCTGTACAAAGCACCGCTTGGCACCATTGCCAGTGATCGCATTCGGATTATGCGTGACACCGAAGATGGTTTCCGCATCGCGGAGGAAGATCTAAAATTGCGTGGAGAAGGCGAGATCCTCGGGACACGGCAATCGGGCACGCCGGGTTTTCATATTGCTCGCATGGAGTTTCATGGAGAATTGCTGGAAATGGCACGCGATGACGCCCGTCTCATTCTCCATGAAGACCCTGAACTGGCCACGCCACGCGGTCAGGCGTTGCGCGTTTTGCTCTATCTGCAATCAAAAGACGAGGCTGTTCGCCTGTTGCGAGCAGGATAAGATCAAGCAGTCTCGATATCTTTTTGATTGGCCTTATGGGCACCTTCTTCCCGTTTGGCGAGAGCTCGGTCTCGGGCTTCGCCGAATTCCGGTGCAACCAGCCCGGCAGAAATCACAAGCTTGGCCGCTTCTTCGACGCTCATTTCCAGCGGCAGAACGTCAACGGCTGGAACAAACAGCAGAAACCCGGACGTGGGATTGGGTGTCGTTGGCAGAAACACGCTGACCGTCTTGCCAGCAGATTCGTCCAGATTAGACTGAACTTCTCCGAGGGTATCGGTGGCTACGAAGGCCAGCGCCCACAGGCCCTTGCGTGGATATTCGACCAACACAACACTTTGAAAACTTTCAGAATCTTCACGAAAGACAGTTTCAAAAATCTGCTTCAAGGCCGAATAGATGTTCCGGACCACCGGCATCCGGGCCAACACTGACTCTCCATAACTGACAATCGAACGCCCGATCAGATTTGCCGTCAGAAATCCCACATTGGTGATGATGAACAAGGCAACGAGGACGCCGAAGCCAGGTATTGTGAACGGAAGATAGGAATCGGGATTATACAGGTCCGGCAAATAGGGTTTTACCCAGCCATCAACCCATTCGATAAGCGACCATGTCAGGTAAACGGTTATTGCCAATGGCGCACAAATCACCAGCCCGGTAAAAAAATAGTTCCTCAGGCGCGTGATGTAACGTGACTTCTTCGGCTTCTCTAGATTACTCATGGCCAGAACAATGCGGGTGCGGGTGAAGACGACAATCGTCTCCACTAATTGGCTGTACGCCTGAAATTTGCAAGGACTTTTCTACTCTACTGTGACCGATTTGGCCAGATTGCGGGGCTGGTCCACGTCGGTGCCCATATATACAGCGGTATGATAGGCCAACATCTGTACGGGCAGAGAGTAAACAATGGGTGTGATGATTTCCGGCATTTCGGGCATGACAATCACCTTGGCTTCGTCCATGCCGACCTCTTCAGCACCGCGAGGATCGGTGATCAAAATGATCTGCCCTCCCCTGGCTGCGACTTCCTGCATGTTGGAAACGGTCTTTTCAAAAATGCGGTCATGAGGAGCGATGACGACCACCGGCATATCTTCATCAATCAGCGCAATCGGGCCATGTTTCAACTCGCCAGCTGCATAGGCTTCCGCGTGGATGTAGGACAGTTCCTTCAGTTTCAGCGCCCCTTCCATCGCAAGCGGATAGTTGGTGTCGCGCCCGAGGTACAAAACATGTTCCCTATTGGCTAGGGAGTGGGCCAATACTTTGATTTCATCTTCCAGTTTCAACGCCTCATTGGCATAGCGTGGCGCTTCCGCAAGATCCCGAACCAGTTGAGATTCCTGTTTGGAATCAATATGTCCCCGTTGCACTCCAGCTCCGACAGCCAACGCAGCCAAAACGGAGAGCTGACAGGTGAATGCCTTGGTTGAGGCAACACCAATTTCAGGACCCGCGAGCGTCGGGAATACACTCTGGCAAGAACGCGCAATCGTGCTTTCACGCACATTGACGATTGCCGCCAGTTGCTGGCCGGCTGCTTCACAATATTTGAGGCCAGCCAGCGTATCGGCGGTCTCTCCCGACTGGGAAATAAACAGGGAAAGGCCGTTGTTGCTCAGCGGCACTTCGCGGTAACGAAACTCGGATGCAACATCGATGTCCACAGGCAGGCGGGCGTGGCGTTCGAACCAGTATTTGGACAGATATCCTGCCAGATAG
>CAJQPW010000318.1 GCA_905480295.1 uncultured Rhizobiaceae group bacterium | reverse complement strand
AAGATTGCTTTTCCAACAGCCTGCCCACAGCGCAGAATGCTTGTCATGTTGATGGGCCGCATCAAAGCGCAAAGCCCGTGACCAACGCGGCATTAGCCGCCGCCCGAACCCCAAATACAACCCTCAACGCGTAATCAAAGTGCCAATCACACCAAAGCCGTAAACCCGGCCGATCTCCTACGCTTGATCAAAAACCGAATAGGCTTGGTGAATAATTCGGGCTAGTTTGGCGTGGGCACCATGCGCAGCGGAAATGCCAGTGTAATCAGGCGACGGACCAAGCTGAGTCAACGGCATCTCATTTGATGCAGCAGCCAAACCGCCCCCATTGCCACACTCTCGTGGTAAATGGCCACTGGAACCGGCAATTAGTCAGATTTGGACGTTAAGCTAAACGCCTAGATCAATGAGGGAAAATCGGTTCCTGCATTGGTAAGCACGTGGTCGACCCCACTCTGTTTCATTTGAAGAAGAAACTGACCAGCCGCTGAGTCGATTGGGTTGAGTTCCTTGGCCATCCCCCGTCCCCTCATTGGATTTTTGTTGATCTAGATTCTTACATGGACAATAGTTTGGGCACCAAACAAAAAATGCCAATCTGGAGGAAACTATGAAATTCATGAAACCGCTTCTTTTAGCGGGTGCGCTGGCATTGAGTGCCACGGCCGCAACTGCACAACAGATTTCTGTCGCAACATCCAATCCCGGATCCATCTACCATTCGATTGGCACCGTGATTGCAAAAGTATTGAACGAAAACGATGTGAACGCCACGGTTCAGCCAGCTACTAGCCCAAATCAGTACTTGCCGCTTATCAGTGCGGGCGAATTTGACATGGGCCCGGTCAACCTTCAGGAACTAAGCTATGCTTATAAAGGAGAAGCCTGGTTTAGCGGGCGACCGAATCCGGGTCTGCGGTTGTTGGCTTTGCACTTTCCCTTGCGTGTGGCAATATTTGTGCGGGCAGACAGCGATATGACCAACGTCGCCGATCTGAAAGGCAAGCGGATGACTGCCGGTTACACTGCACAAAAAACCATTAATCCTCAAAACGCGGCCATGTATGCAACCGCTGGCATGACCGAGGCAGACATCTCTCCAGTTCAGGTGCCCAGCGTGGTTGGCGGGGCCAACGCCTTCATGTCGGGGGCTTCTGATGCGTTTATGTTTGCCCTTGGTGCGGGCAAGGTTCGGGAGGCTGATGCTTCGGTTGGGGGCATCCGAGCACTGAAAATAACAAAGGAAGGCGATACCGAGGATCGAATCCGCGAGCATTGGCCAGTTGGGTACCTCACTTTGGTGGAGCCCGGTCCCGCAGCCGGACCCGGCGTCAGCGAGCCGACGTGGACGCTCACCTACCCGCAGGCAATTGCAGCTGGTGAGAATATGTCTGATGATGCGGTTTATGCGGTCGCCAAGGCGATGTATGAAAATGCCAAGGAACTCGGACAGCTGTTGCCACCATTCCGCCTTTTCAAGCCCGACACTATGGTCGGTGACAGTGGCGGTGTACCTTACCATCCGGGCGCGATTAAGTTCTACAGGGAAGTCGGAATTTGGAAGGACTAAAGCGTCCTGAGACGGATTTTGACGGATGACCGTATCCGCTGATGAAGATGCTGAATCGCCTCCCTCGACTGAGGGGCGGTTCGGGTATTTCGTTAATTTTCTTGCAGTCTCAATCGTGTTTCTTGCCGCTGCCTGGTCGCTTGATTTGCCGCGCCAGTTCGGTATGGCCTTCTACCCAGCACAATTTCTTTCGCTTGTTCTCGGGCTAGCAATCTGCGTCGCCTACCTGACCAGAAGTTTCCGTGCCACCCCCCATTTTGGGGTACCTCCGTGGTATGATCTGACCGCTGCATTCTTGTCGATCGGAGTTGGAATAGCCATGAGCGCTCGCTATCCTGCGCTGGTCGATCTGGTTTTACTGCGCCCTCCAGAAGCTGTGGCAATCGGGGTGGTAGCCCTGCCTTTGATACTTGAAGCACTCCGCCGGACCGTCGGACCGACCCTCCTCATCGTGGTGCTCGCGTTTATCGCCTACGCGTTCTGGGGCAATCATGTGCCAGGCAGACTGATGGGGCGCGCCCAATCATGGGATAAAGTTGCCTCTTACCTAACGTTCGACGTCAACGGTATCCTCGGCATACCTTTGCAAATTGCGTCCACTGTTGTGATCGGCTTTATCCTGTTTGGCATGGTGCTGAACAGGGCTGGTGGGGCGAAATTTTTCACCGATGCCGCGCTTCTGTTAATGGGTGGGCTGCGTGGCGGTGCAATGAAGATCGCTATTATTGGCTCGGCGATTTTCGGGTCGATCTCGGGTAGTGCGGTTGCCAACGTCATGTCGACGGGCGTTGTTACAATCCCGATGATCAAACGAACCGGTTATCCCGCTCACAGGGCCGCGGCAATCGAGGCAGTGGCATCTACAGGGGGCCAATTGCTACCACCAGTGATGGGTGCGGCTGCGTTCCTGATGGCCGAATTCCTTTACACCCCCTATGCCACGGTAGCGTTGGCGGCTTTGGTTCCTGGCATACTCTACTATGCAGCCCTTTTCATCCAGGCCGACCTTGAGGCCGTGCGACATAACATTTCAGCTGTCCCTAAGTCTGAACGTCCACTTAAAAAAGACGTGCTTTCGGGACTGCATTTTCTCTTGGGCTTCGTGGCCTTAATCTCAACCTTGTTCTTTCTGAATTGGCAGCCGGCAAAGTCGGCACTCGCGGCGACAGCCGTGGTGCTGATCACCGCGACCCTATTTGGTTACAAAGGGCAACGGTTCGGTTTGCGCAACATTTGGGACACCGTTGCTCAGGCCGGCAAGTCCTCTATCGATCTTGTCCTGATCTGTGCTGTTGCGGGTATGGTGATCGGGGTCCTCAATATGACCGGTCTCAGTTTCAATCTGTCCTACGCTTTGGTGCAGCTCGGCGGCGGCAGCAAGATTGCACTCTTGTTCATGTCAGCGCTGGTTTGCATTGTTCTTGGAATGGGCCTGCCCACACTTGGAGTTTATGTCCTATTGGCCACTCTGGTTGCACCTGCCCTTATCGAACTCGGAGTCGACCGCATCGCAGCCCATCTTTACGTACTCTATTTCGGCATGATGTCGATGATTACGCCACCAGTGGCTATCGCCGCTTTCGCGGCCGCGGGCATAGCGCGCGCAAGACCTATGCAGACGGGTTTTGAAGCCATGCGCTTTGGCTGGCCGGCCTATGTTGTGCCCTTCTTGTTCGTCTACGCCCCAAGCCTGATCCTGCGAGGTTCGGTTGTGGATATGATCACAAGCATCCTACTGGCCGGAGTTGGTGTAACGGTGGTCTCGATTGCGCTCACCGGATTCTACAAACGTACTCTCGTTTGGTGGGAGCGAATCCTCATGCTTGTCGCAGGAGCCGCAGCTTTTGTGCCTCACGAAGCCTTTACCAATGGCTACGTGTTAAATTTTGTGGGCCTCGTCCTGACCGCTGCCCTATACGCATGGTTGAGAAAACCTACCGACAAATCCACAAGTTCATCTAACCCCATGTAAATTAGCTGATCATTTTATCCAGCAATCGATGCAGGGTTTTGATTTCGTCTTGGGTCAGATCCCCCGGCAGGTCTTTTTGACGCTGCTTAAATACATAGCTTATGTCCCCAAGCATATTGGTCCCTTCTTCAGACAAGATCATTTTGAACTTTCGCCGATCCCCTGGATGCTGAATTTTCATGATGAGTTTCCGCTCCAGCAGCGGCAACAGTGCTTGTGACATGGTTGAAGCATCCACCTTCAGCAATCCCGCCAGGTCCTTCTGGGTTAGACCACTATAGGCGCGAATGAACATGAGGATACCAGCCTGCACCGCGCTCAACTTTAGCCCCCGCTCATCAGTAAGTTGCCCCCATTGTTTGGATAACCGATTGTGCAGTTTGCGAATTTTAAAGCCAACCAGTTCATTGGGAAGGAGTATTTCAGGCATCAGACCCCTACTTTGTGGTTCAACAATGTCGTCGGGTTGGTGATTTCCAGCAATGGGCTAATCGCTACTAAATTTTGGTACAACCCAATTGAATATTTCGAGACTGATCGGCCATATTTCAGACTTCCTGATGCCGGACGTTTGCTATTTTTACCTACCTAATTTGTAAGACTGCTTTTGGAAGCGCCAAATGTATATGCTGGCTCGGGGTCAAGGTCCAGCTTGGCCGGCACAAACTATTGGGCTAAGGGAGTCAGTTCTAAACGCGACAGAAACCCAATGTCTCAAAAGGGCTGAGGGTGTTTGAAAACTCGAGATCTGGAGGAACGATTAGAATTACTTTCCAAGATTCAGCTACTTGAAACGCCATGGCGAAACGCTTGTTTTGCGAGATCCGCAGCAAGGGAAAAACGTTCTACCACATTTTTCGATTGCAGACTTTTCACACATCCTCGGCTCTGAACAGACCTTGGGCCACTTGCAGATCACAATTGGTCGAACGGCAGGTGTGCGGACAGAGCTGCCGAACCCTGGAGTGGTATTAGACGATTTCAACGGGCGCTCAAAATTACACTTCGACGATTTGGTTGCCACTTTCATTATATTGTCGCGCAGTCTTGAAGTTGTGAAGCTGCCAAATACGCAATTGTTC
>CAJQPW010000317.1 GCA_905480295.1 uncultured Rhizobiaceae group bacterium | reverse complement strand
TTCCGACCCGGGCTTGGTGATTGATTCAACATCCGCCGCGTCCCCCGCAACATTGCGCGCCATATCGGCAATCACGGTGAACGTGGTCACCGCCTTGAACTTGTCGGCGGCGATGCCGGGGGTGAACGGAAGTACAAAAATCAACAACAGCGACAGCGACAGGGCGACAGGCAACGCAATAAATTTGGGGCGCATTATCAGCTCAACAGATAAGGGTTTTTCACTTTCTGCTTATGGTAATCATTCGCAACAGTCAATGTTATTGAGAATCGTTCGCAAAAAGGTCGCACCTGCCTTCGGCGTGAATGCTCACCAGGCGCATGACCCCCGGCATTGGCCCGCTTCTTGCTGCTATCAGGGGTATGGCAACTGGTGAACAAAACTGTCCTGATATGGAACACAACAATCTGAATTTTGCAGAAAATCGGCCCATTTCGATGATGGACCCGACCAATCCTGTCCAAATCGCTGCGTTTGGCCGCGACCGCTCTCCGCATGAGACAGGCAAAATCCAGTTTAAACCCCTTCAAAACCGCCCCAATTCAATCCCGACCTCCCCCCTGGAAACCGAAGGTCTTGAGCCAGGTATGGCGACCGAAATTCTCGTCTCCACCTCGCCCGATGCCCTGATCGAAGAATGGCAGGCATTTGAGCAGCGCCACTTTGGCAATCAATTGCAATCCCTGTGGTGCAGCGCCTGGTATCAATCGCAGATCAACAATCCATCAAGGTCGCCCTATATCCTGCATGGCCGTGACCGCGACGGCGACTTGCTGATTGTTTTGGCGCTGGAGCAGGTCAGGAAAGGACCTCTGACTTATCTGGTTCGACCGGGCAATCACCACAACGGCTATTATGGCGGTTCCTTCGCACCGTCTCTTCAACAGTGGATCTCGCGCGGGCATGGGGAAGAGTTCTGGGCTATGGTCTTTGCAAAGATCGGCGGCATCGATGCCCTGTTCATCGAAGGATTTTCAACCGATCATTTTGGCATAAACCATCCTCTCTCCCATCTGCCCAAAATTGAGGCCACCCACAGCGCAATGCGCATGCAGATCGAAACTGACTGGAAGGCTCAATATGAGCGCAGTTGCAACAGCAAGGTGCGCAGCAATGATCGACGGTGCGAACGGCGCCTGCAGGAAAGCGGCTCCTTGAGCTATCAGGTCGCCACCGATCGCGAGACAAAGCTCGAATTTCTGCGCGTCATGTTGAAGCAGAAAGCGCAGCAATTTGATGCCCTCGATATTTCAAACCCCTATCAATCGCCCCAGGTCGTGCACTTCTACGAGCAGTTGCTGATGCAGGAAGATGATGATTCCCATCCGGCAGTTTTCGTCTCTGCGCTTCATCTGGACGATGAAATTCTCGCAGTAAATTTCGGCCTCATAGACGGTGGCATATTGCATGGATTGATCACATCCATGACGGTCGGCGCCACCAAACGTTTTGCACCGGGACGGCTGTTGTTGCTCAAGACCAATCAGGCCCTGTCCGATCAGAACATCAAATTTCACGATTTTGGTATTGGCGAATTCATTTACAAGGAGGCCTGGTGCGATCAGGCGATCAAGCGGCAACACATTCTCACCAATCTGTCTGCCAGGGGATTGCTGTTCACCTCTGCAGTCAAACTTGTGGAATCCCTTCGGCAGTTTGCTGAAAACAGACCTGGGTTGAAAAAACACCTGCACGCGGTTCGACGCCGGCTCAACAATCGAACCGCCAAGGACTGACACAATCGCGCGTCTTTCAGTTCGCATCAGCGCTGCGAAACCAAGCCATCATTGGCCACAGATTATACTTTCGACGTCGCCCGTGGCCTAAAAGCATCATTTAGACGCAGAATCCGTCAAAAAGGCGCCTTCACGGGCCTCTAACGGCTTGACCCTCTGGACATTTCAATCGACAGGTGAGACAGGCATTACAAAATGGATTAAATCGATTGAAATAATGTGCTCCAAGGGAGCACATTGTGGAAATCGGCGTGGGACACACCGATGAACGACAGCAAACCGATTGATGCAGAAACCCTGCGCAACGAAGTTCTGAAACACTTAAAATACTCGCTGGGCAAAGATGAATCCCACGCGACAACCTATGACTGGCGCATGTCTTTGTCGCTGGCACTGCGCGACCTTGTCGTCGACCCCTGGTTCGCGAGCACACGTCAGACCTATCAGGACGCCGCAAAGCGGGTTTATTACCTGTCGATGGAATTCCTCATCGGCCGGTTGATCGAAGATGTCATGGTCAATTTGCGCGTCGATGAATGCGCCAAAACCGCAATGGAGTCCCTCGGACAGGACTATGAGAAGGTCGTCACCGACGAGCCTGATGCAGCCCTTGGCAATGGCGGCCTCGGCCGACTGGCGGCGTGTTTTCTTGACAGTTTGTCCACCCTCGGTATCCCCGCCTATGGCTACGGCATTCGCTATGAGCACGGTTTGTTTGAACAGCGGTTTGAAGAGGGACGCCAGATCGAAACCGCAGAAAACTGGCTGGCCCAGAAACATGTATGGGAATTTGAGCGGCCAGAGGTCACCTACCCAATCAGTTTTGGCGGCTATGTGCACCAGTCCGGCAATGCCGCTGAATGGCATCCCGCTGAAACCGTGCTCGCCTCGGCCTATGACACACCGATTGTCGGTTGGCAGGGAAAATGGGCCAACACGCTTCGTCTTTGGGCGGCCAAGCCGACGCGGATCTTTGACCTGGAAAGCTTCAACCGCGGACATTATCTCGCGGCCAGCGAACCGGAAGCACTGGCACGCACGATCTCCCGTGTTCTGTACCCCGACGACACCACCGAATCCGGTAAAGAGTTGCGGTTAAAACAGGAATATTTCTTCACCGCCGCATCGATACAGGACATCATCCGGCGCACCCTGTCGGAAGGCCACGATCTGCGAAACCTCGCCGACCATGTTGCCATCCAGCTCAATGATACCCATCCGGCGATTGCCGGTCCCGAACTGGTTCGCATCCTCGCCGACGAGCACCATATCGAAATCGCTCAGGCAATCGAAATTGCCCGCAACTGCCTGTCCTACACCAACCACACGCTGCTTCCCGAGGCCCTGGAACGCTGGGATGAAGGGCTGTTTGCCAGAATCCTGCCCCGCCATCACCGCCTGATCGAACTGATTGAAGACGCCCACCTGCAAAAATGCAGCGGCAGCGGCAGCGGCAGCGACAACGACAACGACAAGGCCAAACAACCGGCCGCCAATGAAGTGCGAATCATTGAAGACGATTCGGTAAAAATGGGAGAATTGTCATTCGTCATGGCGCATCGCGTCAACGGCGTGTCGGCCCTGCATACGCAATTGGTCAAGCAAACCCTGTTTACCGACCTGCATGCCCATTACCCCGAACGGATCATCAATCAGACAAACGGCATCACGCCAAGACGTTGGCTCTATTCGTGCAATCCGGCCCTGCGCAACCTGATTAATGAGACGATCGGAACCGGCTGGGTTGACGATCTCGAGCAGCTGGACGGGCTGTCCGCCCATGCCGATGACAGTTCGTTTCAAACCGCATTTCAGGCCGCCAAACAGCAAAACAAGCAACGGATGGCAAACTGGATCAAACAGCGTGACGGTATCACCATCGATCCGACCGCCCTGTTCGACGTCCAGATCAAACGCATCCATGAATACAAGCGCCAGTTGATGAACCTGCTGGAGACGGTCGCCCTGTGGAATGACATCAAGGACAATCCCAACGGCAACTGGACTCCACGGCTGAAAATTTTTGGCGGCAAGGCCGCTCCCGGTTATGTGGTGGCCAAGGAAATCATTCACCTGATCAATGATGTTGGCAAAACCATCAACAAGGATCCGGTCACCCGGGAATATCTGCAGGTGCTGTACCCGGAAAACTACAATGTATCGATGGCGGAAATTCTGATCCCTGCGGCAGATCTGTCCGAACAGATTTCAACCGCGGGCAAAGAAGCCTCAGGAACCGGCAATATGAAATTTGCGCTCAACGGCGCACCGACAATCGGCACGCTGGATGGTGCCAATGTCGAAATTCGCGACTGTGTCGGCGCGGAAAACTTCTATCTGTTCGGCCTCACCGCCGCCGAAGTGGTGGAAAGACGCCAGCAGGAAGATTTTGCCCGAACTGCCATTCAATCCAGCCCCCGTCTGCAACGGGTGGTGAACCAGATCGCCGACGGTGCATTCTGTGCCGGTGAGCCCGATCGCTATGGCGCCCTCGTCCGCCGCCTGTACGAACACGATTACTTCCTCGTGACACCCGATTTTGAAGACTATTATTCGACCCAGCGACTGGTGGACAAAGACTATACCGACGGCCCAAGATGGGCGCGCATGGCAATCATGAATACATCGAAAGTGGGCTGGTTCTCCTCCGACCGCACAATTGCGGGTTACGCCCGCGACATCTGGAATGTCGAAGCGGTAATCCGCAAGGCTGGTCAGCAGGAAAAGGAGGGCTGATGCTGCTCGATCCGGCTGACGCACAATCCATCGTCGCAGGGCAGCACCTGGACCCCTACTCGGTTCTGGGCATGCATTTTGTCGACGGCAAGCTGCGTGTCTGCGCCCATATTCCCAACGCAACAGAAATTGACGTTCTGGATGCAAAATCTGGAAAACCCGTCGCCCGACTTGACGCTGAACCGGGAACCAACGGCCTCTTTTCCGGCGCGATGGGGCGGCGGAAAAAGCC
>CAJQPW010000316.1 GCA_905480295.1 uncultured Rhizobiaceae group bacterium | reverse complement strand
AAATCTGTCTGTTGCACTTCAAAATTGAGACCGCCCAGGAAAAACTTGGTGAGGCGCTCGGCGTTACCTTTCAACAAATTCAGAAATACAAAAAACGTACCAACCGCATTGGGGCCAGCCGAATGCAGCAGATCGCTGCGGCTCTGAAAGTCCCGGTTTCCTTTTTCTTTGAAGATGCACCCGTGCCAGCGGGGGAAGTTGCGGTTCCGGGCATGGCTGAAACAGGATCGACGTCCTATGTCGTCGACTTTTTATCCAGCTCTGAAGGCATCGAATTGAACCGCGCCTTTATTCGCATTGGCAACCCGGCAATCCGACGCAAAGTTATTGATATGGTCCGCACGCTCGCTGATGAAACCGGCGAAACCGACAATAGTGTCGATGATGATCGCGCCGCCAACGGCTGATGGTTCTAATTTACTCTATATAAAGTAAACTGCATATGCCCAACGGTTTTGCTTGACTTGAACCAAGTCCAAGTCATAAACCGGGCGTCAATTAGGACGTGTTTGGCACCCTGCTTGTTGCGTTCTTTGAACTTTCATCTTCGGGCAGCGGTTCATCTGATGTATCGCCCCTCAACTAAGCTAGGGACTATCATGGCGCGCAGCAGCTATACCTTTACATCGGAATCCGTATCGGAAGGCCATCCTGACAAAGTATCCGATCGCATTTCAGATGAGATCGTTGATCTGTTTTTCCGCCGTGCGGAAACCGACGGCATGGACCCCTGGCAAGTGCGGGTTGCAGCAGAAACGCTGACTACCACGAACCGGGTGGTGATTGCAGGAGAGACACGCGGCCCTGAGTCAATAACCCACGACGATGTGGAGGCCGTTGCGCGCGAAGCAATCAAAGACATCGGCTATGAGCAAGATGGGTTCCATTGGAAAAATTCGCGGGTAGAGGTATTGCTGCATCCTCAGTCCGCCCATATCGCACAGGGTGTTGATTCCGGTGACAACAAGGATGAAGGCGCGGGCGATCAGGGCATCATGTTCGGTTACGCCTGCAAGGAAACCGACGCACTGATGCCGGCTCCGATCTATTACAGCCACAAAATTCTGGAAGTCCTGGCTCAGAAGCGCAAGTCTGGCGAACTCGATCAATTGCTACCGGATTCTAAGAGTCAGGTTTCGGTTGACTACGAGAATGGAAAGCCTGTTCGCGCAAGCTCGATTGTCCTGTCGACTCAGCACCGTGAGGAAGATCAGACATCAAGCATCATTCGCGAAATGGTTGAACCGACCATTCGTGATGTTTTGCCAGATGGTTGGATTGATGAAAACACGGTATGGCATGTCAATCCGACCGGAACCTTTGTCATTGGCGGTCCCGATGGTGACGCCGGGCTTACCGGGCGCAAAATCATCGTCGACACCTATGGTGGCGCAGCTCCCCACGGTGGCGGTGCGTTTTCCGGCAAGGATTCCACCAAGGTTGACCGATCAGCGGCCTATGCTGCGCGGTATTTGGCAAAGAATATTGTTGCCGCAGATCTGGCCGATTGGTGCACGATTCAGTTGTCCTATGCGATCGGTGTTGCTCAACCCCTGTCGATCTATGTCGACACCGGGGAACAGGCCGACGAGGCTAAACTGGAAACCGTCATCGCCGAAATCATGGATCTGTCACCCCGGGGCATCCGCCAGCATTTGGACCTCAATCGACCGATCTACGCACGAACGGCCGCTTATGGTCACTTTGGTCGCTCGCCTGATGAAACAGGCGGGTTCTCATGGGAAAAGACGGTTCTGGTTGATGCACTCAGGTCTGCCTTCTAGGCTGGTTAAGATCATCCACGCCAGTTTGTTCTGCAAAGTGCCATTCAACCGTTGAATTAGGTTTATCGACATGCCGCAGAAATCACGTTCTACGGAATCCTTTTTCGGGCGCCGAAAAGGGCAGCAATTGCGCGGTCGCAAACAACGCATGATGGACGAAACTTTACCCAGGCTGCGGATCGACATTTCCACAGCACCGGTCGATGACATTCACAGTCTGTTTGAAAAACCGGGTGAGCAAACCCGCCTTGAAATCGGGTTTGGTGGCGGCGAACACCTGACACATCAGGCTCTAACCAATCCAACGCACAATTTCATCGGTGTTGAACCGTTTATCAACGGCATGGCGAAAATGCTCGGCACGATCGAAGATCACGGCCTCAACAATGTGCGCCTTTATGATGACGACGCGACCCAGTTGCTCGACTGGTTGCCGGACAAGTGTCTGGACCGCATCGACCTTCTCTATCCCGATCCCTGGCCCAAAAAGCGGCATTGGAAACGGCGGTTTGTCAATCAGGCCAATCTCGATCGGTTTGGCCGCGTCCTTAAGCAAGGTGGTGAGTTTCGCTTTGCTTCCGATATCGACACCTATGTGAACTGGACCCTCAACCATGTCGAAAACCATGGGCAATTCCTCTGGACGGCTTCCAGTTCTGCAGACTGGTCACAGCCCTGGGAGAATTGGATTCGCACCCGATATGAAGCGAAAGCCATCAGGGAAGGTCGCCAACCGGCATACCTGATATTCAAATTCCCCGGATAGTATAAGGGTGCATGTTTGACGTGCTGATTTGGCCGCTTCCTCAACCGCCATCCACAGACCCTTTCCTAGCGCTCTGATTTCGGGCACAATTTCCCTGTACCCGATCGCCAGGGCGGGTGCTTGTGTCATCAAGAAGGAGGAATCGCATGTCTGTTGCGGAAATTCTAAGCGGGAAAAGTGGAGATGTTATTACGGCTACTCCCCAAACAACGCTCGTCGAAGTGGCCAATACGCTTGCCAAATATAAGATCGGCGCACTTGTCGTAAAAGAAGACTCAGTTGTTTGCGGCATTGTCTCTGAACGCGATCTGGTTCGTCATGTCGCCGCTGACGGCGCTGAAGCCCTCGACCATGAAATCTCGCACTGCATGACCAAGACGGTCATTTCCTGCAAGCGTTCCGATACGATCGATACCGTAATGGAAAAAATGACCGCCGGACGTTTCCGCCATCTGCCGGTTATGGAAGACGGTGAACTGCTGGGCATCATCTCAATTGGAGATGTTGTGAAGCGCAAAATCGAACAGGCCGAACGCGATGCAGAGGATCTTAAGCGCTATATAGCCAGTTAGGCGGGTTGCTTTCGCTGATTAATAGGCTAGAGCCCTGTTCAACAGGTCGGCTTGGCATTGTCCAGGCCTGGCCTGACTGACCATTTCCCCGGCACCTGGATCATTCTCATGCGCATCGATGCAATCGAAATCGGAAACAACCCTCCCGATGATGTCAATGTCATTGTGGAGGTGCCCTATGGGGGTGAACCGGTCAAATACGAGATGGACAAGAATGCGGGCACCATGGTGGTCGACCGCATCCTGTACACAGCCATGCGCTACCCGGGCAATTACGGTTTTGTTCCCCACACCTTATCCGACGATGGTGATCCGGTTGACGTGTTGATCGCCAATCACCGCCCGCTGCTGCCCGGATGTGTCATCAACTGCAAAGTTGTTGGTGTGCTGCACATGGTTGATGAGGCGGGAGCCGACGAAAAACTGATCGCAGTTCCCTCCAATCACATTTCGCAAATGTATGCCAAGGTCAACTCCATCCATGACTTGCCGGAAATTCAGTTGAAACAAATCGCCCACTTCTTTGAACGTTACAAAGATCTTGAGGATGGCAAGTGGGTTAAGCTGGACCGCTGGGGTGACGCCGAAGAAGCAAAAGCCGCGATCCTAAAGGCAATTGAGGCCGACAAAGCATCTTGAATTCCCGCCCAAACACCGCACACTGCAGCAACTAAACTTCGGCACACCAATTGGTGCCAAAACATTTGGGGCACTTTTGCTCCAAGGATTCGTGATGTCTCCCACCCCTGGCGCTTCAACGCAGGCGCGACCCCTATTGTCTCACATACGGGCAACACTGGTGCTCGGGATTCCGCTTGTGCTGGCACAGCTTGCGCAAATGATGATCGGGGTCACCGATACCATCATGCTGGGTTGGTTGGGCACCACCGAGCTGGCGGCAGGGACTCTGGCGTTTCAGATGTTTTTCATATTTCTGATCATCGGGCTTGGATTCGGGTCCGCAATGATGCCCCTGATCGCTAACGCCCTGGGCAGGGAGGACCCCCAATCGGTGCGACGCGCAGCGCGCATGGGCCTGTGGGTACTGGTCGGCCTGGCGCTGGTTTCCATGATACCGCTTTGGTTCACCCGTTCGGTATTAATCTGGTTGGGACAGGATCCTGAGCTGGCACAATTGGCACAGGACTATATGCGTATTGGTCAATGGAGCATGATTCCTGCCTTCATTCTGATCGGGTTGAGGTCCTTTCTGACAAGTCTTGAGCGGGCAAACACAGTTTTGTGGATTACCGTTTGTACTGCCATTCTCAACGGACTTTTGAATTATGCGTTCATCTTCGGCAACTGGGGCGCGCCTCGCCTGGAAATCGAAGGGGCAGCCGTTGCGACCCTGATTGCCAACGGCGTGGCCGCCTCATGTGCATTGATCTACGTGGCACATTCGGCAGCTGCCCGTCCCTACGCGTTGTTCACCAGATTGTGGCGACCGGACTGGCAGGCCTTGCGGGATATTTGTCGTCTGGGAACGCCAATCAGCCTGTCAATTTTTGCAGAAGCAGGCATGTTTTCGGCCGCCTCGCTGATGATTGGCTGGCTTGGCAAAATTCCGCTGGCGTCTCACGGGATCGCACTGCAAATCGCAAGCGTGTCCTTCATGATACCCTTGGGTCTTTCACAAGCAGGTTCAGTTCGGGTGGGTAATGCCGCAGGGCGCAAAGACAGGGCAGCGATTGGAACAGCTGGCAAAGCAGCGGTTCTTCTTGCCCTTATGGTTGCATCGGTGACAGCGATGATATTTTACCTCGTACCGGAAACCCTCATTCTGCTGTTTCTGCGGGATGGCAACAGCGATGCTGACGCCGTGCTCGCCTATGCGGTACCGCTGCTATATACAGCCGCCGCCTTTCAGCTGTTTGACGCATTGCAGGTCGCATCGGGTGGTAATTTGCGCGGACTGCAGGACACCAAGGTGCCGATGATAATCGCCGCGCTCAGCTACTGGGTGGTTGGTATGGGAAGTGCCTATGTCTTTGCCTTCCTGTTGGGCTGGGGTGGCGTTGGCGTTTGGGGCGGTCTGGTTGTTGGCCTGGCGGTGGCAGGATTGGCGTTGACCTATCGATTCGTGAACCGCCAACGATACGGCCTGGTGTAGTCGGCTCACAATAATGTCACTTGGTGTGGTCGCGAGTTGATTTCTCGACCGGACGCTTGTGGCCTAGGGTTGGGTCCAATATTCGACTTTGGAGTTCATGGGTCATGAAAAAATATTTAGCCACCAGCACTTTTGTCTGCGGACTATTCTTTACATCAGCAGCATTCGCCGCCGATTGCACGACGGAGGTCAAAAAGGACGATCTGACCGATGCTCAGGTTCAGGCGCTTTATGACTGCATCAAGTCTGAACTGCGCGAAGGATATGCGTCGAAAGATGGGGCGCTGACAAAGGAATATACCGGGTGGAAAGCAGCCGCGACATTGCCCGCTGCACCTGGCGTCCACGGCAAACGATTCCTGATGACCTTTGTCAACGACACTGGTTTTGATGAATATGTAAAATTTTCCGATGAACGCGGACCGATGCCCGTAGGCTCATTGATTGCCAAGGAAAGCTTCAACCTTTCCAAAAAGGGAAAGGTCAGAAAGGGTCCGTTGTTCTTCATGACCAAAGTTGCCGCCGGTGGCGATGCCGACAAATATGGCAATTGGGTCTACACTGCGTTTTCCCCGAAAGGCAAAGCGATGAAAATCAAGCAGGCCTTTTGCCATGGTTGCCACGGCGCCTTTGAAGATCAGGACGCGCTTGGTTATCCCGTGGAAGAATACCGTGTATCGGGCAACTGATATTCTTTGAATTCCCACCTGGTATAAAGAAGCAAGACAATCAAACGGGGCCAATGGTCCCGTTTTTTGTTTCGCAAGCCGATCTGGCACTCTACCAGTGCGATGCCTGGTATTCCCGGGAAGCAACCGGCAATGGCCTTGACCTTCTCAGCCACCGTGCCCATCTGACAAAAACAATTCCTCAAGATCAGGCCAGCCCGATGACCTTCCGCCCCGTTCTATCTGAAAGCCAGGCTGTCCCGACAATGGAAGGTGCCGGCGTGCATCTGCACCGCGTGTTTGGCTACAGCGAGGAAAATCTCTGTGACCCGTTCCTGATGATGGACGATTTTCGCAACGACGATCCGGCCAAATACAAGGATGGATTTCCATGGCATCCGCACCGCGGTATTGAGACAATCACTTACGTGCTGGAAGGAAAAGTCGAGCATGGTGACTCGCTCGGCAATAATGGCGTGTTGGGTGCGGGGTCAGTGCAGTGGATGACTGCCGGATCAGGGATCATGCATCAGGAGATGCCGATCGGAAACGCCCAGGGCCAGATGCACGGTTTTCAGCTTTGGGCCAATCTGCCTTCCTCACTCAAGATGACAACACCACGGTATCAGGACGTTCAAGGTTCCGACATTCCGGAAATCGTCGATGATGACGGCACGAGGGTAAAAGTGATCACCGGCCATTTCTGGGGGAAGCACGGCCCGGTTGATGGAATCGCAGCAGACCCTCTGTATCTCGACATTTCGGTGCCGCCAAACACAAGCAAAACTCTGCCGGTGGACACCTATTCCAGCACTTTTGCATATATATTCGCCGGTTCCGGAAGTTTTCGCGGTGCTTCAGACCCGGTGGGTGTTCAGGTTGAAAAGGAATTTCAAGGCGAAGAACTCAATGTGCGGGATCTTTCCGGCAATCGCACGCTGGTGCGTTTTGATACGGGCGACGAGATTTCTGTCCGGTCTGGTCCCGAAGGTATGCGTTTTCTGCTGGTATCAGGCAAACCCATTCGCGAACCGGTTGCATGGCATGGACCGATCGTCATGAACACGCGGCAGGAATTGATTCAGGCCATTCAGGACCTTCAGCAGGGCACATTCATCAAATAAGCGACAAATCGGTGCGATCAGACGATGGTGCAATTCAATATCTAGGTCTATGGTCGCCCTAAATTTCAGAATCTCACTGCGGACCACGACCATGAACAATACCAAACAGTTTTACATTGACGGCGCATGGGTTGATCCCATCGCCGGCACGGACTTTGATGTCATCAACCCCTCCACCGAAGAGTCTTATGCAACCATCTCGCTCGGTGGTGAAGCCGATTCCAACGCGGCAATTGCTGCTGCAAAATCAGCGTTCGGTTCCTGGGCATTATCGACCAAGGCGGAACGCCTGGAGCTGATGGAAAGCATTCTTGATGTGTATATGCGCCGTTCCGATGAGATGGGTGAAACCATTTCGCGTGAAATGGGAGCGCCGATTGACATGTCAAAAATGGCGCAGTCTGGAACCGGCAGCGCGCATATTAAAACTTTCATCCGCACCCTGAAGGGTTTCGAGTTTGAGCGGGAGCTGCGGGATAATACACCCAACGACCGCATCATCTACGAACCAATCGGCGTCTGCGGCCTGATCACGCCCTGGAACTGGCCGATGAATCAGATCGCCCTGAAGGTAATGCCGGCGCTGGCAACAGGCTGTACGATGATCCTCAAGCCATCTGAACAATCACCTCTTTCCGGCATGTTGTTTGCCGACATTCTGCACGAAGCGGGCGTACCCGCAGGCGTGTTCAACCTGGTTAACGGAGACGGCCCGGGCGTTGGTACATCCCTGTCAGGCCACAAGGATGTCGACATGATTTCCTTTACCGGATCGACAAGAGCCGGCACCGCTATCTCTAAAAACGCGGCTGATACACTAAAACGGGTTTCGCTTGAGCTCGGCGGCAAGGGTGCCAATATTGTTTTCGCCGATGCAGCAGAAAATGCCGTTCAACAGGGTGTTGCCCGTTGTTTCAACAACACCGGCCAGTCCTGCAACGCGCCAACGCGGATGTTGGTTGAACGCTCACGCTACGATGAAGCAGTAGAGCAGGCCAAGGCGCAGGCCGACGCCACAGCCGTCGATCTTGCCTCCAAGGAAGGGCGCCATATCGGACCACTGGTCAACGCCTTGCAGTTTGAAAAAGTGCAGGGTCTGATTGACGTCGGCATCAAGGAAGGCGCACGTCTGGTCGCTGGAGGATTGGGACGTCCGGAAGGATTGAACCGTGGTTATTTTACCCGCCCCACGGTGTTCGCCGATTGCAACAATGATATGCGCATCATGCGCGAAGAAGTTTTCGGCCCCGTGTTGTCGATGATGCCATTCGACAGCGAAGAGGAAGCCGTGGCCATTGCCAATGATACCGATTACGGACTGACCAATTATGTTCAGACAACGGACGGTGAGAAAGCCAACCGTATGGCCCGCAAACTCCGTTCCGGCATGGTCGACATGAACGGTCAGGCACGGTCTGCAGGCGCTCCCTTCGGTGGATACAAGCAATCCGGTAACGGCAGAGAAGGCGGCGAATGGGGGATGGACGAATTCCTCGAGGTGAAAGCCATTGGCGGCTGGTTCCCGGAATCGGCCTGATCTGCTGCGCTCCGGTTTCGCTGTGCGATCTTAACTGGTTTAATTCAATTGGCGGGATTGATTATCTCGCCAATTGGCTAGATTCTATCGTTTCCGGTTCTGGCAATTCTTACGTCAGGAAAAGCGCAGTCTGATCCTCACCCATCGGATCAATGAAGTTATCGCAGGGGACTAGTCATGGGCCAGACCGCAATTGATTCACGCATTCTCCGCGACGCCCTGTCGAGTTTCGCCACCGGTGTCACAATTGTGACCACAGTCGATCAGGCCGGTGAACCTGTCGGAATGACCGCATCGAGCTTCAATTCAGTCTCAATGGACCCACCATTGATCCTTTGGAGCGTCACCAAGACCGCCCTGTCAGCTCCGATATTCCAACAGGCAAAACATTTCTCCGTACATGTTCTGGCGGCGGACCAGATGACCCTGTCCAACCGCTTCGCCCGCAGTGGAGCTGACAAATTCGAAGGCGTCGACTATCAGCTCGACGATCAGGGTGTGCCCCTGCTGTCCGGCGCGCTGACCCGCTTCGATTGTCGAACATGGTCGGTTTATGAAGGCGGGGATCACTGGATCATTGTCGGCGAAGTCACGAATATGGAAGCCAATAAGGGCGAGGGACTGGTTTTCAGCGGTGGCTCCTATGCCACGGCAACAACCATCCAGCCACCCAATCCCGATGTACAAAACGATGATGGCCCAATCGAGGACCTGCTGATTTACAATCTTGCACGCGCCTATGTTCAGGTCAGCAGCAAGTTTCACAACGCCGTTGAAGAATCCGGTCTTTCCATTCCACAATGGCGCATTCTGGCATCACTGCATGGCGGCAAGGCGCGTAATTTTGCCGATCTCGTGGCGCGCACCTTTGTCAGCCCGAAGAAGATGCATCATCTGCTCGCCCAGATGCAGAAAGCCGGCTGGCTGACCGTCGAAGGGGAGAACAGCGCAGCGATGATTACCAGCACAGCTCAAGGACAGGCTCAGGTTGAGCACCTGTTTGAACTGGGCGCCGAACAGGAAGTGGTCGCGCTGGGCGAAGCTGGAAAGCCGGGTCAGGAAAGGCTCATCAGCCTGCTTCGGGCTGTCATCGCCAACACCAATGAATGATGGTCGGCGTATAATACGCACAATACAGCATTTTGCTGGTTGCGATAGAATGTGAGCTTGTTTGCCAGGTAAAAGCCGTGCCAGACTTGCAGACTGATCACCACCGTACCGGGAAAACTCGATGGAATATGATTTTGCCGTAATGTGGAGCGGCCTGAGTTTCGCCGTGCGCTGGTTGCATGTCATTACCGGCATCGCCTGGATTGGGTCCTCCTTCTATTTCATTGCCCTCGATCTTGGGCTGCGTCCGGCAAAAGATATGCCCGAAGGTGCGCATGGTGAGGAATGGCAGGTTCATGGTGGCGGGTTTTACCACATTCGAAAATATCTCGTCGCACCGAAGGAGATGCCGGATCATCTGACGTGGTTCAAATGGGAAAGCTATGTCACCTGGCTGTCCGGGTTCGCCATGCTTGCGATCGTCTATTATGTCGGTGCCGATCTGTATCTTGTTGATCGCACGGTTGCCGATATCAGCACCACGACGGCGATTGCGATATCCCTCGCGTCCCTGGGTTTTGGCTGGTTGATTTATGATCAATTATGCAAAAGCAAATTCGGTGACGACAATACGCGATTGATGATCCTGCTTTTCCTGCTGCTGGTTGTGATGGCCTGGGGCTATACTCAGGTATTCAGTGGCCGTGCGGCCTTCCTGCATCTTGGTGCATTCACCGCAACGATCATGTCGGGAAATGTGTTCTTCATCATCATGCCCAATCAACGCATTGTGGTGGCTGATTTGCGTGCCGGACGAATCCCGGATGCCAAATACGGAAAAATCGCAAAACAGCGTTCGACCCACAACAACTATTTGACCCTGCCGGTCATCTTCATGATGTTGTCGAACCACTATCCGCTGGCTTTTGCTACCGAATATAACTGGATCATTGCATCGCTGGTGTTCCTGATGGGCGTCACGATTCGCCACTATTTCAATTCCATTCACGCCGGAACCGGTAATCCGACCTGGACCTGGATCGTCACCGCACTGCTGTTCGTGGTTGCGATGTGGCTGTCGACCGTTGCCAAGACCAGCGCTGACGATCAACAGCTCGGGTTTTCACCACAACAGCAAATTTTTGCCAGTGCAGATGGGTTTTCTGCTGTCCGCGACACGGTTCAGGGCCGATGTTCGATGTGCCACGCAAAGGAACCCGTGTGGGAGGGACTGATTGCACCACCAAACGGCGTGGTGCTGGAAACCGAGGCTCAGATTGCGGCCCATGCTTACCAGATTTACGTCCAATCCGGTGTCAGCCACGCCATGCCGCCGGGCAATTTGACCAACATTTCAAATACCGAGAGACAACAGATCGTTCGGTGGTATAAAACCGCAACATCCGGCTCCTAGCTGCAACGGAATTTTCATGAGCAAAAATATGGACGGGACACAGCGCCACCCGGCGTTAAATTACCACGAGTTTCCAAAGCCGGGAAAACTGGAAGTGCGGCCCACCAAACCGCTGGCCAATCCAAGAGACCTGTCTCTTGCTTATTCACCGGGCGTTGCTGAAGCCTGCCTCGAGATCAAGAAAAATCCGCTCGATGCATCGCGCTATACGGCCCGTGGCAATCTGGTCGCCGTTGTCAGCAATGGATCAGCGGCGCTGGGTCTTGGCAATATCGGCCCCCTTGCCTGCAAGCCGATTATGGAAGGCAAGGCGGTTCTGTTCAAGCAATTTGCCCATATCGACTGTTTTGACATTGAGCTCAACGAGAGCGATCCGCATAAGCTTGCAGAGCATGTCATTGCCCTGGAGCCGACCTTTGGTGCAATCAATCTGGAAGACATCAAAGCACCAGACTGTTTCATCGTGGAAAAAATCTGCCGGGAACGGATGAACATTCCGGTTTTTCACGATGATCAGCACGGAACCGCAATTGTGGTTGGCGCAGCGGCCAAAAATGCCCTGCATCTGACCGGTCGCACATTCGATCAGATAAAGGTCGTATCAACCGGAGGAGGTGCTGCCGGTATCGCGTGCCTCAACATGCTGACAACATTGGGGGTCAAACGCGAAAACATCTGGTTGTGCGATATCGATGGGCTGATCCATCACGGGCGGGATGCAGCCATGTCCCCGCAACAGGAAGCCTATGCCCAGGATACTGAGCTGAGAACACTGGACGAGGTAATCGACGGTGCAGACCTGTTTCTTGGTTTGAGTGGTAAAGGTGTGCTCAAGGCTGAAATGGTCAAACGCATGGCTGACCGACCCATCGTGTTTGCCCTTGCCAATCCAGACCCCGAAATCATGCCTGACGAGGTCATGAAGGTTGCCCCCGACGCAATCGTTGCAACCGGCCGGTCGGATTACCCCAATCAGGTCAACAACGTTTTGTGCTTTCCTTTCATTTTTCGCGGTGCGTTGGATATTGGCGCGACCGATATCAATGACGCCATGAAGATTGCCTGCGTTGAAGGCATTGCCGAACTGGCCCGCAAGACTTCGTCGGCGGAAGCGGCGGCCGTATATGGGGATGAAAGCCTGCAATTCGGCGCGGAATATCTGATTCCAAAGCCGTTTGACCCGCGCCTGCTTGCGGTTGTTGCGGGCGCGGTTGCAAAGGCCGGGATGGAGAGCGGTGTCGCTGACCGGCCACTGGAAGACTATGATGGCTATGTCGCAAAGCTCACCGCATCGGTCTACCGATCATCCATGGTCATGCGGCCAGTGTTTGATCATGCCGGTTCGCACAGCCGAAAAATTGTCTTTGCCGAAGGTGAGGACGAGCGGGTATTGCGGGCTGCTGTTGCCCTTGTCGAAGAAACCGTCGACCGTCCGATCCTGATTGGCCGCCCCGAGGTTATCCAGCAGCGTTGCGAACGTTACGGACTGCCGACTTCAATCGTCAACCAGTTTGATATTGTCGATCCGACCAATGACCATCGATACCGCGAATATTGGCAGACCTATTTGTCGGTCATGCAACGGCGGGGAATATCGCCGGATCTGGCCCAGGCGATTGTTCGAACGAACTCCACTGTCATTGCATCCATCATGGTGCATCGTGGGGAAGCCGATTCAATGATCTGCGGCACCTTTGGCAACTTCCTGTGGCATTTGAAATATGTTGAGCAGATGCTCAAAACGCCGGAATTGCAGCCCGTGGGGGCCCTTTCTCTGCTCATTCTGGATCAGGGCCCACTGTTTGTCGCCGACACCCATGTTAACCCGGAACCGATGCCACAGCAGATTGCTGACACCGTGATCGGCACAGCCCGTCACATTCGGCGATTTGGCATCGAACCCAAGATTGCAATTTGTTCAAATTCGCAATTTGGCACATTGCAGACGGAATCGGCACAACGCATGCGGGCCGCCCTTGAAATTCTTGACGCTTCCGAACCCGATTTTATCTACGAAGGTGAAATGCCTTTTGACGCGGCACTGGACCCTGAATTCCGCCGCCGCCTGATGCCGGAATCGCGCATGGACGGGCGTGCCAACGGATTTGTATTCTCCAACGCGGAAACAGCCGGTGGCGTCAAGAATTCACTGAAGTCTATTGCCGGAGGAATTGAAGTTGGACCGATCCTGATGGGCATGGGCAATCGTGCTCACATCGTCACTCCTTCGATCACCGTGCGGGGCCTCATCAATGTGGCCGCCCTGGCCGGAACACCGGTGCATAGTTATGCGTGAACATCCAGAAAAACCGATATTTGGCCCCGAGACACCCCGTCTCGATCCCCCCAACCCCCCTGAGATCAAGGTATGGCGGTCCATAGCGAAGGCCGTTTCGTGGCGCGTTGTTGGCACCATCGACACGTTGATACTTTCCTATGTGCTGATTACCTATCTTGGCCCGCTGTTTGGCATGCAGCAACACGGCACCGAAGCACTGGAGACCGCCAGCTATATTGCGCTGACTGAAGTTGCAACAAAAATGCTGTTTTTCTTTTTCCATGAAAGACTATGGGCGCGACTCGGCTGGGGCATCACGGTGGAAGATGGAGTGCGGTCGGAGAGCCTGACCAGAACCAGCACCAAAACGGCCACGTGGCGAATCATCGCGTCTTTAGACACAATGGCTTTGGCATGGTTCTTCACCGGCAATATTGGAACCGCAATATCCATTGGTGGTCTGGAAGTGCTGACCAAACTGGTTCTGTATTTCTTCCATGAGAGGGCTTGGGCCAAATTGCCGTTCGGAATCGATCACAGCAACGATGCCGCAGACCCTGTCACCTGAGTCGGCAGGGTCGGTGATCAGGAGACAGCAACACCTGATCACCATAAGACTTGTCAAATCGAACTGACCGGCATATATATGCTCAAAATCTCAGGCAGTTGTCAGAGTGGGTCCCCCGGGAACCCGCTCTTTTTTATGCCTTCTCGCTGGAGCGAATATGAGCGAAATTGAAAACCATGGCGACAATGCCGCCTCTGCCCGCCTCGTGCAGGAAGAGGGACTGGATGCTGTTGTCGCATCGGTGGTTGCACCGGTGATAGAGGATCTGGGGTTCCGTCTGGTGCGGGCCCGGATGATTGATCACAACGGTCTGACCATGCAGGTGATGGCAGAGCGTCCCGATGGCACCATGTCGGTCGACGAGTGCGAACAGATATCAAAGGCCCTGTCACCCGTGCTGGACGTGGAAGACCCCGTTTCACAAGCCTATAGTCTTGAGCTTTCCTCTCCCGGCATCGACCGGCCATTGGTCAGACGCAGCGACTTTGAAACCTGGTCTGGCCACATCGCCAAGATTGAAACCGCTTATCTCCTCGATGGCCGCAAGCGCTTCCGCGGACATCTTGTAAAAGTTGAGGACGATGGCGTGATCATTCGCAGGCATAATGCCGCCAAGGGCGAAACCCGCGAAGTGCATGTGCCATTTGACGCCATTTCCGCCGCCAATCTGGTGCTGACCGACGAATTGGTACGCGAGGCGCTGATGCGCGACAAGGCCCTGCGCAAGGCAAACGGATTGGTGTCTGACGATACACCGAATGAAGATAACAGTTGAATGCATTGCTGACCGGCCATAACCGGCAGCCATCACCAAACGGAGAAGACCCATGGCTGTAAGCGCCAACAGACTAGAATTGATGCAGATTGCAGATGCAGTTGCCCGTGAGAAATCGATCGACAAACAGATCGTTATCGACGCGATGGCCGATTCAATCGAAAAGGCTGCGAAATCCAGATATGGTCTGGAAACCAACATTCGCGCTGACATCAATGAAAAAACAGGCGAAATCAAACTTCAGCGACTGCTGGAAGTGGTGGAAGATGTTGAAGATTACGACACCCAGATCGATCTCGCCGGCGCCAAGAAGAAGAATGAAGCAGCCAAGATTGGCGATCATATTGGCGAATTGCTGCCGCCTATGGATTTTGGTCGCATCGCCGCACAGTCGGCCAAGCAAGTCATTGTTCAAAAAGTTCGGGACGCTGAACGCGACCGTCAATTTGACGAATTCAAGGATCGTGTTGGCGAGATAATCAACGGTACCGTGAAACGGGTCGAATACGGCAATGTTATTGTTGATCTGGGTCGCGGTGAAGCGATCATCCGGCGTGACGAACTGATCCCGCGGGAAACCTACAAATATGGTGATCGGGTTCGCGGCTATATTTATGACGTACGTCGTGAACAGCGTGGTCCGCAGATTTTCATGTCGCGCACCCATCCGCAGTTCATGGCAAAACTGTTCCAGATGGAAGTGCCTGAAATTTATGACGGTGTCATTGAAATCCGCTCTGTTGCCCGCGACCCGGGCTCACGGGCAAAAATTGCCGTTATCTCAAACGACAGCGGCATTGATCCCGTCGGTGCATGTGTCGGTATGCGTGGCTCCCGTGTGCAGGCCGTTGTCGGCGAGTTGCAGGGTGAGAAGATCGACATCATTCCCTGGAACCCGGAAGCAGCGGGCTTCATCGTCAACGCACTGCAGCCGGCTGAAGTCGCCAAAGTGGTGCTCGATGAGGAAAAGGAACGCATCGAGGTCGTGGTACCGGATGAACAGCTTTCGCTGGCCATTGGTCGCCGTGGACAAAACGTGCGTCTTGCCTCGCAGCTGACAGGCTGGGACATCGATATTCTGACTGAAGAAGAAGAGTCTGGCCGTCGTCAGGCCGAGTTTAACGCCAACACTCAGACCTTTGTTGACGCCCTTAACGTCGATGAAATGGTTGCGCAGTTGTTGGCATCAGAAGGCTTTTCCGATCTCGAAGAAGTCGCCTATGTCGAATCCGATGAAATCGCCATGATCGAAGGGTTCGACGATGAAACTGCATCCGAATTGCAGGCCCGCGCCCGCGAATTCCTGGAAAAACAGGAGCAGGAACTGGATGCGGAACGCAAGACCCTTGGCGTCACCGACGACATGCGTCAGGTCCCCGGCATCACGACCCGTATGATGGTTGCACTGGGCAAATCTGAAGACGAGATCAAAACGCTTGATGATTTTGCCGGTTGCATTGCCGATGACCTGATCGGCTGGAATGAACGCAAGGACGGAGAGGTGACACGTCACCCAGGCATTCTGGACGGGTTTGAACTGTCTCGGGTTCAGGCTGATGAGATGATCATGGCCGCCCGACTGGCTGCCGGCTGGGTAACCGAAGACGATCTGAAGGAACCTGAAGTGGTTGAGGAAGAGGTCGTGGTTGAAGAGGACCCGCGGGCTGCGGTTATCAACGTGATTGAAGATACGTCGACTCAATCCTGAATCAATCGTCATGGATCGGCCGGCCAGAGGTAATGGAATTGACGGAACGCACATGCATCGTAACCCGCGAAGTCAGGGAACCAGGCGAACTCATTCGCTTTGTTGCCGCGCCTGACCGGTCCGTTGTACCGGATCTGAAGCGCAATCTTCCGGGCCGCGGTGTGTGGGTCACGGCCAAAAGGGCGTTCGTCGAGCAAGCCGTTAAGAACGCGGTTTTTTCACGAGGCTTTAAGTCCGCTGTCAAAGCCGATGAATCACTGCCGTCGATGGTAGAAAAACTAATGACGGACGCGGCATTGAACGCATTAGGCTTTGCACGCAAGGCTGGTGAATGTATGAATGGTTCTGGCAAGGTCGAAGGTTCCATCCGTTCTGGCAAGGCGATCGCAATACTTCACGCCTCTGATGGTGCGGAAGACGGTTTACGAAAGCTGAAACAGGCCACCCATGCGGTGGAGCGGGACGGTGGGCCGAGAATAAAAATCTGGCGAATATTTACCAGTACGCAAATGAGCATGGCGCTTGGTGCATCAAATGTGATACACGCAGCGCTAATAGAAGGTGGCGCGGCGCGAAATTGTATGCTGCGGGTCACTCAACTGTCTAACTACCGTGAAATGGAGCCATCGTGATGGACCCCACCGCGACAGCAGAATTGCCAAGATAATGTTGGCTCAACAATGACAACGGCCCCGGATAACCAAAGGGGGTCAAAAAGGTAAAGAACGTAGATGACTGATACGAAAACGGGCGACAATAACAAGACTGGCGGTTCGCCTCGCGGCACACTGTCCTTGAAACGGGGCCCAGGAACCGTTCGGCAGAATTTCTCCCATGGCCGCAGCAATTCGGTGGTGGTCGAGACCAAAAAACGTCGGATCGTCAAACCGGGCGAAGACAAGCCGGTGTTTGCACCAAAAACCGAATCTGTGACACCGCCGCCGCCAAAAGAAGTGGCGCCGGCTCCTCAGGAAAGCACCCCAAAACCGGTCGCCAGAGACCCCAGCAATCTCTCTGCAGGTGAGATGGACGCGCGTGCGCGTGCTCTGGAAGAGGCTAAAGTTCGCGAAGTTGAAGAACAAAAGCGTGCGGCAGAAGAAGCCGAAAGACGCGCCAAGGAAGACGAAGCAACCCGCGCCAAGCGCGAAGAAGCTGAAGCAGCTGCTGCTGAGGAAGCCAAACGCAAGGCTCTGGAAGAAGAAAAACGTCTGGCCGAAGAAGCTGAAGCCGCCCGCATGGCAGCCGCCGATGCGTCAGCCGCCGCTGCGGCTGCAGACCCGGACGCCATCAAGAAGTCGAGTGGTCCGGCTCCGCTGCGTCCGGTTGAACGGCCAAAGGAAACGCCTAAACCATCGCGTCCAAAGGGTGGCGATGATCGTCGTCGGACCAAACTGACGTTGAACAATGCGCTGAACGCCAACACCGAGCGGTCTCGCTCTCTGGCATCAATGCGCCGTCAGCGCGAAAAGCAAAAGCGGGGTCAACAATCCGGACCGCGCGAAAAAGTCATGCGTGAGGTTATCATCCCTGACACCATCACCATTCAGGAACTGGCAAACCGCATGACCGAACGGTCTGTGGATGTTGTAAAATTCCTGATGGAACAGGGTCAGATGATGAAACCGGGCGACATTATCGATTCCGATCTGGCACAGCTGATCACGGAAGAAATGGGGCATACGGTTGTCAGGGTTTCAGAATCCGATGTCGAAACCGTCAATCAGGTGGAAGACAAGCCAGAAGATCTGGAAACCCGTCCCCCGGTTGTGACCATCATGGGTCACGTTGATCACGGTAAAACATCGCTTCTCGATAAGATCAGACAGGCGCGGGTTGCAGACGGCGAAGCCGGTGGCATTACCCAGCATATTGGCGCCTACCAGATCGAAAAGGACGGAAAGCTGATTTCCTTCCTCGATACGCCGGGCCATGAGGCTTTCACTGCCATGCGCGCGCGTGGCGTTCAGGCCACCGATATTGCTGTGCTTGTGGTCGCCGCTGACGACAGCGTAATGCCGCAAACCATTGAGAGCATCAAACATGCCAAGGCGGCCGAAGTACCGATCATTGTTGCCATCAACAAGATGGACACACAGGGAGCGGACGCCAACAAGGTGCGCACCGAATTGCTGCAGCATGAGGTTTTTGTTGAAAGCATGGGTGGTGAAGTTCTGGATGTTGAAGTGTCTGCCAAAACCGGTGACGGCATTGATACCCTGCTGGATGCCATCAATCTGCAGGCAGAATTGCTGGAATTGAAGGCCAACCCAAAAAGGAACGGCGAAGCAATCGTCATCGAAGCACGGCTCGAAAGAGGCCGCGGTTCCGTGGCAACAGCGATTATTCAGCGCGGAACACTCAACGTTGGTGATATCATCGTTGCCGGCAGCGAATGGGGCCGTGTACGGGCCATGATCAACGATCACGGCGAGCAGTTGAAAGCGGCCGGGCCTTCCACTCCGGTGGAAATTCTCGGCCTGTCCGGTGCACCATCTGCAGGCGACCACGTGGTTGTTGTTGAAGATGAAGCGCGGGCACGTGAGATCTCTGATTACCGCCAGCGCAAGGCGCGGGAACTTTCCGTTGCAGCGCAGGCCGGTCAGCGCGGGTCGCTGGAACAGATGATGAGCAATCTGCAGCTCAAGGGTGCATCGATCGCACCACTTGTCATCAAGGGTGACACCCAGGGTTCAATCGAAGCGATCAATGCAGCGTTGACCGGACTGGGCACTGACGAAGTACAGGCCAGAGTGGTTCATTCAGGTGTCGGTGGTATCACCGAGGCTGATGTGACCCTTGCGATTGCTTCTGAAACGCCAATCATTGCCTTCAACGTGCGCGCCAACAAACAGGCTCAAGACCTTGCCAAGCGCGAAGGCATTGAAATTCGATATTATTCGATCATTTACAATCTGATTGATGATGTGAAAGGCACGCTGTCCGGCATGCTTGCACCGGAGCGCAAGGAAACCTTTATCGGTTACGCCGATATTCTTGAACTGTTCAGCCATTCCAAAATCGGCAAGATTGCCGGTTGCCTGGTTACCGAAGGCCACGTGGAGCGGGGAATGGGCGTGCGCCTGATCCGCGATGATGTGGTGGTTCACGAAGGTGAACTGGCAACTCTGAAGCGCTTCAAGGACGAAGTGGCCCGGGTTGATTCCGGTACCGAATGCGGCATGGCTTTCAAGAACTACCAGGACATGCGCAAGGGTGATGTGATCGAGTGCTTCACTGTGGAAATGCTCGAGCGGTCGCTCTAGGCCGGCTTCCGCCCCGCAAATATCCCGGTCGGACATTATCTGACCGGGAACCAGACAATGACAAGAATGTCTCGCTGCGTTGGATCGCCATAGGCCCGACAGCACTGAGCCGGTGATAAGATATGAGCAAATCCAAAGCCCCCTCCCAACGTCAGCTGCGCGTCGGTGAACTCGTGCGCCATGCCCTGACCGAGGTGTTGACCCGCGAACAGTTTAACGATCCTTCGATTGACAATCAGCTGATATCGATCACGGAAGTTCGGATGTCGCCAGATCTGAAGATTGCCACCTGTTTTGTTTCTCCGCTGGGCGGGCAACGCAAAAACGGCAAGGGCAACGCCAATGCTGGCCTGATCTGCAAATCACTTGCGAAACAGGCCAAGTTCATTCGGGCTCGGGCGACCCCCCTGCTCAACCAGATGAAATATATTCCGAGCTTTCGTTTCCTCGAAGACACCAGCTTTGACAATTACGCCAAAATTGACACATTGCTGCGCAGCGACGTGGTTCAGCAGGACCTTTTGAAGGACAGCTGATATGGCGCGTCACAAAAAGGGCAGGCCCGTTTCAGGATGGCTGGTGCTGGATAAACCCTATGAATTGGGCTCGACCCAGGCCGTTGGCAAGATCCGCTGGCTGTTCCAGGCAAAAAAGGCCGGACATGCCGGCACACTGGACCCGCTGGCAACCGGTGTATTGCCAATTGCCCTTGGGGAAGCCACCAAGACCGTTCCCTACGTGACCGATGGGGAAAAAAGCTATCGCTTTACGGTGAACTGGGGCACGCAGACCAACACTGACGATGCGGAAGGCGAGGTCGTGAATTCCAGCAGCACCCGGCCCGCACGGGAGGCAATTGAAGCCCTGCTGCCGCAATTTGTGGGCGAGATTGAACAGGTGCCACCTGCCTTTTCCGCAATCAAGATTGATGGAAAGCGTGCCTATGCCGAGGCGCGCGCCGGCAAGGAAGTGACCTTGCAGGCCCGCACCATTCAGGTGGATTCTTTTCAGCTGGTCGACTGCCCCGATGAAGATCATTCAGTCTTTGATGTGACCTGCGGCAAGGGAACTTACATTCGTGCCTTTGCCCGGGACATTGGTCAGATGCTGGGGTGTTATGGCCATGTTGCCGCGCTGCGCCGCACATTTGTCGAACCTTTCGAACTTGATGACTGTGTTTCGCTGGATCAGTTACTGGCATTGGAAGGCGATTTTGAAGCGCTTGATTCCCTGCTGATTTCGCCCCTGCAGTCGATGCAGGGGTTTCCGGAATTGCGGCTTGGTGCAGATGATGTGCGTCGGGTGCGGCTTGGTAATTCAATCATCGTTCGGGGTCGTGATGCGCCGGTTGAAGAAAGCGATGTGTGTGCCGTTCACAAGAATGCGCTGATTGCGATCGGCGACATCAGCCGAGGCGAATTTCAGCCCCGGCGGGTTTTGGCTGGCTGATGAGCCGACCATCGGGTCGTATTTTAGAGCGCCGCAAAGACTCCATCGCATTTGTGTTTTTCTTAGCTTGCCGCTGCTCCCCAGTCCTTGTAAGGGTTAGGGCGTGCGAGTCACGATTTTGCACCCGTAGCTCAGCTGGATAGAGTGCTGCCCTCCGAAGGCAGAGGTCGCGCGTTCGAATCGCGCCGGGTGCACCAATCTTTTCAATAGCTTACGCGATTACCGTTTGTTCGATTTGACGATCCGCAACGTTATCCGCAACGAAACCAGCTCCAATTTGGTCCATTACGCTCACCGCACGATCTTGGTGATGTGGTGAATGTTGACGATAAACTTCCATCAGTGTTGCCGCAGAACCATCAAAGCGAACATTGAGAGTGTTCGAGCCGTGAATATGTCAATGGCAGTTCCAAATCGATTTTGATGAAAAAGGTTGTTGTTGATGTCCTTGTGTCCGGCCGCCATGATATAATGTGTGATTGTGATCTAACCGACATGCATTTTTCTGGCTGTAGCATCA
>CAJQPW010000315.1 GCA_905480295.1 uncultured Rhizobiaceae group bacterium | reverse complement strand
CGGGCAAAGTAGAATAGGTGCACGCCACCTCCTGGGGTCATTTGCGTGTATGTGTCCGGGAGTTCATAGACGGATTTGAAACTTTCAAACCAGGCACGACCCTCTTCAGTGTCAAGATCGATGTCTACGTCTACAACCACCAGTCCGCTGTCTGAACAGGCTAGGCCGATATTGCAGCGATCCTTGCCAGCGAACAGCTCCTCGAGTTCTTTTGGAACAGCAGTGGCGTCCAAGTGACCGTGAGTGCCAGGGTAGGGCGACTTACCATCAGCTTCTGGGTCAGCCTCGATCAGTGGCTGTACCGGGAATACATGCCAACCCATGGCGGCATACTTAAGTGCAGCTGAAAGACAGGTCATGATTGCACCGCCTGACCCCGGGTAGTTTCCCAGGCCTCAATGTCGGCAAGTTTCCAGCGCGTCGTGCCAGGTGAAAGCTTAACTGGTTTTGGAAAGTTGGGGTCGGCCTTGGCCATTCGCCATACACTGACACGATGGATACTCCATCGATCTGCGAGTGTTTTGTCTGAAACATAAGTCATTTGTCGCACCCTTTAGTTTTTGGATGCGACTGGTGCTAAACATGAATTTTGTGCATGTAGTCCAGACTGAGATCGCTAATAATGGTTTCAGTCAGGACTTTTGCAGCACTGATCGTTTTGCCCACGTTCCAAAGGCAGACTTTGGACTTGCATTGATTTCATAGACCACAAAGAGGGCGGATAAGAATTTGCCGAAAGGAGAAGCAGGGTTCAGCGCTTTTTCTGGCGCGGATTTTTCATGGCATTCGTTCCAGATAATACGAGCTGCTTCGACACATTGAATAGCGTCGAGGTTCAATCTGATAGGTGATCGCACGGCGCTGAGTGACACCTTGATATCACGCTTGGTCAGAGAAACTGCATTCTCCAAGGCGGATGCCTGTTTCAGAAAACCCACAATGGATTCGTGGAGAGGGATCCCAGTTTCATCCATGTAGTCGCGGAGGCCACCATCGCCTCTTGGGTCTGAGCCATCAGCAATTCCGGCTTCAAATAGGTGTTCTCTTAAAGCCTCTGGGTCGTCACACGGCATGTCGTCGGCGTAGTGACCATAGTGGATTCTGGCGTTCAGTCGACTTTTAGCTGCGAGAGTTAGAGCGTCGCCAGACAACAGCCGCTCCAATTTTATGGAAGTTCTGGCAATATCTTCCAGAGCAGCGATGTCGGCCGTTTTATGATAAACATGCGGTTTCTGATAAAGCGCGAGTTGCTCAAAACGAAATACGTAATTCGCCCAACATGATTTCATTCCTCGACCTTTATGGCCCTCTTCGTTGAGCCAATAGGTGAGAAGGGACTGATCAGCAGTTGGATTTGGGAAATGCTCGGAAAAAACCTTTTCGTATTTGTCCATCATGCCACTCCCAATTTTACCACTTTTGGACTGGCTTCACCTCGGAGGAAGCGTTCCCAGGCGGCCATCATTGAACGACGTTTTTCGATCATGTCACCCCGCCGGTACGCCCGCTCGACATCGCTACCCACTGTGTGGGCTAGAGCTATCTCTGCCATTTCACGCGGATATTCGGTTCGTTCCGCCGACCAGTCGCGAAAAGTGCTCCGCAGGCCATGAGGCACCGCCGGTCTGCCAGAGCGCTGATCGATATAGAGCTGCGGCTTTTCTGCCTGGATCCGTTTCATACAGGCGCTCAACGAAGCGTCGGATAAGGGTCCACCTCGCATTCCTGGAAAGACGTAGTGCACACCATCAAACCGCTCAATACTGTGCAGTAGCTCAATTGCTGAATCCGTCAGTGGTATGCGGTGCTCGTTTCCGGCCTTCATTCGTCCAGCAGGGACAGTCCAGATCTTTGTGTCGAAGTCGAATTCGTCCCATAAAGCACCACGAACTTCTCCGGATCGTGCGGCAGTCATAGCCAGGAACTCAAGTGCTCGGGTTGCCATACCTGTTCGTTCCCTCAGATCGGCGAACCATTCAGTGGCATCTGACAAGCTCAGGGCAGGGTGGTGTGTGACCTTTGAAATTTTGCCCGGTTTGGCGAGGACGGCATCCAGGTTCCCCTTCCAGCGGGCAGGATTGTCGCCCTTGCGATGCCCGGAGACAGTCGCCCAAGCCATGACGTTTTCTATTCGGCCGCGCAATCGCGATGCCGTTTCAGTCTTTTCCATCCAAATCGGCTGGAGCGTGCGAGTAATGTCGGTCACATCAATCTCTGAAACCAGCATGTTGCCCAGATGAGGTGCAGCATATTTGTCCAGTGTGGAACGCCACTGCTTCTTATGCTTTTCATTTCTGAACTCGGTCAAACGCGTCGACAGGTAGCGCTCTACGGCATTTGCAAACGTCAGACCGCGCTTTTGGGCAGTAGCAATTGCGGCCTTGGCGGCTCGCCTGTGTTCAATGGGGTCTACGCCCTGCCAGATTTGTTCCTTAGCTTCTCTTGCGCGGTCGCGGGCCTGTCCAAGTGTGATTTCAGGATAGGGGCCAAGTCCCAACTCCCGACGGCTGTTGCCGATCATGGTGCGTAGGATCCATGACTTTGTTCCAGTCGGCTTAATTTGTAGCAATAGACCTGACACGCCACCAACTGCGAACGTCTTGTTCCCTAGGCCGGTGTGTTGCAGCCGCTTTACCTCTATTGGCGTTAGCTCTTTAGCCTTCGTTGCCATCGGTATAATATCTCGCTATGTCAGACCCACCATCGGACCCGCCATAAGATATGTTGTTGCATGCCATCAATTGCAACATATGGCATCAACATTATCCCCAGGGTAATGGGTAACATGTTGTCTTAATTACATATTGTTACAGATGGCTTCTGGGAGAAGGCGGACACCCTCACCGCCAAGTTCAGACGTAAATATCTGATATTAAAACGAATATTTTTTATTGCGGTTTTCTACCCGCCAAAAATTATCCCTCATTTTCGTGCTTGCCACCGTTTGATCCAAGTCATTGCCAGCAACCGCGATATGGGCTGTGCTGATGGCTGGATAAGCGCACAGGGGAACCATCATGCTGAAGCGCATCATGATAGCTATGATCACGATATTTTTTGCGACAGCAGCAAACGCAGACTTCAAATATCTTGAAAGCGGATTCGGTATTACTTTTGAGGGCTGTGATTATGATAAGCTAGTTAACTTAAAAAATGGTTTCGTTTGGGAGTGTTCTGAATATGGCTATACCTATCATTATGGCTCTATGACTGTTATCGAGGTCAACGGAAACACCAAGCTTTGTGATGGTGATCTAGAGGAAGCAATCAAGAACTACCCAGATGATGACTGCTACAACGGCACTCTCCATAAATGGCGTTAATTATCAGTAGAGCGACTACAGCCCAAAATAACCGAAGCCCAACGCCGCGCCCGTGTTTGCCTCAACAGCAATTACAAGAACTGCGATTAAAGAGCAGGTCCGTTGCGTGGTAATGGCTGCTTGGAGCCCAAGGCAGACGTAGATTTTCTGTCTCAATTGGGACACTTTTCCGTCTGAAAGCCCAGAGAATACCTTGATCCGGCGCTGCTCGGTCAATCTCCGTTCGAAAGCCTGCTTTCCAAAAGATCGCCAGACCTCGACAATATGGGATAGCCAATCATCGAAAATGACGTGTTGATTTGCTTCAACACCCTCAGTGTTTCCTGATGAATGCTGCTGGTCTCCAAACTTTCAACAAAACCTTGCTGCAATCGTCCAAGATGCTGCCTTTGCAAATGCGCCTCCACAGACCGTACAGCTTCCTTTGCTGCAACAAGTTCACGGGCGGCATCCGGGTTTTGAGTCATCATGACATTCAAACCCAGTTGAACATTCGTCAAAACACGGTCATGGAAATCATCGATTTCCTGGCGCCCCTGTTCGGAAAATGTAACCCCTTGAGCATGCAACTGCTCGGCCAGATCGACCAGGTTTTTGGCAATTGCATCCGATGCAGCTTCAAGCTGAGCGGCGATGGACGCAAGCTCGTGGGACTGTCGGCTCTCCGATTCTTCCAGCTCCCCACGATGCAGTTCGACCAGGAACAGCTTCAGAGCCTGATGGCGACTGGCGATCTGTCGATCTTTTTCGCGAATCACCTTGGCCGTCGCAATATCCCAGTTATCGTAAATCGGTTGTACCGCGCGCAGCATGGATTCGACCAATTCACCAACATGAAGCACTTCTCGCGCTGCACATATCACTGCCTGCGGAGGCTTCAACAAGGTGTTCGGATCAAGGACGCCAGAGCTTTCGGAGACATCCAAACCGTCGGTTCTGTTGGGCAGTAAAAACTCCGACAATTTGGCAATCCACACCAAAACCGGCATCGCCAAGAGCGCCAATGAAAAATTAAATGCCAGGTGCAGGTTGATTGTTTGTTGAGCCGCGGTCGAACCCAGCCATTCTAGTCCAACGCCGGTCCTCGCCAAAACCATCAAGACGATTGCAGCCCCACCACCCCTCAAAATCAGGTTGGCCATCACCATCTGGCGGGCGGCGACCGGAGACGAAAGCGTGAGCACGTAGGCAATGAATGCGCCACCCAGATTGGCGCCAAGCACCATGGCAACGGCAGCCATTGGTGGCAGCAGGCCTTGTGCAACCAGAGTGACCATCAACAAAACTGCCGCCACGCTGGAATGAACCAGCCAGGCAAGCAGTGCGCCGATAACAAAGGCGGTCAACAAATCCGTCCCAAGATATTGCATGACAGCAAGCGTCGCCGGGCTGTCGATCAGGGTTTCAGCCGCCGCGCGGATCATGTCGAGCGACACAAAGATCAGCGCCAGGCCGATTAGAATCCGGCCAATCGGACGAAGCCTGTTGGGCTCCGAACGCTTGAAAAACATCACCCCGACAACCAGAAGCAGAGGCACCAGAAATTCCTGCCGCACCAACAACAATTGCGCCACCACAGCTGAGCCGACATCGGCGCCGAGCATTATGGCCAGACCGACCACCGTCGTAATGCTGCCCTTGGAAACAAAGTTCGACACCAAAATTGCAACAGCCGTGGAGCTTTGCAGCAATATGGCGGTGCCAGTGCCGGTGGCTGCGGCCAACAGACGACTTTTGGCAGACCGGCGCAGCCACAAACGCAGCTGCACTGCAAAGGCACGCTCCATTCCTGTACGGACCAGGCGCACCGCCCACATCAGCAGAGCCACGGCGCCACCAATATGGAGGAAAAACAACAGGATGTTTGTGTCTTGCACGATTTACTTTCTTAGCTGTTGTGAGGTGCAGTCACCCCAAACATGGGTGCGCTCAAAAGGGATGAGGGCCGCTGCCAAACTCGGCGCCAATTTGCATGCTGCGAAATCCGTCGTTCCAGCTGTGCAGCACAAACCCGCCAGGCTGCGTTGTAAAACCAACGGGAGCATCGGCACGGAAGTTGACGTCGAACGTGCTACAGGTGGACGGTGCTGACATAGCCACCACACCTCCTACCTTAGCGGTAATTGCCGTATGTACATGGCCACATACAACCTGAATATCTGCGGCTGAATTCTCCAGAAGTTGGGCAAGGGATTTGGTGCCCGCCAGACCAATGGAGTCCATAAACTTGATGCCACAGCTGAATGGCGGATGATGCAAAGCCAAAAGGACTGGAGAAACGCCGGCTGCTTCAAGGTGAGTTTCGAGAAAGCGCAACGTTACCTCGTCGACAACACCGCCGCCTTGCCCCTCAACCAAAGTATCCAGACCAATCATGCGAACACCGTTTACATCCACACACCAGTTCAATCGACCAGACTGTGGAATGTAAGCGTGATCGGCGAAGGCGGAACGCATCGCCTCACGTCCGTCATGGTTGCCGGGAATGGCGTAAACCGGCAGTCCGAGTTCTCCCACGGTGTCGAGAAAAGCTTGATAGCTGCCACGATCCCCACGCTCGGTAATATCTCCCGTGACAAGCAACGCATCCACCGGGCCAACTTTGGGCAGCACCTGTTTAATGCGGGCGATCACGCGCTGCAAAAGAGGCAGGCTTTCAATCCGTCCGGATACCTTCTCCGGCGGAACCACGATATGT
>CAJQPW010000314.1 GCA_905480295.1 uncultured Rhizobiaceae group bacterium | reverse complement strand
CGTCTGTCAGCTTTGCCTTTGGCATGTCGTTCCCGTGTTCAAATGAACTTCTGTGGTCACACGATGGTCACAAAATCCCGCAACTACATGGCCGTTATTGAAACATTATGATACGATAACTACATTGAGTTAGCTAGTATTTTAGCCAACAATGGTACTGCTTGAAACCCAATGAAACTACAAGACGTTAATACTACGAATCTGGGGGTCGGGCGTTCGAATCGCTCCGGGTGCACCATTTCTTCGACAATTTATTGATCCGGGCACATGGCTGGAATGCGGTGCGCAGGGCAGCAAATGGGTCGGTTGTTTCTGTGCGGGACAACTGGTGGCGCTAAAGTGTGTCAATGTGAGACACGATGGGTTGATGGCGCCCGTTGCTGGAAGTTGAAAGACTAAAAGTTCAATAATTTCAGAATCTTGCCTCAGGTGGCTCCAAAATTGCTTGTTTGACAGCAAACAAGACTGCTTTGGAGGAAGACCGAATGCATATGGTTCCAATGGAAACGGAAACAACGCCAACGATCATCAGGGGTGATCGCAAACCCGGGATTATTTCCAAAATTCTGTCTGAATTTTCTGCCGCTGCCGACCCGCGTGCTGGCGACGACCTCCCACCTCCCTTTCTGTTTTACGTGTTTGCCCTGTTTGCAACACTCGCTGTTCTGGGCAGCATCGTAGCCGCTGTATATATGGCCCCGGACACCAATCCGATGTTCCACTTTAAGGAAGAGGGTATTGTGACAGCCCTTTCTTCCGTGTGCCTGGCGATGGCCAGCGCGCTTGCAGCCATTGTTTTTTATCTTCAGCTGAAAAACTGGAACACGGGCACAATATTCTGGTTTATCCTGGCAACCGGGTGTCTGTTTTTGTCGCTTGATGAGCAGTTGATGTTCCATGAACGCGGCGGAACCGCGATCGCCAACAGTCAGGTCGGTGCGTCTCAATATTTCAGAAACTGGAACGATCTGATTGTGATCGGATACGGTGTTGTAGCCCTGGCCATCGCCAAATTGTTCTGGCGGGAAATTCTCAAATGCCGGGTCTTTGCAATTCTGTTTGCCATGGGTTTCTTCTTTTATGCCGTTCACACGGGGATTGATTCTATCGTGCCATCATCGGCGGCCTGGAAAGACATTCCAGAAGAAGGTGCCAAATTGTTGAGCGTGTTTACACTGTTCCTCGCCGTAACGGCGCAGCTTCTGGCGATGGTTGAAAAACTGTCCTCAATGCTGGCTGGCAGAGGTCCGCGCCAAGCGAGCTGAAGTTGGGGGAGAACACCACAACCGCGTGAAACCGTGTTTGGTCGCGGGCTCGGGTATGACGTCGAAATTGAGCGCCGGGATGGATTTCAACCCGACGCTCCAGACAAATGAATTTATCGCATCACAACATTATAGGCTGTGCGGTCGTGGCAATTGCGCGGGCGCGAAGTCACCTTTTTGACTTTGCTCCATTTGCCCAAGCCTCTGGTTTTTCTCGTCCGATATTTGACGATGATATAGGTGCTGCGGCCGGAGGCCTGCTCAAGATTGCGCTCGGTGCCCCATTTTCTTCCGCTGGGGATTTCCTGATTGCGGATGGGTTCAGATTTTTTACCGTAGCCTGAAATCTGATAGTCGAGGTCAATCACCTTTGCGATCGTTCCGGTTCGATTGTCGGCGCTGAGATAGACTTTCTTACAGGTATTTCTGGACGCTGAGGCCGGTGTGGCTGCAATTGCAACGCCGGTCACGACCAGGGCGAGCGATAGGATAAATGTATTTTTTGTCACAGTAGATTCCTTCCCACCCCGTTATCTTTATGGCGATAGCCGCATCGTGGTTTGTCGAAGCACCGGATGATCGGGGGATTGTCCTCCGGCAGTGAGATCAATAGCCGGGCTTGGTGGACTTCGTTATCAGGGAAATCCCCTATTCTCGAACAGGGGGTGTTGGTGCTCTTAATAGGCGGCCGAAACGAGGGAGGTCAGTGTGATGGAATTTGCTGGATATTACCCGCAAGAAATGGGGCAAAATACCAGTCTTTCGGCATTGCTTTCAGGTTTGCTGGGCCGGGTCAAGATAGCCTTCACGCAACGCGTAGGCCAGCAGCTGTGCCGTGGAATGAACATCCAGCTTGCGCATAAGATTGGTCCGGTGCTGGTCGATGGTCTTGAAACTGACGCCGAGTTTCTCGGCAATCTCCCGGTTCGAATTCCCCATGGCGATCAGGCTCAGAACCTGTTTCTCCCGGCCGGTCAGGGCAAGGGCTGGCGCATCATCCAGCAGTTCCAGAACCGGTGGGGGAATGACTTTGGCGCCATGCATGATCAAGGGCAGGGCATCGGTCAGCAATTCCGCACTTTCGTTTTTCATGAACAAGCCATCGACCCCGGATCGGACCAGCTCACCCAGAAGTCCGCGCGCGGTCATGCCTGTGAAAACAACGACCTTGGTTTCCGGCGACCAGCGACGGACCTCGTTATAGACACCGATGCCCTGAGCATACGGCATGGCAACATCCAGCATCAGCAGGTCGGGCCGGTGTCGGCGCACTTTGGCTATCGCCTCCAAACCGTCACACGCCTCATCAAGAATGTCGAAAATGCCCAGCTGTTGCAGGACTTCCCTGATTCCGCTGCGCAGAATTGCATGGTCGTCCGCGATCAGCGCCGTGAAGGTTTTGGATTTAGAGCTTTGAGGAGGCACTTTTTGATCCATTTGACAGGGCTGGGACAGTTTTGGCTGCGTCGGATATCAGACGCAAGTGGTTTTGCACTATTGGCGTTGCTGCTGATTTTCTCCACAGGGGCCTCGGCAACCGAATTCAGCCCGATTCAACTGAAGGCTCATGATTTTTATGCTGATCTGACACCAAGCACGACTTTCCTGATCGATAAGGATCATCAACTGACCGTGGAGCAGGTGCAGTCTGCCGAATGGGATCGCAAATTCCGCCCGATTGAAACAAATCTGATTGATTTTGGCTTCAACCATTCCAAGATCTGGCTGAAAGTTCCGATCAAAAACGCAACGGATCAGGACTATTCCTGGCTGCTGACCCACGACAGCCCGATGCCTGATCCACTCAATGTATACCTGCTGGAGTTGTCCGACTTGGGTGATCCGGTGACGACGCCGATTTCTTCGGTGACGGTAAGAGATCCGTTTTCCAACCGGGCGGTCAAGCACCGTCACCGGGTCAGCAAAGTCACCTTATCCGGCGGACAGAATGCAACGCTGCTGATCGAATATGCTTCAAAGCAGGCGACGCAACTGCCGCTCTATATTGAAAGCCAGGACCGGTTTTATGAGCGGATCAGGATTGAGGATATCCATATCCTCGGCATGTTGATGATGCTGTTGGGCATGGCCTTCATCAGTACGATTTATCTGTCTGCCCTTGGCTTGAAGTCAGCCTATTTTTACGGCGCTTATATCGTGTCGGGTGTGCTCTGGCTGTTTCACGCTGAAAGCTACAGTTTTCACTATTTCTGGCCCAATTCGCCGGACTGGAATACAACGGCCAGTCCGGCGTTGGGGTATACGACGTTGGCGCTGGGGGCGATGTTTGCCTGGTCGTTCACCAATGCGAGACGTTATCATCCCTTCTTCAATGTCGCCCTGCCATCCGCTGCAGCAGCGATCGCTCTTGTCGCCCTGACCTCGCAATGGATGTTCGATCAAACCTGGTTCATAAATGCCAGTCTTGTGGCCGCAACCTCAACGGCTTTGTTGCCGATCCTTGCCGGCATATTTGCCATACGCCGGGGACAGCCGGGTGCGCGTTTGTTCACGGCTGGATCGATCGCTGTTCTGTCTGCCGTGTTTGTCACCACTGTTGGTTACTTCACGCCGGGTATGTTCAATCAGGACATTGTTGGCCACATTGGGCGATACGCCTTCATGTTCGAGGGGATTGTTTTCGCGCTCGCCATCTTTGTTCATACCCAGATTGTGCGCGTCGAGCGGAGCAAGGCCATGCGCAAGGAGATAGAACTGGGCAGCGAGAAACTGGCGCTCAGCGAAGCCCTGCGCCACGCTCAATTTGATTATCAAAACGCCGTGTCGCTGGCTGACAGACAACATAGGAAATTGATCTGGACTGCGCATGATATCCGTCAGCCCTTGAGCTCGCTACGGCTCGCCATGTTGAAACTGAAGAAATTTGATCGCGAAACAGCCGATCATCTGGACCGCAGTTTTGACTATCCGGACGAAATAATCGCACAAAGCCTGCAGCCGCCCGGTCAGGGAAATGCCGACAATGGTCGGCCGAAAATCAAGTCTGATCAAAACAATTCTGCCGGCCCTTCGCGGGGCAATGCACCCTTGCCCATCATGGCTCTGTCGGAACATCAGTCAGATCACCACGAACCCGGCGATGGTATCGAAACATTTGAAGCCAATATCGTCTTGCGCAACGCGGTGGCCATGTTTGCTGAAGAGGCTGAGACCCGGGGTGTGGAACTTCGATTTGTATCCTGCTGTCACGCGGTTAAGGCCAGGCCGCTGGAACTGATGCGCATCGTCACCAATCTGATTTCCAACGCGATTAAACATGCTCCCAGTGCCCGTGTGTTGGTGGGGTGCCGGTGTCGGGGTGATTCAATAAAGTTTGAAATCCATGATACCGGTCCGGGCATGGATGACAGAGAGCTGAAAAACCTGCTGCAGCCCCGCCAGAAGGGATCCAGATCGAAGGGCAGCGGCATGGGTCTGTCGATTGTTGAAAACCTTGCCGCAAACAATGAGTTTTGCTTCAATGCCCATTCTTTCCCCGGCAGGGGCACCATTTTCAAACTATCCGTTCCAAGAGCCGCAGCGTTTGATATCGTTGAACCCATTGTGACCACGGCCCGCGGTTGAAACCTGCACAGATAAGCGCCATGTCTCAATCCTGACTGGGCCACTGGTGCAATCGTTCTTGCAAGGGATTAACGCTTTGGAACTGAATTCTGACTTTAACAAACGCAGCGTCGTGCACTCAGCGCAGACTGACTGGATCGCGTCCCCGATGCCCGGCGTCGATCGCCGGATGCTGGACCGTATCGGTGACGAAGTTGCCCGGGCCACATCGATTGTGCGCTATGCACCGAACAGCAAATTTTCCTCGCATGTCCACACCGGTGGCGAAGAGTTTCTGGTTCTGGACGGCGTGTTTCAGGACGAGCACGGGGACTTTCCGGCAGGCAGTTATATCCGTAACCCACCGCAATCCAGCCACACGCCCGGGTCGGAGCCCGGCTGCACCATATTTGTGAAATTGTGGCAATTTGATCTGGACGACCGCACCCATGTGCGCATCGATACCAACAAGATGCGAGCCATTCCCGATGCTGACCGGGCCGGTGTTGAGGTGATGCCGCTGTTTAAAGATGACCGCGAGGATGTCGTCTTGGAAATGTGGAGTTCAGGTTCTTCGGTTGCGTTATCCGCAACGCACGGGTTGGAGCTGCTGGTATTGGAAGGGTCGTTTGAGGAGGGGGGAGAGGCTTTTCAACCCGGTTCCTGGCTGCGCCTTCCGGTTGAAGCCAATTCGACCGCGGCTGTTGGCGCTGACGGTGCAAAGGTGTGGATCAAGCGCGATCATCTTGCTGAGACACCAACCGCACCGAAAGCCTGATCCGGATTATACCGACCTGGATCAATCGTTTTGAGCCGGTGCATTTTCCTCTGGTGAATGATCGAATCCTGACACATGATGCATGCTTGAATATCGATTTTCCGTTGATGGGTCGGTGTTGAAGAGGAAATTTGCCGATGTCACTCCCAAGCCCGGTTACCAGTGACCGCGACCGTCCGACCAAGGTCGATGTTGTGGTCATTGGCGGTGGTATTGCCGGCATCGCAACCGCCCTTGAATTGGGCGAACGCGGCAACAGTGTTGCGGTTTTTGAAAAGGGCATCGTCGCCGGCGAACAATCCAGCCGCAATTGGGGCTGGTGCCGCCGCATGGGCCGTGATCCGCGTGAACTGCCTCTGATCGAGGAATCGATGCGACTCTGGCAACAGATGCACCAGCGCACGGGCGAAGATGTTGGTTTTCGTGAATGCGGCATCGCCTATCTGTGTGACAGCGAAGAAAAACTCGCTGCCCGTCAGCGGTGGTATCAAAACCATGCGCAACCCTATGGCCTGTCTTCGCGCATGGTGAGTGCAGAAGAAGCCAATGCACTGACACCTGACAGCACGGTGCCCTGGTTGGGGGGATTGTTTACCGCCGAAGACGGGAGGGCTGAACCTGTGCTGGCTGTACCGGCAATGGCCCGGGCGGCACAGAAATGCGGCGTGAAGATCTTTCAGCATTGTGCGGTCCGGGGATTGCAGCAACAGGCAGGTCGTATCAGCGGTGTGGTGACCGAGCATGGTGAGATTTCCTGTGATGCGGTGGTGCTGGCAGGGGGTGCCTGGTCTCGGCGGTTTTGCCACAATGCCGGAATAGGCCTGCCGCAGCTCACTGTCGTCAATTCAGTAATGCGCACAGCGCCGCTGCAGACCGGCTATGATCATTCTCTGGCTGCGCGGGACTTTGCTTTCCGCAAGCGTATGGACGGTGGATATACGGTGGCCCACGCCACGTTGAGCATGGCCGATATCCTGCCAGACAGTTTTCGTCTTGCACCGGAATTCTGGCCTGTTTTGAAGGAAGAATGGCGGGATTTCAGGTTTCGTATCGGTCAGCGCTTTGTCGATGAGGCACGGTTGAAACGACGCTGGGAACTGGACGAAGAAAGCCCGTTTGAGCAGGTGCGGATTCTGGATCCAAAACCAATTGCTTCCATCCAGCAGGCTGCCATGCACAGTCTCAAAAACACGCTGCCGGCCTTTACAAATGCAAAGATAGAAGAAACCTGGGCCGGGGTTATCGATGTTACACCGGATGTTGTCCCGGTGATATCACCGGTCGCTGAGCGTGAGGGGTTTTATCTGGCAACGGGATTTTCTGGGCATGGGTTTGGCCTCGGCCCAGGTGCAGGAAAACTGATGGCTCAAATTGTCAATGGAGAAACGCCCTGCGTGAACCCAGAACCGTTTCGCTATGAGCGGTTTTTTCAATGAAAGCAGGGTGCGGATAAGCGGGCTGGATTGCAGCTGATCGTCTGATCTGCCTTGCTATAATCCATGCCTTCACAAACCGCATTTCATCCCCTATCTGTTGGCGGTTGCCGGCATTGTGCAAATCACTGCCGGTTTGATTGGACATCACGTGGGCGCACAGACCACTGGGAAGGAATATCGGATGGCTGAAAGCCCAAAGAAGGAAAATGAAGTATCAGCTCTGGCCGGGGAGCACCTGTTTAAGAGCAGAAACGTGCTGATTACCGGTACAATCGACGATAAGTTGGCCAAGAACGTGGCTTCGCAATTGTTGGCCCTGGCGGAATACAGCGATGATCCCATCAACCTGTTTATCAGTTCCCCGGGTGGTCACGTTGAATCCGGTGACATGGTGCATGACATGGCCAAGTTCATCGTTCCCGAAGTTCGGGTAATCGGCAGTGGCTGGGTGGCCAGCGCCGGTGCGCTGATTTTCATATCGGCTGAAAGGAAAAACCGCTTCTGTCTGCCCAATACCCGCTTCCTTCTGCATCAACCCAGCGGTGGTGTTGGCGGTCCGGCGTCTGATATCGAAATTCAGGCAGAACAGATCCGTCAGATGCGCGAGCGCTTTGACAAGTTGTTTTCTGCAGCCACCGGGCAAACGGAAGAGCGGATCAGCGCTGATACCCAGCGTGACTTCTGGCTGACGACGGACGAAGCGCTGGACTACGGATTGTTGGGTTCGGTTATTGAATCCTCAAGCCAGCTGCCGAAGGCCTGATCGCGAGCCCAGCTCAACCGGGCCGAAGACCTGGCCCGGTTATTTGCTGCCGTGAACGATCTCACCATCTTCCTTTGTAAACGTGGTGATATCGCCATCCAGCAGGTCAAGGACCTGTTCGGATGGCCGGCAGAGCCGGACCCCTTTTGATGAACATACGATGGGTCGATTGACCAGAACCGGATGGTCAAGCATGGCATCAAGCAGGGCCTCGTCATCAACGGTCGGATCCAGCAGGCCCAGTTCTTCCGCTGGCGACTTTGTGGTGCGCAGCGCCGTGCGTGGGGTCAGTCCGGCAGCAGCAAACAGCGCCTGAAGCTGCGGCCGCGTCCAACCTGTTTTCAGGTATTCAACCACGACGGGTTCGGTTCCGGACCCGCGAATCATCTGCAATACATTGCGCGAGGTTCCGCAGTCAGGATTGTGGTGAATGACGATGCTCATGATCAATTGCCTTCTTCGTGTGCTTTGAGCAGCCAGCGGCAGATTGACCACGCAGCGATGGCTCCAAGGAGTTGGGCCAGAATGAACCCGGGGGCATCAACCGGACGAATTCCGGCGAATGTATCCGACAGGCTGCGGGCGATGGTGACCGCGGGATTGGCAAAGGATGTTGAAGCGGTAAACCAGTAGGCGGCTGTAATGTAGAGACCAACGGCCATGGCCACCGCATCCGGTCTTGCACGCAAGGTGAGCAATATGGTGCTGACCAGGCCAAATGTTGCGACCCATTCAGCAAACCATTGGGCTTCACCTGTTCGCACCTTCATTGAAATTTGCAGCAGGCTGTCATCAAACATCGCGTGGGCTGCCCAGACACCAATAATGCCCCCAGCCACCTGACACCCCACATAGATTGTGCATTGCAGCCAGCTCAATTCCTTGCGCAGCGCAAATACCAGCGAAACCGCAGGATTGAAATGGGCGCCTGAAATGGGCCCCAACATGGTGATCAACACCACCAGTATCGCCCCCGTGGGCAGTGTATTGCCCAACAGGGCCAGCGCCACGTTGCCGCCGGCCAGTTGTTCCGCCATGATTCCTGACCCAACGACCGTCGCCAGGAGAAAGGCGGTACCGATGAATTCCGCTACCCATTTTTGATTGTTTGAAAAAACTTGGGGTGTGCTCATGTCAGATCGACCAGAAACTCAATAGGTGGCGCGGCCCCCAGATATATCAAAAACACCTCCCGTGGAAAAGGAACATTCATCGCTGGCCAGCCACGTGACCAATGAGGTGACTTCATCAACCGTGCCGAAGCGCCCCATGGGTATTTTCGATAACATGAAGGCGATGTGTTCTTCGCTCATCTGGTCAAATATTGCTGTTTTGACGGCGGCCGGTGTAACGCAATTGACCGTGATGGGTTTGTCGGCAAGCTCTTTGCCAAGTGACTTTGTCAGTCCGATGACAGCGGCTTTCGATGCACTGTAAGCCGGTGCGTTGGGGTTGCCTTCTTTGCCGGCGACGGAAGCAATATTGACGATGCGGCCGTAATTACCGGCAATCATGGCCGGTACGCAGGCTTTGTTGGCGTGAAACAGTCCATGCACATTCACGTCAAAAACCTGACGCCAGTCGCTGGAACTGTATTCCCAGGTCTTTTGATTTGGACCGGTAATCCCGGCACTGCAGATCAAAATGTCCAGCCCACCCAGGGATTGGGCGGTGTCAGATGCTGCCTGCAAAACCGCGTCTTCATCTGTCAGGTCCACACGTATACCGGAAATATTGCCGTGTTGATCGCTTATCTGATCGATAGCGCTTTCATCGATATCCCAGACACAGACCTTACCACCTTCGCTGGCGATGCGTTTGGCGATGGTGGCACCAATGCCTGCGGCACCACCGGTAATCACAGCCCGCCGGCTGGCAAAACGTTCTTCAATCATTGCACACTCCGAATGTTTTTGTGGTCGGGTTAAACGTAACGATTGACTATATTTTCCAGCAGCTCCTGTCGACCGGATACAGGCCGGGGGTTGATATCTTCCCCGCTTACCCATTCGGCCACCTGATCCAGCGACCACTCGCCCTGAAGAAGTTTTTGAGACGCAGCGGCATCCCACCCGGAATAACGATCCTGCAGCGGTTGCGACAGGGCGCCGTCCTCAATCATGCGGGCAGCGGCCTTGAGGCCCCGGGCACAACAGTCCATGCCGCCAACATGGGCGATCAACAGATCGTCGGGTTCCAGCGATTGGCGTCTGAGCTTGGCGTCGAAATTGGTGCCACCGGATGTGAAACCACCGGCTTGTAAAACGTGATAATAGGCAAGGGCCATTTCCGGCACATTGTTTGGAAACTGGTCTGTATCCCAACCGGATTGATAGTCATTGCGGTTCATGTCGATCGAGCCAAAAATGCCAAGAGCGTTGGCCAATGCCAGTTCGTGTTCGAATGTGTGGCCCGCGAGGATGGCGTGTCCCTGCTCGATATTGACCCTGACTTCGTTTTCCAGACCGTGGCGTTTCAGGAAACCATAAACCGTGGCCACATCATAATCGTATTGATGCTTGGTTGGTTCCTGTGGCTTGGGCTCGATCAGAATCGCCCCCTTGAATCCAATCTTGTGTTTGTATTCCACCACCATGTTCAGTAAACGGCCGAGTTGATCGTCTTCCCGTTTCAGATCCGTGTTGAGAAGGGTTTCATAACCCTCACGCCCACCCCACAGGACATAGTTTTCTCCGTCCAGCTTGTGGGTTGCGTCGATGCAGGTTTTTACCGTTGCCGCAGCAAAGGCAAAGACTTCCGGATCGGGGTTGGTCGCCGCGCCCGACATATAGCGACGATGGGAAAACAGATTGGCGGTTCCCCAGAGCAGCTTTAGTTTTGTATCCGCCATCTTGCCGGCAAAATAGTCGACAATCTCCTCCAGATTGCGGGTGTTTTCTGCGAAATTCGCGCCCTCGGGACGGACATCAGCATCGTGAAAGCAGAAATAGGGCACGCCCAATGCCGAAAACATTTCAAAGGCAACATCGGCTTTCAACTTTGCCGCATCCATCGCATTGTCAAAGCGATCTTCCCACCAAGGCCTTTCAAAAGTCAGGCCGCCAAACGGATCGCTGCCCGGCCAGCAGAAATTGTGCCAGTAGCAGACGGCAAAACGCAGGTGGTCTTCCATCCTTTTGCCCATGACAACTTCATTGGGATCGTAATAGCGAAACGCAAGGGGATTGGTGCTGTCCGGCCCCTCAAATGGAATGGTCGAAACGCCGTTAAAAAATCCGGTAGACATGAATTTCTCCTCGATTGAATCAGGCGGCCAACGCTCCGGGGCCGGGAATGGCGCCGGGTGGGCATTTGCCGAGAATGATCATGCCCAGCACTTCGTCCTTGGTGACGTCACCGGTTTGAGCCGAACCAACGATCGCGCCGTTCTTCATCACAACGACACGGTCGGCAAGATCAAATACATCTTCAATGTCATGGCTGATCAGGAAGATGCCGATTCCTTCTTCTTTCAACTGGTGGGTCAATTCACCCACCTGTTTGGTTTCAGCAGGACCGAGAGCCGCCGTCGGTTCATCCATGATCAAAATGCGTGCATTGAAGTGAATCGCCCGGGCAATCGCCACGGACTGCCGTTGTCCACCTGACAATTGTTTCACCGGATCCTTGAACCGGGTGAAATTGGGATTCAGACGGCCCATCACCTTCCGGGTTTCGGCCTCCATTGCAGAATCATCCAGTGTTCTCCAGGGGGTCAGCAGTTCACGACCAAGATAGAGATTTGCCGCCGCATCAACATTATCGGCCAGCGCCAATGTCTGGTAGATCGTTTCAATACCATAGTCCTTGGCCTGACGCGGATTGGTGATGGTTGCCTCTGAACCTTCAACGTAAATCTGACCGCTGTCGCGCGTGTAAGCGCCGGACAGAATTTTGATGAGGGTCGATTTTCCGGCGCCATTGTGTCCCAACAAGGCAACCACTTCGCCTGCGTGCAGATCGCATGATGCGTGGTCCACCGCCTTGATGCCGCCAAAGGCTATGGAGATATCGCGCATTTCCACCAGAGGCGTTTTGCCTGCATGTGGATCTGCGGATGGGGTTTTTGCTTTTTTAGCCATATCCGTTCTCCTCTTAAACCGAACTTTTGCGATACAGCGTATCGACATAGACAGCGGTAACGAGCACGCCACCGACGACCATTTGCTGAATTGCTGCATCAAAACCAACCAGGACCATGCCCGATTGCAGTGACTGCATCACCAGGGCCCCGAGTATGGCGCCGTAAATTGTGCCAATTCCCCCGGCAAATGATGTGCCACCGATAACGGCAGCCGCAATCACGAACAACTCGTCAAGGGAACCAAGCGCGTTGGTTGCTGCGTTCAACCGGGCACTGGCGATCGTTGCCGATATGCCGGTCAAAGCACCCATCAGCGCAAATATCATCAATGTCATTTTCTTGGTGTTGATGCCTGCCAGTTCAGCAGCCTCAGGGTTGCCACCAATGGCAAAGACGTAGCGGCCGAAACGGGTGCGGGTTGCAAGGAACGTCATTGCGAGTCCGACGGTCAGCGCCACCAGAACCGGGATCGCAAATCCGTGCGAGATGAACAATCCCTCATCCGGCACCGTGATGTTGTTGGCGGCGGCGTATTTACGGACAATTCCCTTTGGCCAAGGGTAGGAATTCATCAACAAAACCGCACCCAACGTAACCGCCATGCCAACGCCACCAATCAGATATTCAGCCCACATGGGCCGCAGCGGGAAGCCGAAACGAATACGTGATTTACGGCCTGACACCAATGCCATGACGATGGCGGCGCAGACAACGATACCGAAGATCCAGGATCCCAAGGCACCCACCGTTCCATACGGTCCACCACCGATGAGGGCGAATGTCGTATCAACCGGCTGAATGGTCTCACCACGGGCAACCCACCAGGCAGATCCGCGCCAGAACAACAGGCCACCCAGGGTGACAATAAACGCCGGAATACCCAGATAGGCGATCAGAAAGCCGTGGAACGCGCCGATGGTCGCACCAAAGGCGATGCCAGCAAGAACCGTGATGATCCAGATCATGGGATGGCCGAGGCCGAGATATTGCGGCAACACCCAGACCTGCAGAACCCCCATCAACATGGCTGTGACACCGAGCAGGGAGCCGACCGAAAGATCGATGTGCCGGGTGACAATAATCAACACCATGCCGGTTGCCATAACGGCGATTGAAGATGTCTGAACCGAAAGATTCCAAAGGTTACGAGGGGTTAGAAACGACCCGCGCCCAAGTACAAATTCACCGTAGAGATGGAAGCCTACCCAGATGAGTACGAGGGCCGCAATCATGCCCAGCATCCGTGTATCCACCTCAGTGGCACGCAGGAACTTTACGACTGCGCTTTCCTTGTATTCACTATCGTTTGTTTGATCTGACACGTTATCTCTCCCGAAAGCTTGCCACCAAAACTGTTTCGGATTTGTCGCTTGATGACAAAACAGGTTTGAAGAGAAGCTTCGCAATAATTGTTTGTGCGATTCAAGTGCAGTGCGCAGAACATCAGACTGCGAGACATTTGCACTGTTGAAAAAAGGGCCGCACCGATTCCTGATCCGCGCGGCCCAACATTCAGTTGTATGGGCTGATTAGCAGCCTGATACACCAGCCTGCGCACCTTTACAGGCGGCTTCCTTGGTGATCCAGCCAGCGTCGATAACGGCGTTGACATTGTCTTGGGTGATAGCGGTTGGCTTCAGCAGGATTGAGTTGACGGTTACGCCACGTTTACCACCGGAGAATGGTGCAACGTTTGGTACGTCAGTCATGCTTTTGCCGTCTGCCAGCATCAGGGCCGCTTCAGCAGCCACTTTACCCAGTGCACGGGAGTCTTTCCAAACGGAAACAAGCTGCGTGCCACGGGCAACGCGGTTGATCGCTGCAAGGTCGCCGTCCTGTCCGGTCACAGGTACCGAACCGGCCATGCCCTGAGCAGCCAGAGCAGAAACAACACCAGAAGCCATGCCGTCATTTTCAGAAATCACGGCGTCAATGTTGTTGTTATTAGCGGTCAACATCTGTTCCATGTTGCGCTGTGCGTTTTCTGGCTTCCAGCCATCTGTGAAGGCTTCACCAACGTTCTTGATTTTACCCGCATCGATATTTGGCTTCAGCACTTCCATGATGCCTTCAAACAGGAAGGTCGCGTTTGGATCGCCCTGGTCGCCTTTGATGAATGCGAAATTGCCTTCGGTTTTACCTTTGGCCAGCATGGTTTCAGCCATCAGGCGGCCAACGCCAACGTTGTCAAAGGTAATGTACAGGGAATCGGGATGCTCGATCTGAACGTCATAGGCAATCATCGGAATGCCTTCGTTCGATGCTTTTTCGACTGCCGGCAGAATAGCTTCGGAATCGAACGGTACGATCATCAGAACGTCGGCACCCTGTGAGATCAGAGATTCAACATCAGTCAGCTGTTTTGCAGCCGAACCCTGAGCATCAGATGAGATATATCTGTCGCCATTGGCTTCAACGATGCCCTTGATGACAGCCTCATCACGTTTCCAGCGCTCTTCCTGGAAAATTTTCCAGGATACACCGATGGTCTTGCCTGCGGCGAATGCCGTGCCGACAAGAGATGCCGACAGCATGGCTGCGCCCATAAGGGCGAGTGTCAATTTTTTCATAAATTCCTCCCGGTGCGTGAACACCATTTCATACAAAGAAGCGGCGGCTCGTCCGCCGAACCTCATTTAATTCGAGGCTCAAAAAAAATAGTGACTTGAACTCGCCTTTGTGTCAACATAAAAGTTATGTTTGGACAAGTTATTGAAAATATTGCAAAAAATTTGTTGCTCGACTTTGATGTCGTGCGCCGGGGTTGGTTAAACGTGAATCGCGGAGCCAGAAATGGTTGAGATTGCCAGCTCCAATGATGTCCGTCAGATGAACCGTCAACGGGTTCTTGCAACCGTTCGCCGGGACGGTCCGTCATCGCGAACGGACATTGGTTTAAGGACCGGATTAAGTGCTGCCACTGTATCGGCTATCACGTCGGACCTGTTGAGTGAGGGGGTTTTGTCGAGACAGCCCTCAAAAACCGGCACTGGACAGGAACGGCAGGGAACGGGGCGTGGTCGCCCGCAGGTGGCGCTTGCAATCAATCCATCGGCTGCCATGGTTTGTGCTGTTTATTTTCAGGTTAATTTCATTTCTGCGTCCATGTTTGACTATGCGGGATCGTTGATCAGCGAATACACGATCGAGATTTCAACCAAGACCATCACGCCGGACGAAATCCGCCAGGCTCTGATTGCCTGTATCGAAGGGGCGTTGGACCGCACGGGGCTGGATTCTACCGCCATGCGCCGCATTGAGCTGGGTTTTCAGGGTGTCACCGACGTGAAGGGTGAGGACATCCTTTGGACGCCGATATGTGCACAGACAAACATTCCAATTAAGCAATGGCTGGAAGATCATTTCGATGTGGTTACCCATGTGGCAAATGACTGTGATATGATTGCCCAGGCGTTGAACTGGCGTGATCCAAAAATATATGACGAAAATTTCGCGACCATTCTTCTGGCCCACGGGGTCGGGATGGGTCTGTTTCTTCGGGGCAAATTGATCAATGGAACCCGGTCGTCCGGCGTTGAATTCGGGCACATGACCTATACGCCCGATGGTGCCTTATGCCGTTGTGGCAACCGTGGGTGTATCGAAGCCTATGCGGGAGATTATGCAATCAGCCGACGGGCCAAGGGCCAACCGGAAACGACGGAACCGTCCAGCGTGCTGGACGTGCTTGATCTGTCCTGGGTTTTGCATGCGGCAAAAGATGGCAATAAAAACGCCCAGGCCGCCATACACGCGGCGGGCGCGGCGATTGGCACAGGCCTCGCGTCTCTCTACGCCATCGTCGACGCTTTCCCGGTGGTTCTGGTCGGGCGGGGCAGCCTGTTGATTGAACTGATGATCCCATCGATTCAAAAGGCGCTGGAAACCGCGCCCGGTGAAAGCGGTAATCTGCATCTGGACATTGAATGTTTCCCGGACGAACGTCCCATGGTGAAAGAAGGTTGTGCGGTTCGAGCCCTTTTGGCCCAGGACGATGAAATGGCGAGAACCAAGCGAACAAACGAGGCAGCGGAATGAATCGAATGGGTTTGATCTTGATCGCCATGGTGGTGCAAGCCGGCTTTGCTGCGCCAATGGCGTTTGGCGAGGAACCGGTCTGGGCCGAACGGAATGCATCGATCGGTTCAGTTGAACAGCTGCCTTCCGGGGAGTTGGACAAGAAACGGCTCGATGCCCTGCTGGCGGTCGGGGAAGACCTGTTTGAAGCCAAATTTACCGCAAAGGACGGCGCGGGCCGTCCGGCTGCGACCCAGGCGATAATCCCAACCAAGGCACGGCATCGACCGACAAGTTCTTCTGCCCGCCTGTCCGGCCCCGACGCCAATGGGTGCTCGGCCTGCCACAATGATCCGGTTGTCGGCGGGGCGGGAGATTTCGTCACCAATGTTTTTGTTTCAGAGGGTTTTTCCAACGCGGATTTCGACACCAGCGACCCGCAGTTTTCCAATGAGAGAGGAACCAATCATCTGTTTGGCGCGGGCCTTGTGGAATTGCTGGCGCGGGAAATGAGCGCGGACCTGGCGACGTTGCGGGCTTCGGCGCTGCGCCAATCCAAACTCCAGCAGAAACCGGTTCGCATCGCCTTGCTGAGCAAGGATGTCTCATTTGGCCACATTACTGCACTGCCGGATGGTCTGGTGGACTTAACGGAAGTGGACGGCGTGGATACTGATCTGGTGGTCAGGCCTTTCAGCCAGAAGGGGGTGATGACCTCATTGCGGCAATTTACCGTCAACGCCATGAACCATCATCATGGCATGCAGGCGGTGGAGCGATACGGTTCCCGCTGGACCGGCGAGCCCGACTTTGACGAAGATGGACGCGCCAACGAATTGTCTGCCGCGGATATTTCAGCGCTCGTGGCCTGGCAGGCAACGCTACCGCCGCCCGGACAAAAGAAATTTACCGATACCGCCTGGAAAGAGGCCGCAACGCAGGGGGCCCTGGTCTTTAGTGACTTGAAATGCGCGCAGTGCCACCGTCCGTCACTGCCGTTGAATTCTTTGAAATTCAACGACCCCGGACCATTTGATGTAGCCGGCACGTTGAACCAGGATCAGGTTGAAACCTCCGCAACCTACGATCTCGGACTGATGGAATGGGCGCGAAAACTGCCGCGCGATATTCAGGGCCGGGCGCTCGTTCCCCTGTTTGGTGATCTGAAACGCCATAAAATGACGGACCGGCGTATTGCCGCATTGGGCAATGAACTGCTGTCTCAGCGGTTTGTCGGCCGCGATATTTTCATGACATCTGAATTGTGGGGCATTGGCTCCACGGCTCCCTATGGTCACCGCAATGACTTCAGCTCGCTGGATGAAATTATTCTGGCGCATGGGGGTGCGGCACGATCCAGCCGGGACGCCTACGAAGCGGCGGATGCCAACAGCAAATCTTCGCTGATCGCGTATCTCCGCAGTCTGTGATTGAACAATGAGAAATCTGTCAAAATTCCTGACAGTGTGGTCGTTGCCCTTTCTGGTTGCGACTGCCGGGAGCGTCCGGGCTGAAGAGGCGTTTGTATTTGACGTGCCGAGTATGAGCGAAGAAGCCGAATCTGCAGGCCTTGAACACAGCTATGAAGGGCCGTGGGAGTATTTTGTTGGTGGCGGGGTTGCAAGTTTTGATTGCAATGGCGACCGCATGCCAGATCTCTTTATGGCTGCTGGAACTGCGCCATCGCAATTGTTCCTCAACCGTTCGAAGGTTGGCGGAGCGTTGCAGTTTGAAAAACGGGCGCTGGAATTGTCTCAACGGGACCAGAGCAAGGTTCTTGGCGTCTATCCGGTCAATATCGATAACGACGCTTATACCGACCTGGTCCTACTGCGACTGGGTGAGAATATTATTTTGAAAGGCGGTGCAGACTGCCGCTTTACAAAATCCAACCGGGAATTTTCTTTCGATGGTGGCCGGGCCTGGAGCACGGCCTTTGCCGCGACCTGGGAAAAGGCGTCGAGCTATCCCACCCTGGCCTTTGGCAATTATGTCGACCGATCTGCACCGGGAAGCCCGTGGGGAACCTGTGAGGCCAATGTTCTGGCGCGGCCGCAAAAATCCGGCGAAATGCCTAATTATGGCGAACCTTTTACATTGCAACCCGGCCATTGCGCGCTGTCGGTCCTGTTTACCGATTGGAACCGATCCGGAACACCGGCACTGCGGGTTACCAATGACCGGCAATATTATCGCGGTGGCCAGGAACAATTGTGGCGGATTCCCCAACAGGGTTCCCCCCGGCAGTATTCGCGAAACCAGGGCTGGAAACCCCTGCGGATTTGGGGAATGGGAATCGCTGAGGCCGATCTCGATCAGGATGGGCATCCGGAATATGCCCTGTCTTCGATGGGCGACACCATGCTTCAGACCCTTGACCCGGAAGCGGAGGGGGAACGCCCGACCTATCGCGATGATGCCTATGCAAAGCAGATGACGGCGCACCGTCCTTATACCGGAACGGATCTAAAACCCTCCACCGGATGGCACACCCAGTTCGCTGACTTTAACAATGACGCAAGAACGGATCTGTTTATCGCGAAGGGCAATGTGGAAGCCATGCCGGATTTCGCCGCCTTTGATCCCGACAATTTGCTGATGGGTGGCGCTGACGGTAAATTTTACGAACAGGGTGAGAAAGCGGGCATTGCGCTCGACCGACGGGGCCGAGGAGCAGCGGTTGTCGATTTCAACGCCGACGGCATGCTTGATCTTGTGGTTGTCAACCGTAAGGGTCCGGCCAGCTTGTTCCGCAATCGTGGTACCAGGACGGAATGGGGCTACCGACCGATGGGCAACTGGGTTGGTATCGAGCTGAAAAATGGTTTGGTCAACTCAGCCGGAATTGGTGCAAAAATCACCGTGAAGACGGGCAATGTCACCCAGTCACGGACCATACAGATTGGTGGAGGCCATGCCTCAGGCCAGCTTGGATTCGTGCATTTCGGACTGGGGGTGGCAGAACGGGCAAAAATCCGTGTGCAGTGGCCCGATGGGGACTGGAGCCACGAATATCGTGTGTTTGCCAATAATTTTGTCCAGATTCCGCGCGGCAAGGCCGATGCATTGTATTGGTATCCCGCTCCAAAAGAGTGAAAGGCATCACCCTTGACCCATTGGCAGACGCTTGACTGCACCGGTACGCCCCATGCGCGTCACGAAAACGGCTTTGCCGAATTTGATGGCAAGTTCTACCTGTTTGGGGGACGGCGCATTCAACCGGTGGACGTGTTTGATCCGGCGACCAACGCGTGGCAGTCCAAAAGTCCACCACCGATGGAAATTCATCACTTTCAGCCTGTCATCGTAAAAGACGAGCTGTGGCTGCTGGGGACCATGACCGGTGAATTCCCCCGAGAAACCCCGCTTGATACCGTCTATATCTATCACCCTTCAACCGACAGCTGGAAGGAAGGTCCTGAAATCCCACCGGACCGCCGGCGTGGGGGAGCTGGTTGCGTGCTTCACAGTGATGGCTGGATCTATCTGGTTGGCGGCATCATTGATGGTCATCATTCGGGAACACAGGCCTGGTTTGATCGGCTGAACCCGCAAACCGGGGAATGGCAGATTTTGCCAGATGCCCCCTGCAAGCGCGATCATGCGCCAGCAGCAATAGTCGACAACAAGCTGTATTTCTTTGGAGGTCGCGAAACCGGGCGGCACGACGGTACGGATTATGACATCTTCTTTCACCACACCATCGCCCAGGTGGATGTATATGATTTTGCGACAGGCCAATGGTCCACATTGGACGACCCTTTGCCCATCCAGACCGCAGCCGGGGGCGCGGGTGTAATCAATGGTGAAATTTATTATGTCGGCGGGGAAGCCGGTCGTCCCGAGGCTTTCAATGAGCTGCAGATATTTAATCCGCGATCCGGTGAATGGCGAGCAGGCCCCAAATTAAACCGGGCGCGGCATGGAACAAATGCCTGCGTATTTGAGGACAGCTTTTGGATCGCCGTGGGCAGTGGTGCACGCGGCGGCGAGCCGGAACTCACCAGCCTTGAGCAATTGCGGGTGTGACCGTCAGGCGGCGATGATTCCAGACCGGCCAGGTTGAAATTGGGGACCCTTAGAAGTCGAGATTGGCCACCGACAGGGCATTGTCCTGGATAAACTCGCGCCGTGGCTCAACATCTTCACCCATCAGGCGGGTAAACAGATCATCCGCTTTGGTTGCTTCGTTGATCTTCACCTGCAACAGCGAGCGGGCTTCCGGGTCGAGTGTGGTCTCCCACAATTGTTCGGCATTCATTTCCCCCAGTCCCTTGTATCGCTGGAACGAGAGGCCTTTTTCTCCGGCAGCAAATACCGCAGTGAGCAAATCTCGGGGCCCAAACACATCTGTCGCGGTGCCGCGCCGGTTCAAGACAGACGGCAGGCCGTACAGGCTTTGCAAATGGCTGGCATAGCCATCCAGTGCCCGAGCATCGGCGGAGCCGATCAGGGCGTTATCAACAATATGAGCTTCCTTGACCCCCCGTACCATGCGCGAAAACTGCATCGAAAAATCACCATCGGTCTGGCTGATCAATTCGCCGACCCATCCCTTTTCCGTTTCTTCGGCTATCGCATCCAGCCGCTTTGCAACATATTCGGCAGCTGACCTGGCCCGTTCGTGATCGGACATCAGCTCAGCATTCAGGGCTCCGGCAATCGCCAATTGTTCAATAATGCCGCGATCGTAGCGCGTGTGCAGTCCTTCAAGCAGACTGCGTATGTCAAGCGCGCGGTCAACGGCTTGGCGCAAATCCGAGCCGGCCATCACTTCGCCGCTGGACAGCGTCAGTGACGCTTCGTCCAGTCCGCCTTCGATCAGGTAGTTTTCCCGTTCGGCTTCATCTTTCAGATATTGTTCTGACTTGCCACGCTTGACCAGATAGAGCGGTGGCTGCGCAATATACAGATATCCCCGTTCAATCAGTTCAGGCATTTGCCGGAAGAAGAACGTCAGCAGCAGGGTACGGATATGGGCGCCGTCAACATCTGCATCGGTCATGATGATGATCTTGTGGTATCGCGCCTTTTCGATGTTGAATTCATCCTTGCCGATGCCGGTTCCCAGCGCCGTGATCAGCGTTCCGATCTGTTCGGAGGACAGCATTTTGTCAAACCGGGCCCGCTCGACGTTGAGCACTTTACCGCGCAGAGGCAAAATAGCCTGGTTCTTGCGGTCGCGGCCCTGTTTTGCAGATCCGCCGGCGGAATCACCCTCAACAATGAAGATTTCGGACTTGGCCGGATCCCGTTCCTGACAATCCGCCAGTTTTCCAGGAAGTGAGGCAATGTCGAGCACACCCTTGCGCCGGGTCAGTTCACGCGCCTTGCGTGCTGCCTCGCGGGCACTTGCCGCTTCAACAACTTTGGACACCACGGTTTTGGCATCTGCCGGGTTTTCCTCAAACCATTCCTTCAGCGTTTCATTGACCAGGCTTTCCACGACCGGACGCACTTCTGAGGAGACCAGCTTGTCTTTTGTCTGGGAGGAAAACTTCGGGTCGGGGACCTTTACCGAAAGCGTGCAGGTCAGGCCTTCGCGGCAGTCGTCGCCGGTCAGTGAGACCTTTTCTTTTTTCATCATGCCGGAGGCGTCTGCATAACCGGTCACCTGTCGGGTCAGGGCTCCGCGGAATCCGGCCAGATGGGTTCCGCCATCGCGCTGGGGAATGTTGTTGGTGAAACACAGAACATTCTCGTTGTAGGAATCATTCCACCACAGGGCCAATTCCACCGTGATACCGTCGCGTTCCGACTTCAGGTAGATCGGGGTATCGATGAGAGGTTGCTTGGCGCGGTCCAGATACCGGACAAATTCTTTCAACCCGCCTTCATAATAAAGTTCGGTGGTTTTTTCTTCGGCCCCGCGGGCGTCAGTCAAAATAATGCGGGTGCCGGAATTCAAAAACGCCAGTTCCCGCAACCGGTGCTCCAGCCGGTCAAATTCAAACCGGATGTTGGAAAATGTATCACTCGACGGCATGAATGTGACTTCGGTGCCGGCGTAGTCGCCCGCATCGCCGGTTTCCCGCAACGGCGCATCGGATACGCCATGGGTGAAACTGATCTCATGCCATTTTCCACTACGGGCAATCTTCAACACCAGAGAGACGGACAGGGCGTTGACCACGGAAACGCCAACACCGTGCAGACCACCGGAAACCTTGTATGAATTCTGGTCAAATTTACCACCGGCATGCAATTGGGTCATGATGACTTCGGCGGCAGACATGTTTTCTTCCGCGTGCATGTCGACTGGAATGCCACGCCCATTGTCGGTGACGGTGATCGACCCTTCGGCGTTGATGGTCACCGTAACCCGGTCGGCGTGGCCGGCCAGCACTTCGTCAATGCCATTATCCACCACTTCGTAGACCATATGATGCAGGCCCGAACCGTCATCGGTGTCGCCAATATACATGCCCGGGCGTTTGCGCACCGCATCAAGGCCCTTCAGAACCTTGATGGAATCCGCGCCATAATCCTCTTCGTTCACGATGGAATCGCCAGGAATATCTTGGTCGTCGCTCATAGTGGTTTCCAGTCAAATTGTGGCACCGGCCACAATCTCAAATTGCAATTTGTCCTGCTTATTCCAGCCGTGCCGAATCGCCGCAAGAACCTTTGATAATATAGGGGTTTGCCCGCCGAAATCCAAACTTTGAACCGGGTTTATACATGATTGGCCCGACCTGTCTTCGTCGGGGCAGAGGCGGTGAGGCGTTCACGGTTTGAATGACAATCCTGTCACCGGATCAGGTGCCGGTTGAACCAAAGCCTGAACCACCCCGGGCGGTGTCGGAAATTTCTTCCACTTCTTCGATCGTCGCTTGCACGACCGGGGCGATTACCAGTTGGGCAATCCGCATTCCTCGCGTTATTTCAAATGCTTCCTGACCATGATTGATCAGCGCAACCTTGACTTCGCCGCGGTAGTCTTCATCGATTGTGCCGGGGGAATTGATCAGCGTGATGCCATGTTTGATTGCCAGACCCGAACGGGGCCGAACCTGACCTTCGTGACGGTCAGGCAATTCCATAACCAGACCGGTTGGCACCAGGCATCTTTCACCGCATTTCAGCATCATAGGTGAATTTTCAGGAACGGCTGCGCGCAGATCCAGACCCGCAGCCCCTGCCGTTTCATAGGCCGGCAGCGGCAGGCCCCCGCTGTGGGGCAACCGGACGATCCGCAGGATGCTCACGAGAGTGAAGCCCCAAGGCTTTTCATCAAGGGCACAAATTCGCGAAACGAGGTGTTGATCATCACGGTATCATCCACCGAGACAGGTTTTTCAGCAGCCATGCCCATGACAAGAAAGCTCATGGCAATCCGGTGGTCGAGCTGCGTTTCCACTGTCGCTCCACCCAGTGCACGCGCGCTGCCGCGCACGCTCAATGTATCCTCACCCTCGGTGCAGTCGACCCCATTGGCGAGCAGGCCCTGGGCGGTGACGGCCAGGCGATCACATTCCTTGACGCGCAGTTCTTCCAGACCGCGCATGACGGTTTCACCGTCGGCAAAGGATGCCGCAACTGCCAGAACAGGATATTCATCGATCATTGACGGCGCACGATCGGCGGGAACATCGACACCGGTCAATTTTGAGTGCCGGACCCGAATGTCACCGATATCCTCACCCCCCGATTGGCGGCGGTTGGAGATTTCCAGATCAGCACCCATTTCCAGCAAGGTGTCGAACAGGCCGGTTCTGGTGGGATTGAGCAGCACGTTTTTGATGGTCAGATCAGATCCGGGAACAATCAGTCCCGCTACAATGGCAAAGCTGGAGGAAGAGGGATCACCGGGGACCGTGACGTCCTGCGCGGTGAGCTTGGTCTGCCCCTCAACCGAAATGTGGCGGGTTCCGTCCTGATCTGTCGTGACCGTGATGTTGGCGCCAAATCCAGCCAGCATTTTTTCCGTATGATCGCGTGTCATGACCGGTTCAATCACGGTTGTGGTTCCCGCGATGTTGAGGCCGGCCAACAGCACCGCTGATTTGACCTGAGCCGAGGCGACGGGCACCCGGTAGGTGATGGGAACCGGCAGGGGAGCGCCATGAACCGTAAGCGGCAGCCGGTCGCCCTCAGCGCTCTCGACCTGCAGTCCGGTTTCCCGCAGCGGATTGAGGACCCGACCCATCGGGCGGCTCGACAGCGACGCGTCACCGACAAAGGTAACTGGAAAGTCATATCCGGCCACCAGCCCCATGGCCAGTCGTGAGCCGGTTCCGGCATTGCCGAAATCGAGCGGTTGTGGCGGTTCAAGCAGCGCGCCATTGCCCATGCCATCGACCAGCCATTGGGACCCCTGTTTTTCAACCTTTGCACCCAACGCCTGCATCGCACCGGCTGTCGCCATGACATCGTCGGCTTCCAGCAGTCCGCTTATTCTGGTCTGTCCGTCTGCAACAGCACCGAGAAGAAGCGAGCGGTGGGAGATTGATTTGTCACCGGGAACGGAAATGGTTCCGGAGAGATTCTGCACGGGCGAACTGGTCAACGGTTCGGGGGTGTGGTCATGCCCATGGGGGGCGGAAGGACTGGCCATTTCGGTAATTTCTGGGTTTCTCAGTGGGGCGACGGTTCGATCAGCAGGCCGTGTCTAGGACGGATTGAAGCCGATGTCACCTCCACGTTGATGGGTCTTGCAAAAACATATTGAATTTTGCCGTTTTATCCCTTTGACAGCCGCCCCTGTGTTGGCTAGACCCTGCGATCAACTGGGTCGGTCTGCTGCAGGCCGGGCCCCCGATTGTTATCCAACAGTGAGACAGACCTTTGGCAAAACCCGAACTCGGCGAAAAACGCCTCTGCCCCAGCTGTGCGGCAAAATATTACGATCTGAATCGTGATCCAATTCTGTGCCCGAAATGCGGTGCCACGTTTGAACTTCTGGTTACGGCTGCAAAGGCCAAACCAGAAAAGGAAGCGCCTGCAAAAGAGGCTTCTACTGACGAAGAAGAAACCGAAGCCGAAGGTCCGGAAATCATCAGCCTTGATGATGCTGAAGACGATGATGGCGAGACGGTTGACGGCGATGAAGAAGATATCCCCGACGACATTCCGGACGTTGAAATCGAAGACGATGACGAGGAAGATCAGGCCGACGGCCCATTCCTTGACGATGATGATGATGATGAAGACAATCTTGCCGACATCATTCCGGTTACCAAGGATGACAAGGAAGACATCTAGTCTGGTTGTCACCTGTCGAGCCGGGAGCAAATAATCGTCCCGGCACGATAAAATGGGACTTGTTATTTAACGGGTCCTTGCGTAAGACGCGCACACCTGTTGGCTCGCGCTGACAATCCCATCACCACCGGGAGGTGGTGACTGTTCGGTCAGATTGTTCTGACCCTATGGGGCTATAGCTCAGTTGGGAGAGCGCTTGCATGGCATGCAAGAGGTCGTCGGTTCGATTCCGTCTAGCTCCACCATAACTCTTAATGAGCGATAAAATCCAATAAATTCATATAGATAGACTGATAGTGATATTTAGTTAGTACCCAATTTAGTACCCAAAGTCGGTACCCATTTATCCGTGGAGAAACTGTAAACTTGGTGCCCCCCTCCGCCGGAATCGAACCGGCACTCCCGAAGGAACTGGATCTTGAATTAATTACTATAAATCAATGAATTGTAAGAATGCCCCCAAATGATAATTGTGGCCATGTGTACCTGACCGTGCGAAAATGTGTACTTGAGTTCTGCTTCCTCATGAAGCCATCCATGCACCAATTAGTGCACCCCCGAAAGCCAAGATTGCGGTGACGATTGGTATCCAGAATCTACCTGCAACTTGATGCTCCAATGCTCTTTGATGTAAGCTAACCGCTGTCTCTATAAGTGTTGCCAACTCATTTGAAGTAAGTGGCCGACGAGAATAAGCGCCTTTCTGATTGCTAGTTAGTGCTTCAAAGTCCTTTCGTTCTATTTGAGAATTACTCTTTGGATCATAGTTCTTGAGAAACTGACGCCTCCAAACCAAGCTTGCCTGCCTTTCGGAAACCCTAAAGAATTCTGGATGTTCTCCGAGGACAACTTTCCATTTGTTCGATTGAGTGGGATCATTTCCAATTCTCTCGGCACAAGCTTCGAAACTAAGTTTGTAATAGCGGTAGTTTCCCAACGCCGTGATGGCGGCAATTACATCAGCCAATCGGCCCGGTTGCAGATAAGGGTTATCTCCTGTGTTCTTGGGCATATCAATTTTCCTCCAAAGATTTTGGATTTTTTCAACTAGCGCTAAATCAATCGACCCAACCACCGGGCTTTCCAATGCGCTTGCAATTTAGCAAGTCGCAGCGGAATTGACTAGGCAGCGGACTCATAAAACTCGATCCAGAGCCTGATGGATGCCAATTTTATCATCGACAGGAAGTTGCGTGACGTCTTTTCGTATCGGGTTGCGATGCGGCGGAACGAAGCTTTCAGCCTACCAAAGAAGCGCTCAAT
>CAJQPW010000313.1 GCA_905480295.1 uncultured Rhizobiaceae group bacterium | reverse complement strand
AAAAGGGGCCCATCAGGCTTGTAACAAGATTGTATTACGACCCTGATCACGCTGCTATTACGTGCGATCACGAAAGAAATAAATTCTCTGGCGCAAGTTGAATATGCTTAACTTGAGCCCCAATGCAGACATCGATCTTTGAATAGTGAAGTTGGTGCCAAACGACCGATATGCGGACAAAATTACGATTCAGCTGGTGTGATACTGTTCTGGCCGCGACATCGACCGAGATCAAATTTTACACTTGAAGCGGTGCACTGAAGTTCTTCGCCGAATTTGGATGATTGTCGAGATATGGTTCCATGGCCCTTGCGCGCTCGATCAATACATCAATGAGTTCTTTCGCGATTCCAGACATGGGCCAGTGTTCTGGAATCATAATGCAAATTTCGACATGGGTGATGGGGTCCAATGGTCGGAAGGTCAGCGCTTCGCTGATGCTGTTGTTAGCCGTCAATATGTCTACCAGTGCAATGCCGGCGCCCTGCTGGACAAGCTCGCAGGCCATATTGGTGGAGAAAGTTCCAATTCTCCGCATATCACTGCTTTGCAAATCCTCAGCAAGGTCTTCAAACATCAATGATTCAGCTTCAAAGTTTTGAAGCGAGATCATTCCATGTCCTCGCATCTGCTCCTTATGAACGATCTTGTTGCAAGCCAACGGATGATCTGGTGGCATTACGCAAACAAGCGGCAATTTCATGAGGTCAAGTGTACGGATGCCGTAATTGGTATCTGCCAGTTTCAGCCCCACGCCGAAATCTACCCGCCTTGAAGCGACAGCACCTGCAATCCATTTTGAACTGCGTACCGGAAGTGAGAATGAAACCTTGCGATGATCGGCAATGAAACCAGCGACGCATTCCGGCAGCCATTTTTGTGCGATGAGGGGCATTGCTGCAATGGTCAGTTCTCCGTGTTGATTGTGTCGCAAATCTTCAGCGAACTTTCTCAGAAATCCGACGCCGGTATATACTCGTTCCACTTGATCAAAGAGGGCCTGGCCCTCAGCCGTTGCAACCAGTTTGTTGCCAAGGCGATCGAACAAAGGAAATCCCAGATTGTGTTCCAGCAGCTTGAGATGCTTCGACACCGACGGCTGGGCGATGTTGAGACTATGAGCGGCCTTGGTAACGGTGCCGCCTTCCATAATGGCCTTAAAGACTTCGATTTGGCGTAAGTTCACTAGGCATACCCTTTTTTTATAGTAATCCTAAAATTTGATATTTTTTCTATGGGTTCGTTACAGGCATGCTCTCTATATGTCTACAAGCATGAGAGTTGCCCAGAATGCAGCCATTGTCTGAAAACCAGCATAGCACTGCCAATGCCGCCCGAAGGATTTGGCCTGCTGAGCTTGCGTTTCAAGAAGATGTTTATGCCAGCCGCCTAAATCTCGTTCAGGAAAATCTACTTTCTCGTGGCCTCGCAGGAACATTGTTGTTTGATCCCGAGAACATGTTCTGGCTCACGGGTTATCAGACAATCGGGTATTTCACATTTCAGACCATGTTTGTTCCGGTGGCAGGTAAACCCACAGTCGTCACCCGTGTCGTGAACAGGGATATGGCCCTGGCCTTGCCAACCATTGGTGATGCCGTGCCGATTTTTGACACCGAAGATCACATTGAAGTTCTAAATTCGTTTCTGACCAACGCCGTTCAACTTGGCCAGATCGGATTGGAAACAACCAGCCGCTACCTGAATGTTCATGACTACACACGGCTCATGGAACATCTAGGCAACCGTTTCGCACCATTTATTGGAGTTATCGAAGCCAATCGCTTGGTGAAGACCGATCAAGAATTGGACCGCATGCGGGCTGCAGCGCGCGCGGTAGAGGCAGGGGTAGACTCTGCGCTCAAGACTATTGCTCCAGGCAAAACAGATAACGATTTGGCCGCTGCTCTTTATGGGGGCTCAATTTCCTCTGGCAGCGAATATATTGGGCATCCACCCATGGTTGTTGCCGGACCGCGCAGTGAACTTTGCTTCGCGCTTTGGAAGCGCAATACGATTGAAGAAGGCGACGTGGTATTGCTCGAAGGAGCCGGGTGTGTGGATCGGTACCATGCCATGATGTCTCGGTCGGCCGTGGTGGGCAAAGCCTCTGACGAGCACAAAAAAACTGCTGATGCTCTCATTGAAATTCTTGATACCGCGGTTTCCACAATTCGCCCCGGCATAACGGCTGGTGAAGTGGACTACGCTTGTCGCAGCAAAGTGGAAAACCGAGGTCTTGGCCAATATTTCAAGAGTCGTACAGCCTATGGAATTGGAATTGGATTTCCACCCAATTGGGCGGAAGGGCATATTTATTCGTTGCGTCCTGATGACCCACAAGTGCTGAAGCCCAATATGACATTCCACGTCATCCCCACAATGTTCCGGGAAGGATTCGGCATGGCCATCAGCGATAGCGTGCGAGTCACCGAGACCGGTTGCGAACTATTGACCAATTATCCGCGAGATCTGGTCGAAGTTGAAGTCTAATATTTTTGGTCAAAAAGGGAGAAAGTCATGAGTAATTTCAAACTGAACAGGCGCCAGGTGCTGGCAACAGGAGCAATTGGCGCAACATCCGCAATGCTGCCGGGTTTTGCATTTGCCGCAACGAAGTGGGATATGCCAAGTGCCTACGGAGCCGGCAATTACATCTCCAAAGCTTATCTTGGGTTTGCCGAAGATGTGAAGAAACGGACTAACGGCGAACTGGAAATCACCACCCATCCTGGCGGCTCGCTATATAAAGGTGCAGATATTCTGCGTGCGGTACGTGAGGGACAAGTCCCACTAGGTGGCCGTTTCTTGGGGGCCCACTCCAAGCAGGTACCCATGCTGGGGGTCGATACAATTCCTTTCCTCGCCACCAATCGTGAGCAGTCCAAGAAGCTTTATGACGCTTCCAAAGATGCTGTGAACGATGCGCTCGCTGAACTGGGATTGAAATTGCTCTTTGCACCGGTCTGGCCTCCACAGGGCTTGTTCTCCAAAAAGGCTGTGAACACGGTCGAGGATATGAAGGGAATAAAGTTCCGCGCTTACGACTCATCGACAACGCGCCTCGCCAATTTGATGGGCGCAGTTCCTACAAAAACGGAAGCCAGCGAAATTGCACAAGCCTTCTCAACCGGTGTTGCAGAATCGATGATGGCCTCGGGTGCAATCGGTCTCTGGCAGAAAATATGGGACTATGCCGATCACTACTATGAGGTCAACGCCTGGCTGCCGAAGTCTGGAGTTGTGGTAAATTCAGTAGCCTGGGATGGGTTGGATGATTCAACCAAAACAGCACTGACTGAAGCTGCTGCAACCGCTGAGAGCGCAGTTTGGAATGAAATGGAAGCGCAAAACGCAGGTTACATAGCCACCATGAAAAAGAACGGCATGAAAGTGGAAGCACCGTCAGCCGAATTGCTTGCCGGGCTCAACAAGATTGGTGAACAAATGACCGAAGAGTGGATAAAGGCTGCAGGTGATGCAGGTGCGAAGGTGATTGATGCCTATCGCGCCGGATAAACGCCAACCGCTATGAGTTCATTTCTCACGACAATGGATCGCGCTTTGGGGCGGCTTTATGCCGCCTGCGGCGTGATCTCGGCTATTTCAATTGTGTTGATTGCGGTGCTGGTCGCAGTCAGCATTATTTCCCGTGCGCTCGGCATTTACGTCGGTGGGCTGACGGAAGGTGCGGGGTACGCCATGGCCACTGCAGGTAGTTTTGGATTGGCCTACACATTTCAGGCCGGCGGACACATCAGAGTCGATTTGATCCTCATTGCTTTGACAACACGCGCGCAAAACATTGCCGAGTTCATTGCGCTGTTGCTCACAACATCTGCCATTTTTTATCTGGCGTGGTTCATGCTGCGCATGGTTCGCATCTCTTACCAGTTCGGTGACATCAGTGACGGATCGGACGGCCTGCCAATCTGGCTGCCTCAATTCCCGGCTGCAGTTGGCTTTGCAATTTTTGCAATTGCTCTTCTGCACAACTTCATCAGATATTGTCTGACCGGGCAAAAGCCCTGGTCGGTTTCGGGCGACATCCTTTCAAACGAAGAGAAGTCATAGCCATGGAACCAGCAACCATGGCAATTTTGTTCGCAGTAGTATTAATGCTCTGTCTGGGTTTGGGTGTATGGATCGGCCCGGCGCTGCTCATCGCTGGCATATTTGCGATGGAGTTTTTCACATCTCGACCCGTTGGCCCTTCTATGGCGACGACTGTCTGGTCGCATATTTCTCTATGGGGGCTTGCATCGTTGCCGCTCTTCATTTGGATGGGCGAGATATTGGTGCGCACGCGGCTGTCGGAAAACCTGTTCAACGGTCTTTCACCATTGCTACGACGTATGCCTGGCGGATTGCTCCATGTTAATGTCGTCGGTTGCACCGCCTTCTCCGCGATCTCTGGATCATCAGCTGCAACGCTCTTAACTGTTGGTAAAATCACGATGCCGGAGTTGAAAAAGCGCGGCTATCCGGACTCCATGGTTGCTGGAACGTTGGCGGGCGCGGGCACTCTGGGTCTATTGATACCGCCTTCAATAACCATGATCATCTACGGGATCATGGTCGAGGAATCTATCGCCCAGCTATTTATGGCCGGCCTCATTCCAGGACTTTTGCTGGCCGGACTTTTCATCTTCTACAATATCGGTTGGGGGATGATGACGTCCCCCGGAAAGGCTATCCAAGAAGACGGTGCAAGTCTGTCAGAAAAGCTGAGGGGGTTGCTCGAACTGTTCCCAATCGCAGCACTTATCCTTGGTGTCATCGGCTCAATATACACAGGGATTGCAGCACCCACCGAGGCCGCCGTATTGGGTGTTGCAGGGGCAATGGTATTGGCGGCAATACAGGGCTCTCTTACCCTGAACAATTTGGCAGAGTCTTTGAAAGGGACCGTGACTACCACCTCCATGATCATCTTGCTTCTGGCGGGATCCGCCTTCCTTACGTTGGCAATGGGCTTCACCGGTTTACCCCGCGAGTTGGCCGAGTGGATCAGTGCCATGAACCTGTCTCCGACAGCGCTCATAATAGCTCTCATGATCATGTATATGGTGCTGGGTTGTTTCCTGGATGGAATATCCATGATCATTTTGACGCTGGCTGTGGTTGAACCGTTGGTACGCTCAGTCGGCATCGATATGATCTGGTTCGGTGTTTTCGTCGTGCTGGTGGGTGAAATGGCGCTGATCACACCCCCCATCGGTTTCAATCTTTTTCTGGTACAGGGCATGACCGGTCGTGACATCGGTTTCATTTCTCGGGCTGCGGCACCAATGTTCGGACTGATGCTTTTGGCGGTCATGCTGTTAATTGCGTTCCCTGAAATTGCCCTTTGGCTTCCAGAAGCCATGGCTCGGAAGAACTGAGGAGTTCTGTTTGAAAAAAGTTGTAGTTTTAGGCTTGGGAAAAGTTGGTGGCCTTGCGGCTTTGCTGTTGAAGGAAGTGGGTTTCGACGTCATTGGGTTTGATCAAACTGTGAAGGCTTCGGCATTTCCCTTTGAAACCTTTAGTGCCGATCTGAGTTCACCCGACAATTTGGCAACCAGGCTCAAGGGTTCTGACGCTGTCCTTTCCTGCTTGCCGTATCATCTCAATACGATGGTCGCGACCACTGCCCACGCCGCCGGGATGCACTATTTTGATCTCACCGAAGACGTGGCTACGACCAAATCGATTATGGAACTCGCAAAGACGTCCAAGGGCGTCATGGCCCCACAATGCGGGTTGGCTCCTGGGTTTGTGGGAATTGTAGGCGCCGATCTTATTTCCCAATTCGATGAATGTCGCTCCTGCCGGATGCGTGTTGGTGCCTTGCCTCAGAATCCAACCGGCCTTATGGGCTATTCGTTCAACTGGTCGCCGGAAGGTGTCGTGAATGAATATTTGAACGACTGTGAAGTCTTGGAGGATGGTGAGATAAAGTGGGTTTCTCCCATGGAGTGGAAGGAGAAACTTTACATTGACGGCGTCGAACTCGAGGCCTTCACCACGTCCGGCGGACTTGGCACAATGTGCGAGACCTATTTGGGAAAGGTTCCCAATATCGACTACAAAACCATGCGCTATCCTGGGCACATGGACCAGATGAACTTCTTCTTCCACGAGCTTTTGATGCGGGAACGCCGACAACAAGCAGGTGAAATTCTGATCAATGCAAAACCTCCGGTTGATGATGACATCGTTTATGTTCATGTATCGGCTGAAGGCTTGATTGAAGGAAAATTGCAGCGCAAAGAATTTGTGCGGGGTTACAAACCACTTGAACTTGCAGGCACTCTGCGCACAGCGATCGCATGGACGACGTCATCTTCTGTCGTCGCGGTAATAAAAATGGTTTTTGATGGGACACTGCCCGGTTCAGGTTTCCTGAAGCAGGAAGACATACCCCTATCGACATTCCTAAAAACGGAAACCGGAAAAAACTATACACTCAAGTGATGGCTTGATTTTTGAAGCGCGGGGTTTGGGCACCAGACATACTCTCTTTGCCTGATAATAGTCATC
>CAJQPW010000312.1 GCA_905480295.1 uncultured Rhizobiaceae group bacterium | reverse complement strand
GTCGAAAAGTCCGCATGTCGGCCATTGGGCAACGCTTGCACAATATGTATCTCAATGTCTGCTTTTAGGTTGTCGCGCAACTGACTCACGATCCCCGCAAATTTTCTCCAGGCACACACCGGGGGGTGGGGTACCCTTCGGCAATGCTGGAAATCCCTATAGCGACGGCACACACCGCTCACACGGGGACCCCTGAATGTATATCACACTAACCTGAGTATGCTGTTCTCGTCATTGGTCACAAGCCTCATATGCGAGCTATTTTTCAATAATGTGCCTAGGTTTGTGCCTAGGTTTTCGTTGTTAATGGCATAGAAACTATAGGTTTTCTAGGGTATAGACGGTATTTGGAGTGCTTCCCCTAGGGACTACCATTCCTTCCGCCAGTTGCTGTCGTCGTAATCCGTAGATCGGTCTTGCCGCATGAGCTCGGCTGAAATTTCATTTCACCGGCTTATACCCTGTCATTTCCAAATAGCCCCTGCCCGCATGGCTTCCCGCGATGGTGACCGGACCTTCCCAATAGGGAATGCTGGTGTTCATCCATGCATCCGGATTCTGAGCGGCAATCTCAACATTGATATTTTGGGCTTTCAGTTTCACCCGCCATCCGGTGGGTATCTGGCGTCCGGCAACCGTGCTTTGTGTCAACGGAGTCAGAACAACCGCTCCATCACCATAGGCTGATACTTTTCCATCCGCTGCGACATGGGTGGCTGACGTGTAGGATGTCGAACCGGACTGACGCAGACCAAACGCCATCAATTTGCTGCCATCGTCAAAATTCAGCGACAGCCAGTCCCAGCCTTCCTGCTGATTATCAAGCGGTTGAGAGGACCATTCCCGATCCAGCCATGCAGAACCGGTCACCGCGATCTTTTCACCTTCCAGTTCGATGTCGCCAGCAACGGAATAAAAAGGTTGCGAATAGTAGGCGCTGGCGGAACCATTGGCGGACTTGACCGAATAGCCTGACTCCCCATGAAAAATCAGCGGGCCGTTGGCTCGAAGCTTCAGCTGATAGTTGAATTCCGGACCACTGGCGTTCAGTTGCAACCCGTCAATTCCGTTGCCGCTGCTGTTGTCAGCCGGATCCGCGCGCATTTGCCAATCGTTAATCCAGGCGCGAAATGGCTCTACTTCGACACCCGCAAGGTCTAAACCACCCCGAACGCGGGTTTCGGCAACATGGTGTTTGTCTTTGGTGGTGACCGCCGCATGGCCCATCCAAAGCTGTGTGCTTTTCCAAACCGTTGCCGGTTGGGTTGCGTTCTTTTTCGGCGGCGCCAATGCTGACCGAAATAAAGTCCACTGAACGCCAAAGTTCCGTCCGTCGGCTGATTTGAGATTGCTGGTCAGATACCACCATTCAATTCGAAATCCACGATGCGCTCCGTGATCTCGGGGAAAGGAAAACGCCATGCCTCTTTGTGGCATAGTGTATCCGTCGGCCGCACCACCCAACCCGGCAAAGCCCTGTGCGAAAACCGAAGTCACAAAGCAGCTGCAAGCGATTAGAACCGCGCAGATGGGAGCCATTCTAACGCTCATGGGCAAACACCTTGACCAGTTCTGCCGGCTCAGTACGCGCCATGTGACGGGCGGGAATTGCAGCGGCCAACCCGGTGGCAATCAGACCATAAAGGCTCAGGCGAACCCAGTCGGCATAAAACAAGAACATGGGAAGGCGCCAGCCAAAAGCTTCCACATTGACCACGGCCAGCAACAACCAGGCCAGAACCAAGCCCAACGGCAGGGCGAACACCATGGTCATCGCCGCCAGGATGAGTGCCCGCAGCAATTCCAGGCCTGCCAATTGACGACGAGTCAGCCCCATGGCCCACACGGGAGCCAATTGCGGCAACCGCATACGGGTCAAGGTCAGCAGGCTGGTGAAAATGGCGAATCCGGCAACGGCAAGCGTCATGATATTCAACGCTTCAGTCACCGCAAAGGTCCGTTCAAAAACAGTAAAGGATCGTTGCTTCAAACTGGCCTGATCCACCAGGTTGGTTCCGCTCAGGTCAAACTCGGTTCTCAATGACGATGCAATTTCATCAACCCGCTCAGGTTTCACCCGAAGGGCGTATTGCAGACGCTCGACCCGTGGGTACCATAGTTCGAGCAGTTCAGTGCTGATCAATGCCTGGGGATTGGGATTGCCATAATCTGGATAAATGCCCGCAACCGGTAGTGTGCGCCCGGTCTGCAGGGAAACAGTATCCCCAAGGTTCAGGCCCTGCCGGCGAGCCATTTGCTCGTTGATCAAGAGCCCCTGCCCGGCTGCTACCCGATCCCAGCCCCGATCGGCAATTTGCAGCATCGGCCAGTTGTCGCGGTAGGTGGCATGGTCAGAAAAACCAAACAGTTTCCCCGGTTCACCGTTCAAACGCTCTTCAACCCGCCAAACAGGTAACACCGCCTCTACCCGGGAATGCAACCAATTGCGCATGGCACTTGCCTGTTCCTCATCCCTGGCGCGGACGTAAAGCTCTGCAGCCAACCTTTGGTCCAGCCATCCACTAAACGTTGTCCTGAAACTGCCCACCATCGTGCTCACACCGATATTGGCTGCCAGCGCCAGCAACAGCGCCATGAGAGCCAACGAAAGGCCCGGCAATTGTTGACGGGTATCCGCCCAGAACCAACTGCTCAGCGGGCCCCTGGCGAGAGACTGCAGTCCCCGGATGATCTGAAAGAAAAGACCCGGAAGCAACAACGCCGCCCCAAGAAGAACCAATGCCACCTGCAGAAAGGCGATGACCAGGCCAGATCCAAACTGATGCAACGCCAATGCAACGAGAAACAATAAGATGGCACTTCCCCATTGCCACCGCGTCGTTCGATTTGAAACCACAGCCCATGCCCGGGGCATCGCGGCAGCAAGAATTGGCATTTTGATCAATCGATAGAGGCTTGCTGATGCGGCGAGCACCGTGCCCAACACGGCAATCAGGAGGCCGCTGAGCCACCATTGCGTTCGAAACTGCAAATCACCTGTGACTTCTGCCCCGTATAATCCCCGCAGGGTCGCCGCAACGTCGGGCAATAGAAGCGCAGCGACGAAATAACCCAATATGATGCCAATACAACCCGCCACGACAGCGAAGATCAACAATTCCAGCATTTGCACGGCAAACAACATTCGGGCCGAAACGCCCAAAACCCTCAGGGTTCGAAACAGCAACCGTCGCTGTTCAAATGCAAGGGCGATGGTGCCCTGGACGATGAACAGACCAACGGCAAATGCGAGCAGGCCAAAGGCCGTCAGGTTGAGATGAAAGCTGTCCGTTAATCGGCTGATATCGGCTTGCGGCTGATGCGTCACAACTTCCAATTGGGGGGCAATAACTGCCAAGGACCCGCGGTTCGCATTCTGCGAGGGTTCCAACAACAACCGCGAAATCTGATCGGGCATCTTAAGAAATTTGCTGGCCAGGCCAATATCCATAACCAACGCATCATCTGGCAGGTCTGCGTTTTCGATAAGCGGGGGCAATTCGGGTTCCTGCTGCAACAGACGCGCGGTGTCAGGCGTTGCCATGATGGCGTAGGGTGGGGTGAGAAACTGTGCCAGCCCATCATCACCCGGCGGCTGCAGGTGACCGGTTTCCAAGCGCGGCAAACTCACCGGGTCCAATCCGGTGACAGCAAACTTTCGGCCAGCCAATACCATCTCACCTTCCAGCAAGGGAGACGTGCGCCACCCGGCCAATTGCAAGGCAACATAAGTGCGAAGAGCAATTGGAGCGCTGTCCTTGCGCTGGAGACTTGATGGAAAATTCGGCAACAGGGACGAACTCGCCGTTGCATACGCATTACGAGCCTCGGTGTTTATTGCCTGGATCCCGGTCCACAACCCCGTCGCCAGCGACAGGCCCAACAACAGGGCAAAAAATTGCGCAGGGCGATACGTCCAGTGTGACAGCAATGCCCGCAAGGCTGCCAGGAAGCTCACGACAGGTTTCCCCCAGACAGGTGCAAATGGTGACCCATCCGTTTGGCCAACCGTTGCGAATGGGTCACCAGCAACAGCCCGGCGCCGGTGTCCTTCACCAGCTCCAGCATCAACGCGATGACCGCGTCACTGGTCGTTTCATCAAGATTGCCGGTTGGCTCATCAGCCAGCACCAATTTTGGCCGGGCTGCGAGTGTTCGCCCAATCGCCACCCTTTGCTGCTGCCCGCCCGACAGGCGTTCAGGGTAAGCCTTGAGAAAGTCCTGCAACCCAAGCGCCTGAACGAGCTGTTGTGTCCACGCCGGGTCCTCGCGTCCTGCCAGTCGGGCATGGAATCGGATGTTGTCATGCACACTCATGGAAGGAATGAGATTGAATTGCTGAAAAATGATACCGATTTGATGTCGGCGCAGATCAGCACGCGCCCGATCCCCTAACCCGGAAAGGGAAATGCCATCAATCGTGATTTCGCCGCTGTTGAATGTTTCGAGCGCACCGATCAGATAAAGCAGCGTGCTCTTGCCGCTGCCGGACTCTCCTGTCAACGCCATGTGCTGACCGGAATCCAAAGTCAGGTTCACCACACGAAGCACCGTGAGCAGTCCCTCTTCCGTGGGAAAGGATTTTTCCAGATTGGATACGGTCAGCAACATGGCGCAATCTAACCCAGTCCGGTGCATGGTGCTTGAACAAATCTCCAAATCGCATGCGGCATATTGGATCCCTTTCAGGTCGTTCAGGGTTGAATGCGGTCAGGCACCGGCGCGGCATCAAGGATTCGCAATTGGATGCGGCGACGTCCCTGATAAAAGTCAGAGCTCAATGTGCCCGCAAAATGCATCTTCTGCCCGATTGATGACAGCAGGGCTTTTCCCAACGGGGCATCGGAAATGCGAAAACCGATACCGTTTATTGACGCCCCGTCGGGAGACCGAAGCGTAAAACGAACATGATTTGCACCAACCACGCTTGCGTGGCTGAGCGTGTGATTGGGAAAGGCAAATACCGGCTGGCTGTGCCCGGCGCCGTACGGACCGGCCTTCTCCACAACATCAAAGAACTGCGCATTGGCTCCACGGGCGCTGAGAGCACCGTCGATCTTCAGGTTTTGATTGGCACTGCGTTCGCTGACCATCTGTGCCAGCCGGTTGTCCAGGAACGAACGAAACTCACCCAGCCTGTCACGCTTGATGGTGATGCCAGCAGCCATGGCGTGCCCCCCGCCCTTTTCAAGCAATCCATCATCCAGCGCTGCCCGAACCGATGCACCCAGATCAATCCCGGCAATCGACCGCCCGGATCCGGCTCCGATGCCACGATGGTCAAAGGCGATGGCAAAAGCCGGCCTGCGAAACCGATCTTTCAGCCGTGACGCCAGTAATCCAACAACGCCTGCATGCCAGGTTTCGCTTTCGGTCACGAGTACGGCTGGCCCATCGCTGAGGCCAATTTCTGCTTCAGCTTCATCAATTGCCTGTTTCATCATCGCAGCTTCCATCGCCTGCCGTTCCGCATTCAGCTGATCAAGCTTCTCGGCAATTTGTTCAGCTTCTGGGCCGTCTTCACATGTCAACAGGCGTGCACCGAGGGCGGCATCGCCAATGCGTCCTCCGGCATTGATGCGCGGTCCAAGCAAAAACCCAAGATGCCAGGGGGCTGCAGGTCCATCCTGCCGGGCCACTTTCGACAGCGCCACGAGGCCGATATTTTGCTGGCGGTGCATGACGTCGATCCCACGCAACACAAAGGCCCGGTTCAACCCAGTCAGCGGCACAACATCACAAACCGTGCCCAACGCTACCAGGTCCAGCCATGCCATCAGATCAGGCGCCTGGCGATCACCTTGATAGTAACCCCGATTGCGCAGCTCCCGGTTGAGGGCAACCAGTGTCAGGAACACAACTCCGGCAGCGCAAAGATGCCCCTGCCCCGACATGTCGTCGTCCCGGTTCGGATTCACCAAAGCCACCGCGTCCGGCAACGTGTCTGCAACCTGATGGTGATCCAACACCACGACATCGACATCACGCTCGCGCGCCCGGGCGATGGCCTCGTGGCTGGTGGACCCGCAGTCCACGGTCACCAGCAACCCCGCACCCCGGTCAATCAGCTGATCGATGGCGGGAATATTGGGGCCATAGCCCTCGAAGATACGGTCTGGAATATATATTTCAGACTCCACCCCGCAATGCTGGAAAAATTTCCAAAGCAGCGCGGCTGACGTTGCACCATCGACGTCATAATCACCAAAGATCGCGACTCTTTCATGGGCTTCAATCGCATCGGCAAGACGCGATGCCGCCGCATCCATCTGTGTCAGGTTCGACGGGTCCGGCATCAATTCACGCAGGGTGGGTTGAAGAAAGGAAGAGGCTGCCTCGGGCACCACGCCACGCCCTGCCAGAATACGGGCGACCAGCGGATCCAACCGGTCAATTTCGGTCATGCTCTCTGCATGACCCAGTTGCTGCCGGGTCGCCCGTTCGACCCAGCGCTGTTCGCTGACCGACGATTCAACCTCTAAAAATGCGCGTTCAGAGCGATCCATGTTCTGGACTTAAAGCGGAGGAACCGGTGTGGAAAGAGAATTCTTCACGCGGACGCAGGGCGCGCCAATGGGTGACCGCAAACACCAGGACGACGACAGCACCCAGTTGATGAACGAGAGCCCAGAACACAGGCACCTGCATCACCAGGGTGATGATGCCGATCATAGCTTGGGCAACCACCAGCAGCGCCAATGTCCACCCGCGTCGAACATGGGGGGTAGCAGGCACTGAACGGGTGAGATGCATGGCGTGGACCAGCACCGCGAGCAAGACAACATAGGCCGCGATACGATGGACAAATTGAACCGTTGTGGCGTTGTCAGTGAGGTTCTTCCAACCGGGTGTCATGGCGGCAATACCATCCGGTATCCAATTGCCGTTCATATCCGGCCAGGTATTGTAAGCCATTCCGGCGTCGAGACCGGCTACCAGTCCACCAAGGAAAATCTGCGCAAGGATCAGAGCTGTCAATGCGCCGCCCTGCCAGAACATTTCTGGTACCGGCACGTTGGTGTGACGCACGGTTGAGCGGGCAGTCCATACCAGCGCTGCAAGAAAAATAAAGGCGGTCACCAGATGAACCGCAAGCCTGATCTGGCTGACATCCACCCGCTTGACCAGACCAGACTTCACCATCCACCAGCCAATCGCCCCTTGTAGACAAACAAGGGCAAAAAGACCGAGTGTTGCCGGTTTCAGCCAATCGTTCAGCCTGCCGGTGAACCAGAACCAGAGCATGGGTATGAGAACCGCAATGCCAATAACCCTGCCCAGCACCCGATGACCGAACTCCCACCAGAAGATGGTTTTGAACTGTTCAAGCGTCATCGCGCTGTTTTGCAACTTAAATTCATCGGTGGTCTGATACAGCGTGAAATAGGCCTGCCATCCCGCATCGCCGAGCGGGGGAATGAATCCGGTAAGCGGCTCCCATTCCGTGATCGACAGACCGGAGTCCGTCAAACGGGTTGCGCCGCCCACAAGCACCATGATCGTGGTCAGTGCCACCACCCCATAGAGCCAGAGGCGCACCGGTTTCACAGATTTTTCGCTCAGTTTCATGTGTGTCTCAGCTTGCAATCAACGACTGGCAGACAATTCGGAACCCTACCATCATGAATGATATCAGTATCTGCGCCTATTTCCGCTTTGCCGATCAATATGTAAATAGGGTGAGCACGCAAAAACAGCGACACGACGTCGCCCCCTGCCCCAACGCTGGTCTTTCTTTAAGAAACCCACTACACCAGCGCCGAGATTAATCCACATCCGGACGAAAAATGCGCACCACATTGCCCCTTCGCGCCAAAAAGATGATCGGCATGTTTCTGATCGTTATTCTGGTCATTGTCTACGCGCTGGTTGCAGTCGCCGTCGCAAGCGCAACCTTGGCCAATGCCCCCTGGTACGCCCACATGTTGTATTTCATGTTCAGCGGTGTTTTGTGGGTGGTGCCCGCAATGGTGATCATTAAGTGGATGTCGACGGAAAGCGCCTGAAACGGCATCAGGAAACGTCGAGACGCCGCATTCCCGTGCTCAGTCGGGTCGGTAAGCCAGAAATGAATGGTGAGAAATAGCGCAGTTTTTGATACAGCCCATTGACCGAAATGCGTGGAAGAGCGCTGAGGTGTTCGCGGTGTGACGGGAAGATCATGCCACCTCTTGTCGTGACTGCCGTCTTGAAACCCAGGCTTGCGAGCAGCTCAAAGTCGCGATGACCGGCGGCTTTTCGATAGCCATAGGGATAGGCAAAATGCTGGGGGCGCTGGCCGGTTTGAGCTTCAAGAACTGCCGCACCGCTGATCACCTCGTCGCGGGCCTCTGCCAGATCCAGCCGGGCCAGAGCCCGATGTTTCAATGTATGGGCACCAATCGTGCAATTTGGATCTGCTCTTAAACTTTCCACCTGTTGCCAGTTCATGATTTCGCTTTTCATCAAAGCGTCGACGTCGATCTTGTAGATCCAGCACAGTTCGCGAACCACCTGTCGCTGATCTTCTTCTGAAACTTCGTTGGTCAGATAATCCAACAGGAATTGAAAGGTATCGGCTTTTTGAAGCAGATTGGAGCAGTCCAGCTCTGTTGGCCCCATGCCCATGCCCGGGATCTGAATCATCAGACGATCCTGCTGACGCACCACCCTTTCGATCGCCTCCCACCACAGATCGGCAGTCCCCTCAATCAGGCCCGGAGCCAGGTAAACCGTGTAGGGTAAATCGTACTTTTTGAGGATCGGCACGGCATGGACCAGTGTATCCTGATATCCGTCATCGAAAGTAAAAACCGCGAACCGACGCCCGGGCGGCTCATCGCTTTCGATCCGCATACACGCTTCGTCCAGACTGATGATGTCGATCTTGCGTCGAAGCAACAGCCTGATGACCGTTTCCAGGAACTGAGGATGAACGGTCAGATGAGCATTGGGGGCAAATTTCGGTATCGGATGGGGGTGAACATGGTGAAATGTCAAAATCATCCCCAGCTCGCTGTCCAGCTGCTGATAGATCCGGTCGAGGCCGGTGAAATTAATTCCGGCCAGAACACGCCTGGTGTTTCGAGTTTTTGCCGTATTCATTTGAGCTGCTACCCACTGTTTCCCGCACTATAGTTACCCATCAATTGTTTAGACTTTCCTGCTAATAATTGTGACTGCACAGCAAGGTGTCGACACGGTTAATAAACTTTCACATGCTCATTCAGCCAATTCCACTCCAGTCTGCCACGGTCAAATTGTCAGAATTTGGACGGGTAAAAGTCGAGATTTTTGATCGTCTTGACGGCCTGGAGGCATGCTGGAATGCGCTACAGGAAGATGGGGTTTGTTCCCTCTATCAGGATTTTGAATGGGTTAAGCGCTGGACTGAGCTGGTGTCCATCCACGCCCGCATGAGGCCCCGGCTGGTGATCGTGCGGGTTGAATCCGAATGTATGATGATACTGCCTCTCGCTCTGCGAAAACGTGGCCCTTTCACCATCGCCGGTTGGTTGGGTGATAGCCACTCAAACTACCATATGGGTCTCTATGCCCGACCATTTCTTCAGAAGATCAGCGCCGATAGTTTTATAA
>CAJQPW010000311.1 GCA_905480295.1 uncultured Rhizobiaceae group bacterium | reverse complement strand
TTTGCCAGCCGCAGCCCGTTTTGGCTGGATTTTATGAGCCGCAAAGCGAAATCATAATCAAGCCTGATAAGCGGAAAAAAACCCACAGTTCTTTGCCTTCAGACGGTTCCGACACTGGCATTTCCGCAGACGTGTGCTAAGAGAGGCCCACAAGCTTTATCAACAATTTCGGTTGCAATTTGCATGTCCGTTCGTCGCCTCGCTGAAGACTCCGTCCAGCCCCCGGTTTTTGCCTTCAACCGCAGCAATGCGGCATGGGCAAAACGCAAGATCAAAGACTACCCAAAGGGGCGTGAAGCCTCGGCCGTTATTCCACTGCTGATGCGTGCGCAGGAACAGGATGGTTGGGTAACCAAAGCTGCAATTGAGCTGGTCGCAGACATGTTGGATATGCCGCTGATACGGGTGCTCGAAGTGGCAACCTTCTACACGCAATTCCAATTGGCTCCGGTTGGCAAACGGGCCCATGTCCAGGTTTGTGGCACCACGCCATGCATGTTGCGTGGCGCCGGTGATCTGATCGCCGTGTGCAAAAGCCGCATCGCGCAAAATCCATTTGAAATTTCTGAAGACGGTAATCTGTCCTGGGAAGAGGTCGAATGTCAGGGGGCATGCGTCAATGCACCCATGGTGATGATTTTCAAGGACAGTTATGAAGACCTGACCGCTGAGCAGATGGAGCATATTATTGACCGTTTCGCTGCTGGCAAAGGCAGCGAGATCAATCCTGGGCCGCAGATCGATCGCATCTATTCCGCCCCGGAAGGCGGACTCACGTCTTTGACCGAAAAACCTGGAAAGAGCAGCCGGGCATCCGGTTCCGCTAGGAAGGCTGCCGCTGGCAAAACCAAATCCAAAGTTGCTGCTCCATCCAAAAAACCAGCGGCGAAGATTGCTGGTGTGATTGGTGCGGCGGCGACCAAAAAAGCAAATGCTGCTGCTAAACCGGCGAAGTCAGCGGATGCAGGCAAGCCCAAGGGCATGCGCAAACCCGCAAAGCCGGATGATCTCAAGCTGATCTCCGGTGTTGGTCCAAAAATTGAAGGCATCTTGAACGGCCTCGGCATTTACAAGTTTGAGCAAGTGTCAAAATGGAAAAAAGCAGAGCGCGATTGGGTCGATGGCTTCCTGAAATTCAAGGGCCGCATCGATCGCGATGACTGGGTGAAACAAGCCAAGGCTTTGGCCAAGGGCGGCGCGGAAGAGTATATTCGCGTTTTCGGCAAAAAGCCGCGTTGAAGGTGATGCATGCTGCAAGATAAAGATCGCATTTTTACCAATATTTACGGCATCCATGACCGGTCTCTGAAAGGGGCCATGGCGCGCGGCCACTGGTCAGGCACCGCCGGATTTATCAAGAATGGTCGCGACTGGGTTGTTGAGCAAACCAAGGAATCCGGTTTGAGAGGACGCGGCGGAGCCGGATTTCCTACCGGGTTGAAATGGTGGTTCATGCCGAAGCAGGAAAGCGAGCGTCCGCACTATCTCGTCATCAACGCTGATGAATCTGAACCGGGCACCTGTAAGGACCGTGACATCATGCGTCATGATCCGCACACCTTGATTGAAGGGTGTCTGATTGCTGGTTTCGCGATGGGTGCCCATGCCTGCTACATTTACGTGCGTGGCGAATATATGCGGGAGCGCGAGGCGCTGGAAGCCGCGATCAACGAATGTTACGACGCCAAACTGTTGGGCAAAAACAACAAGAATGGCTGGGACTACGACATTTATGTTCACCACGGGGCAGGTGCTTATATCTGCGGTGAAGAAACGGCTCTGCTTGAATCACTTGAGGGAAAAAAGGGCCAGCCACGGCTGAAACCGCCTTTCCCGGCCAATGTCGGCCTGTATGGCTGCCCGACGACCGTGAACAACGTTGAATCGGTGGCCGTGGTACCCACAATATTGCGTCGTGGTCCTGACTGGTTTGCCTCCTTTGGGCGCGACAACAACCGCGGCACCAAGCTTTTTTGCGTGTCCGGCCATGTTAATCGTCCCTGCACGGTTGAAGAGGAAATGAGCATTCCTTTCCGCGAATTGATCGACAAGCATTGTGGTGGCGTGCGTGGAGGGGCTGATAATCTTCTGGCCGTTATTCCGGGCGGGTCATCTGTTCGCATGGTTCCCGCAGATCAGATTATCGACTGCCCGATGGATTTTGATTCCCTCTCGGCGCTGAAGTCCGGCCTCGGTACGGCGGCTGTTATCGTGATGAACAAATCGACCGATATCATTCGCGCCATCGCCCGCCTTTCGGCGTTTTACAAGGATGAAAGCTGCGGCGAGTGTACTCCATGCCGCGAAGGCACGGGCTGGATGTGGCGCGTCATGGAGCGCATGGTTGAGGGACGTGCGCAGAAACGAGAAATTGACATGCTTTTTGATGTCACGAAACAAATTGAAGGCCATACAATCTGCGCTCTTGGAGATGCAGCCGCCTGGCCGATACAAGGATTGATCAACCACTTCAGGCCTGAAATGGAGGCCCGCATCGACAGCTATACATACCGTTCGGACAAGGACGGTGCCGTACTTGAAGCGGCCGAATAGCAATCCCGCAATCGGCCAGATAGAGGAGTAGAACGATGGAATTTGTTGCTTCATACAGTTGGGCCCTGATTGCTTTGTTGGTTTTTGTGCTCATCACTCTGTTACAGTCCGCTCTTGTTGGTGCGAAAAAGGCCGAAGCGAAATTGCCCGCGGGTTCTCAGCCCGGCAGCGATTACGGCGATGCGCTTTACCGATTCAACCGCAGTCACCAAAACGCGGTTGAAAATGCATCCCTGATCACCATTGCCCTGGTCGCCTGCATATTGGCCGGTGTTTCCCCATGGTGGGTCAACCTGCTGATGGTTTTGTTCCTGGTCTTTCGGCTTATCCATTCTATTACCCTGGCGCAGAACATCGGTGCCGAAGTGCGCGGTCCACGAACCTTTGCCTATGTGGCGTCCTGGGCCGTAAACGTAGTGCTGGCCATAATGGCCATTGTTGCTTTGTTATAGGATCTCGCGTGCATTTGGCTGAACTCAACATATCCTTTTGGAAGATTGACCCCGGTTCGGATGCGGCCCGGGGTTTCGTCGACCATGTGACTCGGATAAACGGTTTGGCTGAACGCGCGTCGGGCTTTGTCTGGCGTCTGCTCGATGAACAACGGGATGCGGACGGCAAAAATGCCGTCTGCGAAGGGGCTGATACAATTATGACTCTGTCGGTCTGGGAAAGCCCCGCCGATCTTGAACAATTCGTTTGGAAAACGGCGCACAAAGGTATCTATAACGGAAAACATCAGTGGTTCAGTGCGATGAAGAGCCATAATCTGGTGATGTGGTGGGTTGATGAAGGGCATCAACCCAGTATTGAAGAAGCCAAACAACGGCTTGATCATTTGGACGCAAAAGGCGATAGCGATCATGCTTTTGGCTGGACGCATCTGCCGCACGTAAAACTGTGGCAACAACAAGAATGCGGATAAGAACTGAGATGTCCCACTTCTCTGGAAGCGGGACATTCTGGACAGGTAAGACAGGATAGTTTGGCGATGGCCAAGATCATAGTAGACGGCAAAGAGGTCGAGGTTCCGGACCATTATACGTTGCTTCAGGCTGCTGAAGCGGCAGGGGCGGAAGTGCCTCGTTTCTGTTTTCACGAACGGTTGTCGATTGCCGGCAATTGCCGCATGTGTCTGATTGAAGCCAAGGGTGGTCCGCCCAAGCCCGTCGCGTCCTGTGCCATGGGCGTGCGCGATATGCGCCCCGGCCCGAACGGCGAACCACCGGAGATTTTCACCAACACCCCGATGGTCAAGAAGGCCCGCGAAGGGGTGATGGAATTCCTGCTGATCAACCATCCACTGGATTGCCCGATCTGCGATCAGGGTGGTGAATGCGATCTTCAGGATCAGGCCATGGCTTTTGGCATGGATGCGTCGCGCTATCAGGAAAACAAGCGCGCCGTTGAAGACAAGAATATCGGTCCGTTGGTCAAAACCATCATGACCCGCTGCATTCACTGCACGCGCTGTGTGCGGTTTACCACCGAAGTCGCCGGTGTCTCGGAACTGGGATTGCTCGGTCGCGGTGAGGATGCCGAGATTACGACCTATCTGGAAAAGGCCATGACGTCGGAATTGCAGGGCAATGTGATTGACCTGTGCCCCGTAGGAGCCCTGACCTCAAAACCCTATGCTTTTCAGGCGCGTCCCTGGGAACTGACAAAAACCGAAACCATTGATGTGATGGATGCGGTTGGATCGTCCATTCGTGTCGATACGCGCGGATCAGAAGTGATGCGCATCATGCCGCGTATCAATGAAGCGGTGAACGAAGAGTGGATATCTGACAAGACGCGCTTCATCTGGGATGGATTGAAAACCCAGCGGTTGGATCGCCCTTACATCCGTAAAAACGGCAAACTAACCGCCGCAAGCTGGGCTGAAGCGTTTGACGTAATTGCCGCAAAAGCTGCTGCAACACCTGCATCTGATATTGGTGCCATTGCCGGTGATCTGTCTTCGGTCGAAGAAATCTACGCCATGCGCGAACTGATGACCGCTCTGGGGTCGTCCAATATGGATTGTCGCGAAGAAGATTCTGCGCTTGATCCGTCGCTGGGACGGGCATCCTATCTGTTCAATTCGACCATCGATGGCATCGAGGATGCTGATGCGCTGATGTTGATTGGTACCAATCCGCGCAAGGAAGCGGCGGTCTTGAACAGCCGCATCCGCAAACGCTGGCGCACCGGCGAATTGCAGGTTGCGGTAATCGGTGAAGACGCTGATTTGACCTATGATTATCACCACATTGGTACGGGCGCCGATTCAATCAAGCAGTTCGAGTCGCACAAGCCCGCCAAAGCGGAAAGACCGATGATCATCGTCGGTGCAGGTGCCTATGCCCGCAAGGACGGCACTGCGATAATGAAAACGATCGCCAAAGCTGCCGAAGCACTGGGCGTGATCCGCGATGACTGGAACGGGTTTAACATTCTACATACCGCTGCCGGTCGGGTGGGCGGACTGGATCTCGGATTTGTTCCCGGTGAAGATGGAAAATCCACCGCTGAAATGGTGCGTCAGAGTGAGTTGCTGTTCCTGCTGGGCGCAGACGAACTCGACATGATGGAGCGGCGCAGCGGCTTTACCGTTTATATCGGTAGCCATGGTGATGTTGGTGCACACCATGCTGATGTAATTCTGCCTGGTGCGGCCTATACCGAAAAATCAGGCATGTGGGTCAATACTGAGGGCAGGGTGCAAATGGGCAACCGGGCCGGATTTGCCCCAGGCGAAGCCCGCGAAGACTGGGCAATCCTGCGTGCACTTTCC
>CAJQPW010000310.1 GCA_905480295.1 uncultured Rhizobiaceae group bacterium | reverse complement strand
ACAATGGCGATGGAACATTCAACTTACGAAAAACGAAATATATCAAACGCATCAGACGACACAGCCGTGCTGGATGTGTTGCCGGATGAAATCATCAGCGATGATGTTTTTGCTCAAAATCCACCATGCGCCATGTTTAAGGGTCACAATTTGCGGATGGTGCGAAGGAAACGCGGGTTAAGCCAGACCGAGTTGGCCGACCTTCTCGGGGTCACTCAGCCCAACGTCTCACGGTGGGAAGCCGGGTTTGAAGAAACACCTCAGCGCATAAGACGGCTGTTGAAGGACATTCTTTTCACCCGCAACGACCAGCTCAGAAACTATTTCATGCGACTGGCCCAGTCTGATTCGCAGATTTCGGTCATTCAACTGAATCGTTATTCGCTGCCGATTGCGAAACTCGCCGATTACGTGCTGAAAATGCTGCCGGCAGAGGAACAGAACTACGTTGGTGAGGATTATCGTCGCATTTTCGATACGGACTGGATCGACATGCTGTTTCAAAATCGGCCGATTACCGATTTTGCTCTTGTCGGGGTCAATTACGATCTGCGGCCGGATAAAAGGTTCAACCCGAGCTACGCGGTTCGTGCCCACAGCTTTATCTATATCGTACAGCCGGAAGACGGCAGCCCGCTGTTGTTGGAAAATGCCCGCTATACCGCAGCGACCGGGGAAGCACCGATGTTGAGCCATGCCATCACCAAGGAAGAGGCTCTGGTTTAATCCCAGAACAATGTCGGGATGATCGATATCCACCGTTCGGGGGCGAACGGGGTCAGGCGACCGTCAAAGGAGAGGCATCAACCCCTCATGCCTTTGGCGGTCGCTTGATTTCTGGGGCCCCGAACGTGAATTGGATTGAGCCGTCGGTTGGCAACACTCCGTTTGCCAATGAAAAACACGCCTGGCCGAGCGCCATCTCCGCGTGGGTTATTCCTCGTCCTCGGCAATGTCCTCTGCCCAAAGTTGTGGTTTTTCTTCGATAAAGCGCTTCATCAGCGCAACGCAGTCCGCGTCATTGACCACGATGACGTCGACACCCCGGCTGCGCAGAAAATCTTCATTGCCACCAAAATTGACGTTCTCACCGACCACAACCCGGGTAATGCCAAACTGCACAATGGTTCCTGAACACATCATGCAGGGAGAAAGGGATGTGTAGAGTGTCATGCCACGATAGGTCTTTTGCCGACCCGCTTTGCGAAGGCAATCCATCTCTCCATGGGCGATGGGGTCGCCCCCCTGCACCCGCTGGTTACGGCCCTGGGCAATCAGATGATCACCCTGCGCCAGCACGGATCCAATCGGACAACCGCCTTCATCAAACCCGGCTCTGGCTTCGTCATAGGCGATACGGAGAAATTTTTGGTCGGCATCGTTCAACATGGGAACTCCAATTTCACTCTGGGTTTAGACCCGTTCACCCCGCCGGAACGGCACCAGCAACGCCTGGGGGTATTTGGTTCGGCTGGCCATGACGATCATGGCAATGATCGACATCACATAGGGCAACATAAGGAAAAACTGATAGGGAATAAACGCACCGGCAGATTGCTGCGCACGCACCTGCATCGCTTCCAGACCCGCAAACAGCACCGCTCCGATCAAGGCCCGACCCGGCCGCCAGGAGGCGAAGATCACCAGGGCAACACAGATCCAGCCACGACCATTGATCATGCCGAAATAGAACGCGTCGAACCAGGACATGGTAATGAACGCGCCACCAATCGCCATGAACGCACTGCCAACCATCACGGCACCGGTGCGCACAGCAAGAACATTGATGCCCTGCGCTTCCACTGCGACCGGATTTTCTCCCGACATGCGCACCGCCAGCCCGACCGGGGTCCGAAACAGCACGTACCAGGTCACGGGAACAATCGCCAAAGCCAGATAGGTCAGCGCGGATTGCGTAAACAGAGCCGGGCCGATGATCGGCAAATCCGACAGGTAGGGAACCGCAATCGGTTGAAACGGAACGATTTTTGGCGGTGTCGTGGCATTCGGCAACAGCATGCGATAGACGAAATAGCTGAGCGATGAAGCAAACAGTGTGATGCCAATGCCGGTCACGTGTTGGGAGAGTCCCAGATACACGGTGAAAATGGCGTGCAGCAGCCCGAACAGCCCGCCCATACAGGCGGCAAACAGGACACCGCCCCAAAGATCGCCCCCCTGGTAAACCCACATCCAGCCGGACATGGCACCCACGGTCATGATGCCTTCAATACCCAGGTTGAGCACGCCGGCCCGTTCGCAGATCAATTCACCAAGCGTGCCGAATATCAGCGGGCTGACGATCCGGATGGTGGCAGCCCAGAAACCGGCGGTCAGGAGAATGTCAAACAGATCGCTCATTTCGACCACCGGATTCGATATTGGCTGAACATGACGCTGCACAAAACTGCCAGCACGCTGACACCCACCAGAACATCAGCAATATAGGTGGGTATATTGACCGCCCGGCTCATCGCATCTGACCCCACATAGACGGCAGACAGGAACACGGCAGCAGGTATCACCGCCAGCGGATTGAGCTGTGCCAGCATGGCGACTGCGATGCCGGTATAGCCAAACCCCGGTGACAGATCGAGCGTCAGATAGCCTTTCAGACCGGCGGTCTCGCTCACCCCTGCCATCCCGGCCAATCCGCCGGAGATCATCGCTGTCATGATCACAGTCCGATTAACCCGCACACCGGAAAACTCTGCCGCCTTGGCGTTGTGTCCGACCGCACGGATTTCGTAGCCCTGAACGGTGTAACGCATCATCAGCCAAACCAGCACCGCCATGATCAGGGCGATGATAAGCCCCAGATGCAGACGGCCCTTTGCCATCAGCGTTGGCAATACACCCTCATCGATGATCGATGCCGCCTGGGGCCAGCCCAGAGACATCGGGTCCTTCCACGGTCCTTCAATCAGGTAACTGACCATCAGCAAAACAACAAAATTGAGCAGCAATGTCGTCACCACTTCATCAACCTTGAGGTGGGTTTTCAGCAGGACCGGTACGATCAGCAGGGCGCCGCCGGCCAACGCTCCGACAATGACCAAAAACGGGATCATCAGCGGCGCCGGCATGGTCACCAGACCGGTGCCAAAAAACGTTGCGGCCAGGGCGCCCGCATACAATTGCCCCTCGGCGCCGATGTTGTAAAACTTGGCCCTGAACGCCACTGAAACAGCAAGCCCGGTAAAGATCAGCGGGATCGAGCGGGTCAGGGTTTCCTTGATCGCAAACGCGGAGCCAAATGCACCCTTGACGAGAAGGCCATAGGCCTCAAACACCGGCGCACCTGCCCAGTTTATCAGTGCCGCGCAAATGATCATCGACACCAAGATGGCCCATATTGGTGCAAGACCCGCATGGAGAATTGAAACGCTTTGTCTGGGTTCAATGACCACGCAACTCTCCTGTGCCGCTATCCTGCCCGGTGGTGGCTTCAAAATGACCACCGCTGGCCATCATCAAGCCGATTTCCGCTGCCGAATGCTGCTGACTGTCAAAAACCGCGCTCAGTTTTCCGTTGGACATCACCGCCATTTTGTCAGTCAATGACATCAATTCATCAAGGTCTTCAGAGATCAGCAGAATGGCCGCACCCCTTTGCCGCGCTTCGAGCAATTGTCCCTGCACATGGGCGATTGCCCCTTCATCCAACCCGCGAACCGGTTGATTGGCGAGAATGAAGGCGGGATCACGCGCCAGCGCCCGCGCCAGAATCAGCTTTTGCATATTGCCGCCCGACAGCAACCGGGTTTCAGCCATCGGCCCTTCGCAGCGCACATCAAACTGATCGATCTGCTGCTCGGCACGTCGTAACGCCGCTTTGCTGTTGATCAGAATTTCATGCTTCGACATTGCAGGTGAGCGAATGTCTTCAGACATCAGGTTTTCCCAGATTTCCATATCCACCACCATGCCCCGGGCATGACGGTCTTCGGGAATACGCCCCACGCCGCTGGCGACAATCGCGCGGGGATCACCGGTACAATAGGCGGCATCATTGATCAGCAGCGATCCGGTAAAGCTGCTGTTCAGTCCGCTGAGAATATCGGCCAGCGTGCCCTGGCCATTGCCAGCCACGCCGGCAATTCCGACAATCTGATGGGCATATACCGTCAGATTCAACTGCTTGAGTGCGGTTGCCCCCATGCCCTCACTGGTGAGGTTTTCAATCTGCAGAACCGGCGTGCCCGGTTCGATTGGCGACAGTTTAGGGCGCGACACGGTCCGCCCCACCATCATCTGCGCCAATTGCTCGCGGTTGGCGTCAGCCGTATCGAGCTGTCCGACGATCGCCCCCCGGCGCAATACTGCAACCCGGGTGCTGATTTCCAGAATCTCATGCAGTTTATGGGAGATGAAGATGACCGCCAGACCCCGTGTGGTGATCGATTTCAGCGTCGAAAAGAGCCGACTGGCCTCCTGCGGAGTCAGCACGGCTGTTGGCTCATCAAGGATCAGAATGCGGGCATCGCGGTACAGGGCTTTGAGTATCTCCACCCGTTGACGCTCCCCAACCGACAGCGAGGAGACCAGCGCGTCAGGGTCAACCGACAGGCCGTAATCCTGCATCATGGCGTCGAGTTTTTTTCGGCTGGACCGAATGTCCTGGCGCCACGCCAACAGGCTTTCCGTCCCCAGTGTGATGTTTTCCAGCACCGTCAGGTTTTCGGCCAGTGTGAAGTGTTGATGCACCATGCCGATACCGGCCTGAATGGCGGCCAGTGTTGACCCCGCCGGCAATTCCTTTCCGTCGACCAGCACCGCGCCTTCATCAGCCTGGTAATGGCCGAACAGAATGTTCATCAGCGTCGTCTTGCCCGCGCCATTCTCCCCCAGCAAGGCAAGCACCTCACCGGGTCGAAGAGACAGGGAAATATCATCATTGGCGACGAGCGTGCCAAACCGTTTGGTCACGCCCTGAAACGCCAATATTGGTTCACTATCCATGACGGAACCGACTTCCGTATCGCCGGGCTAGAAAGACGATTTTGGCTCACTATCCGTGATGGTGACATCAAACTCACCGGACAGAATCTTGGCCTTGACCGACTCGACCTTGGCTTTGATATCGGCCGGGATCTTGTCCTCGAACTCATAATACGGAGCCAGGCTCGCACCGCCCCGGCGCATCATCGTCCATTCCTTGTAGTTTGCGGCTTTGAACGTTCCTGATTTAACCTCAGCAATAGCGTTGGCGATCGCGGCTTCCATGTGCCAGAGCGCGGACGTCACCACCACATCGGTGCCGTTTTCTTCCTTGTTCATGTCGTTGACATTACCAAAAGCCAACACGCCTTTTTCGCGTGCCGCATCAACCACGCCCGCCCGTTCGGCATACATGATGTCTGCACCGGCCTCGATCTGCGCGAAAGCTGCTTCTTTTGCCTTTGGCGGATCGTACCAGGAACCGATGAAGGTGACCTTGTACTGGATGTCGGGATTGACGGAGAGCGCACCATTGATGAACGCATGGAACAACCGGTTGACTTCACCGATGGGGTATCCACCGACCATGCCAAGCTTATTGGTTTTCGTCATTGCCCCGGCAATCATGCCCATCAGGTAGCAGGGCTCGTGGATATAGTTGTCGAAGACGGCAAAATTGGAACCATGCGGCTCAAACGGGTCACCCATGAGGAAGGCGATTTCAGGATATTCGTCTGCAACCTTTCGCGCTTCTTTCGAAATTCCGAAGGCCTCGCCAACGATCAGCTTGACGC
>CAJQPW010000309.1 GCA_905480295.1 uncultured Rhizobiaceae group bacterium | reverse complement strand
GGCACGGCGCTTGGTGCTCAGTTCTCGGGCATGTCACGCCGTTTGCTGGCCAAAGGCCTGGGTCTGGGGCTTCTCGTCGGTATCTACATGCTTGTTTTGGCCGGCGTCATAGCAGCCCTGCTGACCCCTTATGTGCCCGCTGAATTTGAAGCACTGTTTGTCAGCTTTGCGGCCGGAGGCCTGGCCGAGATGAGCCTGATTGCGCTTTCGCTCAATTTCAATCCGGTGGTGGTCGCATTGCATCATCTTGCGCGGATATTCATGACCATCTGGATCGGTGTTCTGCTGTCAAAACATGTCTTCAAACTGGTGCCGAAATGATAAATATTCCCATCGTCCCAACGCATCCATTATCCGTCAATCCCGAAGTCAAAACAATGCTTCATGATCGCATGCCGATCCGATTCAACACCTGAGAGGAGATCCTCATGTCTCACCAACCCGCCTCAACAGCCCTGTCCCACATCCGTGTGCTCGACCTGACCCGTGTCCGCTCGGGGCCAACCGCAGTCCGACAGCTTGGCGACTGGGGCGCCGATGTCATCAAGATTGAGCAACCGGCCTCACTGGAGGCGGACGGCGCGCTGGGGGCGGGGCGCAATACCGCCGATTTTCAGAACCTGCAGCGCAACCGTCGCAGTCTGACGCTTAATCTCAAGGATGAAAAAGGAAAACAGCTGTTTATGAAGCTGGTGGCAACGGCAGATGTGTTGGTCGAAAATTTCCGCCCCGACGTGAAAGATCGCCTCGGCATCGATTATGAAAGCCTTAAGGCGGTGAATCCGAGGATCATCCTTGCCAGCATTTCCGGTTTTGGACAGACCGGCCCCTATTCCAAGCGGCCCGGCTTCGATCAGATCGCCCAGGGCATGGGTGGCCTGATGTCGATTACCGGTGAGCCCGGTGGCGGCCCGATGCGTGTCGGCATTCCGGTTGCGGATCTCACGACCGGTTTGTTCTGTGCGCTGGGCATTCAGACAGCACTGATTGAACGGGAAAAGTCTGGCGAGGGACAATGGCTGCACACGTCGCTGCTGCAATCGCAGATCTTCATGCTGGACTTTCAGGCGTCGCGCTATCTGATGCGTGATGAAGTTGCAGCCCAGGTCGGCAATGAACACCCTACCAGCGTGCCCACCAACCGCTATCTGACCAAGGATGGAGCCATCAACATTGCCTGTGTCGGCGATGAGACCTGGCGTCGTTTGTGCAACGCGCTTGGCAAGCCCGACTGGGCGGCTGACGATGGCCTGTCAAACAACACCAAACGTGCGGAACAACGCGATGAACTGAATGCCAATATTGCAGACGTCATTGCGCAAAAAACGAGTGCCGAATGGATCGAGATCCTGACAGAAGCAAGCGTGCCCTGCGGACCGATCTATCAGATTGACGAAATGTTCGACGATCCCCAGGTACAGCATGTGGGGATTGCTCAACCGCTGATGACCGAACCGTTCGGAGAGACACGGGCGTTGGCGCAACCGGTTGAGCTCACGCGAACACCAAGCAGCTTCACCACAGCGCCCCCCACAAGGGGACAACATACCCACGAAATATTGGAAGAACTGGGCATCAGCGCCGAAGAATGCGCCGAACTGAAAGACAAGTCCGTCATCTGACGGAACATTAAGGACCTGACAACATGACCACTGACATTCAACTCACCCTGTCGACAGACAAGATCCACGCGCATATCAAGGGGGCTGCCGGATATGTGATTTTCAACAATCCCGAGCGTCACAACGCGGTGTCACTGGAAATGTGGGACGCCGTTGAAGAGGCCCTTTCGGCCTTTTCCAGCGATGACCGTGTTCGGGTTGTCATTTTGACCGGCGCCGGGGGAAAGTCTTTCGTCTCGGGAGCCGACATCTCGAAATTCGCCAAGGAGCGGGGATCAAAGGAGGCTACCGAGCATTACAATGCCCGGTTGAAAGTGGTCTATGACATCATCGAATATAATGCCAAACCCACGATCGCCATGATCGATGGCTATTGCATCGGCGGTGGGCTCAATCTGGCAGCCTGTGTAGACATGCGCATTGCCTCTGCCAAGTCCCGCTTTTCCATGCCCGCGGCCAAGCTGGCGCTCGGCTATCCCTTCGACGCAATCCGCCGGCTGATCAATGCCGTCGGGGCTGCCGCAGCCAAAAAGCTGATGTTTTCGGCAAAGAGCATCGACGCAGAAGAAGCGTTGCGGCTGGGGCTGGTTCAGGAAGTTGTGACTGAAGAAGACTTGTCAGCGCGGGTGGAAGAACTGGCCAACACCATTGCCGACAATGCACCGATGACGATTGGGGCCATGAAATTCATCGCCACCCAGGTGATGCACCCGGATCCATCTGCCCGTGACATCGCACGCTGCGATGAGATGGTAGCAGCCTGTTTTGGGTCAGAGGATTACGTGGAGGGGCGTCAGGCTTTCATGGAAAAACGCAAGCCCGACTTCAAAGGCCGATAACAAAGGCCGATAGCAAAGGCCGATAGCAAAGGCCGGTAACAAACGTCACAACGATCGCCTGCGGTTCTAAGCGTCCAACAGGCGATCGCGCCGAGCTCAGGCCAGCGCCTGAACCATGATTTCGACAAGCGCTTCGTCACGGACCAGCGGCGCTTCAACACAGGCACGGGCGGGGAGCGCGTCAGCATCCGCCCAGGCAAGCCACGCGGCGTTCATCTCGGCAAAGTCGGAAACATCCTTGAGCCAGATGTTAGCCACGACGATGCGACTTTTGTCGACACCGCATTCCGCCAGCGCCGCGTCGATCTGGGCCAGCACGTCAGCCGTCTGGCCGGTGACATCGCTTGAGCCATCTTTGGATGTCATGCCCGACAGGTAAACCATGCCGTTGGCTACAACGGCTTTGGACAGGAAATTGAATTGGGATGTGTGTCGCTTGATCATGATGTCCCCTAAAGTTCAGCAACCGGAAATGGGCCGCGGCGCATGTATTCAGCATCGTCGGCGGCCTCCCGATTTACGCCAGATTTTGCCGGTTGATGTCAATTGGATTCGAGCCGGGGCTGGTTGTTAGAAAACCCACTCGATTATTGCGGGGGACAGGTCGCGTTCATTTGCCATTTGCCGAATGGCCGCAGAGCGGACGGAACGGCCGTCGGGTTTACTATTCTATCGATAACGCGCCGCCGTGATGAATTCGCCAAAAGCCTCACACCAGACGAGAACCGTCGTGTATTTTGAGAGGTCAACTTCCGCTGGCATATCAATAATAAACCCGTCAAAGGTCTTGATCGGACCAATATTCAAACTGTCGCCCTTTACCGCCTCAAACTCATCTTCGTCCTCGACAAATTCCGGCACGAGATACAGCATATAGTCCGGTCCCGGTGCCAGCGCACCCATGTGGACGATCTGAGTTGACGTAATGCTTACCGTTCCTTCTCCCCAATGAAGAAAGTCACTGCCTTTCAGTTTTCTGCTGAACTCTGCGGAAAACATCGCCCGCTGTGCCGACGCTATTAATGTTGCCTCGTCCGGGGCCTTTGGTGCTGTCAGAATGGGCAGGAAATACACACCAAGCGCAAATCCGATGGCGAGCACGAGTGTGTGGGTTCCAAGGAGTAAAAGTTTGCGCATGAGATTACGCTAGTCGATTGAGCACGCCGAGCCAAACGAAACTTGTCGTGAAACCACAGTCTGCCTAGAGATCTCGCCTGGGGAATTGGCCATATTGCCAGAGTGTTATGCGCAATTGGACTGAAATATGCTCTATGGAATTTGGCGCTGCATACACAACATTCTTTCAACAGGAGGAATTTCCATGAGTGCACAGAGAACAGGGTGTATCGCAACAACAGCCTGAAAGCATTCCAGGAACGCATTCACCACATCAATCCGGGCGATGGACCACAGGCCGTTTATACACTCGGCTTGGCGTGGATTCCGGCGGCGGTTCATATTGGCCTGCGAGAACTGCTGTGGCGCATCCGACACCGAAAGAAAACAAGGGAATTGGGGAAAAATTGTCAGGGTAGATGGTTTAGCAATAGGAAAATTGGCTTCATCTCACTTCCTTTTATAGTTCCAATGCTCTCTTGGTATTATTTTTCGCGGCGCTGAAATTCACTATTTCCTGAAACGGGTTTCATCCGATTCCAATCTCACCCGACCGCTGAATCGCCCTCGCCAATCATCATGAATCGGGCATGGCGTTGAAAAGGGCAAATCAAACGGCATCCCGATTTCGCTGCCAGACAGCGGACCCGTGAAGGCATCGCGAAGATAGAAGTCGCAAGACCCGGAAATATGCAAAG